>NZ_VJZC01000023.1 GCF_009377185.1 Streptomyces spongiae
CCGAGGCCCGCCGCTACATGGGACTCGACCTGCTCGGCAAGGCCCGCCTCCACCCGATCGAGTCAGAAACCGACGAGACCGCCCTGCCCACCGAACTCACCGCATAGCCTCAAACCGAGATCACCGAGTGGCCGTCAATACACCACTCCAGCGGACGTGACCGAGCTGCGAACCGGAGCCGGTGTGGGGCCGTTGCAGTTCGGGATGTCTCCGGCCGAGGTCGCCGACGCACTGCTGGTCTCTGGACCGCGGGAACGGGTTGGCGGTCCGTATGAGCAGGAGGACTTCCCGGATGGGGTGAAGGCGTTCTACGACGCGGGCAGGCTCGCATGCGTCGCGCTGGATGCGGTCACCGGTCCGCAGGTCTTCCTGTCCGGTTTCCCGCTGGCAGGGAGCGATCCAGAGCAGGGCCACCAGTTCCTGCTGGACCACGCTGCGGAGCATGGGAACTGCGTGCTCTACACGCCTGACGAGTCGGTTTCCCTGACCGAGCTCGGGATTCTTCTGCGTTCGCGGCGGGTCGGGGAAGCGCACCTTACACGTCCGCTCTTCGTAAAGGAGGAGTGGCTGGATTCGCAGCACTTCCGAGACCACCTCCCGCTGGAGGACGCCTCAGGCTGAGCGCTCGATCTGGCGAACGGCGCCGACTGAAGCGCTCAAATCACAATGAGATGAGCCGCGGGTCTTGTGGTCGGCGATCTTGGTCAGCAGAGTGCCCAAAGTGCGTGCTGATCTTGTTCCTGACGACCTGTCGGAGCGGGTGGCCCCACTGCTGCCGTCTGCTCCCGAACGGCGCCGTCGCCACCCCGGGCGGCTGCGTGTTCCCGACCGAGCGGCACTCGCCGGCATCCTGGCTCCCACACCCTTGCCGAGTACCGGTATGCCCAGGCCCCGAGCCGAGCCGCTCGCGATCTCCGCCACAGCGGCCCGGCGCTGGGCCGAGGGGAGGACGGTGCGACCACGGCGATGCTGATCGACACCCTGCTCTTCCTCGCCACCGCCGCCGCTCACTGGCACGCCCAACGCCACCACGCCCAGCAGGCCGAGGCCGGGCCCTGTCGCGGTAGATCCGGTATTTACTGCGGCGGAGCATTGGCGGCCCGTCAGCGGCCGGAAGCCCGACAAACCGACCCGGAGGTGGCACGGCTTCTCCTGCCATCCGCGGCACCGCTGGCTCTCGCGAGGGGTCCGGCCCCAAGCATCACGCAGCGCTACGCGTCCGTTGGCCGTAGCTGTACGAGAGCAGGGCCGAGACCGGCGGCGCTCGTCCCGGTGCCCCGCGTCGCGATGTCGCGGACGTGCGGCTCAGGTCCTAGCTGGAGCAGCATGCGGTGGGCGATGCTGGTGTCTCTCAGCGGTTTCATTACGAGGCGCACCAGGGCCAGTGCGTTGTCGTCGCCGGCGATCCGGTTGGCGCTGATCTCGTCACAGGACTGGCACTGGTGGATGATCATCCACTCGCCGTCGGGCCGTACCGACATGCTGAGTGCTTCCATCCGTCCACGGCAGGCGGCGGCCCGGTCGCCGGGGATCCGGCGGTCGACGTGCAGGCTGGCCAGGCAGTTCGGGCAGTGGTTGCGGTGTGCGGTGCCGGGCGCGTCCAAGGACACGTCCAGTTTGCAGCTCACGCACTTGAAATCGTGTCGCCGGTGTCCTCCCTGGCGGTGGAGGACGTCCTTGTGCCGCTGTGGGCGCCGTGTTCTGTGCGTACGCCCGCTGGAGGTGCTCGCTCGTTTCGGCATAAGGGGTCTTCTCCTTCTCGTTCACAGGTCGCCGAATGCTTCGAGCGGGAAGGGTGGTTGTGCCAGCGGCCGTACGGCCATGCGCATCAGGATGAGCTGGTTGTCGTCGGTGCAGATCGGGTTGGAGGTCAGCTCGTTGCAGCGTATGCAACGGTGGATGACCATCCAGTCGCCGGTGCGCAGCACGGCGACGGCGATCGGCGCCATCCGGCTTTGGCATTGGCTGGGGCCGCCCTCGACGTGGTCGAGAACGTGCTGGGAGTGCAGGCACGACGGGCAGTGGTTTCGCCGTGTGCCGTCGCCGGCGACGGCGGACACCGTCAGGCCGCACCACGCGCAGGTGAAAGAACCGGCCAGGACGGTGCTTGGAGAGTCGGAGGGAGTTTTGTCGGTACTGGACACCCGGAGGGCTCCTTGCTGAGAAGTCGGTAATGACGTCACACCGGCCGAGCGGCCTCGACGAAGACGTGCCCTGCGTAGCCGCGCCCGGCCTGAACGCGGAAAGGGCCGATGCGACCGAGATCGCCCGCCGCGTCCGCGATCACCGGGGCATCGGAGACAAGATCGATCACGTGCGCGACACCACGGACGCCGAGGATGCCTTCCGCGTACGCTCCGGGACCGCTCCATGTGCCATGGCCTCCCTGCTTGACCTGGCCATGGGCGCCTTCCGGTTCGCCCGTCACCCGGACATCGCCGCCGCCGGTCTGCGCCGCCGCACCCGCGATGGCAACCGTCCGCTGATCACGCTCGGCATGTGATCGACCAGGCCACCTGGCCTGAACGACGCGGCCCTGCCAGGCAGCCCGTCAGGTTGGAAAAGGCACAGGAGCTTCCGCCCGTCCTCCTCGCGGGCACCAAGGCCCGCGGGGAGGACGGGGGCTGTCGTCGGGCCGTGGTCAGGGTGCGGCGATGTCGATGGACTTGTGCTTGAGCGCGTTGGTCATCACGATCCTCATCACGCGCGCGGTGACCGGGTTGCTGATCAGTTTCTGGTTGATGCTGCGCAGGGCTATGTCGCGTCGGGTCTGGGGGACGAACATCTGCAGACCGACGGTGAGCGCCGTCTTCTGCTCGGTGGTGATGAAGGGCCGCAGGCGCTGCTCCCATTCGCGCAGTGCGCGGGGGAGCTGGCCGGGGTTGCGTTGCAGGACGGTGCCGAGGAGATCGGCGCCGGCCATGCCGGTGGAGGCGCCCATGCCGGAGTAGAGGGTCATGGACCAGGCGGCGTCTCCGACCAGGACGACGCGGTCGGTGTGCCAGGTGGGCATGAGGACCTGGTGGGTGGAGTCGAAGAGGAAGTCATCGGCGTCCTCGAACTGCTGGAAAAGGTGAGCGAGGACGGGGCCGGTGGGCCGGGGGCCGAAGGCGCGGCGCAGGGACTCGACGGGCGGGCGGCGGAACTGGGCGTCCGCGTCGCGGGTGCGGTAATTGAACAGCAGCCCCGGTTGGTGGTTGGCGAAGGGGAAGACCCACGCGGAGCGGCCCGGCTCGGAGAAGGTGAGGCCGTCCTGCTGCCGCAGGCCGGGGACCTGCTCCTTCAGGACGGTGGCGGCGATGATGTGGTTCATCGGCTTCATGTACTGCGAGTCCGGTCCGAAGGCCAGGCGGCGGACGGTGGAGCGCAGCCCGTCGGCTCCCACCACGAGGTCGAAGCGTTCCGTGGTCTCGGTGGTGTCCCCTTCCACGGTGGTGCGCAGCGTGACGTCCACCCCGTCGGCGTGCTCTTCGAGGGCCACCGGGGTCGTGCCGTAGCGGATCTCGGTGCGGGGGGCGACCGTGTCGTGGAAGGCGGCCTCGACGTCGCCCCTGAGGATCACGCGAGGGCTGCCGGGCACGTCGACGAAGCCCGGATTCGGGCGGAGGCGGCCCTCGCGGTCGACGTCGTAGCTCACGGTGGTGGGGTCGTCCCGGCTGCCGATGGCGTCGAGGACGTCCATCCGCTGCGCGGTGGCAAGGCCGGTCCCGAACAGCGCGATGAAGTAGCCGGGGCCGCGGCGTTCGGCGGCACGCTCGACGATCACGGGCTCCCAGCCGATCTCGTGCAGGCGCATGGCTGTGGCCAGGCCGCTGATACCCATGCCTACGATCAGGGCACGTGACTTGGTCATGTGGGTGGTTTCCTTGCTTTCAGGGAGAGGAGGCGGGGCTGCCAACAGGAGATGAATGGAGCAGGCGTCCTCGCTCAGGACGGACAGCTGATGTCCGCTCAGTGATGTTGCTGCTGAGTGATGTCCAGGTCTTTGGGCACCAGGACGAAGACGACAGCAGCGGCGGCCAGCATGGTCAGGCCACCGGCCAGGCCGATCGTGGCGATGGAGTCGGAGAAGGCGTCACGGGCCCGGGCGGCAAGATCGGGTGCACCGGTGCGGGAGGCGATGTCCAGGGCGCTGCTCAGGGATTCCTGCGCGGTGGTGAGCTGGGAGGCGTCCACCTCCTGGCCGCGCTCGACAGCCGAGTCCAGGTGGGGCGGTAGACCACAGCGGCGGCGCTGCCCAGGACGGCCACGCCCAGTACGTTGCCCAGGTCGTAGGAGGTCTCCTCTATCGCGGCGGCGTTGCCCGCCTTGGCCTGCGGTGTGCCGGACATGATGAGGGCCGAGGCGATCGCCAGGGAGCCGGTTCCCGCGCCCAGCAGCGTCAGGGACAGGGCGATCACCGGGTATCCCAGCGTGCCGGGGGTGACGTACAGGGCCAGGAACCCCACCGCGGTCACGGCCAGGCCGCCGGCCAGCACGACGCGCGCCCCGATACGCGGGGCCAGAGCGGGGGCCAGGAACGAGGCGGCTCCCGCTCCTGCGGCGATCGGCAGCAGGTGCACGCCGGCCTGCAGCGGGGAATGGCCCTCGACGAGCTGGAGCCACTGGGCCACCAGCAGCAGCAGCGCGCCCATGGCGAACATCACGGCCAGCGCGGCCACGGTGCCGGCGGAGAACGGCCTGCGCTGGAACAGGCGCACGTCCAGCAGAGGGTCGGGACGGCGCAGGCAGCGCCGGACGAACCAGCTCAGCAGCACGGCGGCGACCAGCAACGCGGCCCAGGCGGCCGGGGCGGCCAGGCCCTCCTTGGCGAAGCGCTTGATCGACCAGACCAGGGCCACCATGCCGGCCACCGACAGCACGGTGGCCGGGACATCCCAGGAGCCGGGGGCCGGATCGCGCGACTCGGGCAGCAACAGCAGTCCGGCGACCAGGGCCGCGGCCATCAGGGGCACGTTGACCAGGAAGGCGGCGCGCCAGGAGAAGTGCTCCAGCAGCAGGCCGCCGACGATGGGCCCCGCGGCCGCGCCGAGGGAGGAGGTCGCCGCCCATACCCCCAGGGCGGTGGCGCGTTCGGCCGGGTCGGGGAAGACCGTGCGGAGCATCGACAGGGTGGTGGGCATGATCATCGCTCCGCCCACGCCCAGCGCGGCCCGCACCGCGATGACCAGGGCCGGGCTGTCGGCGGCCAGGATCAGCAGCGAGGCGCCACCGAAGACGGCGAAGCCGCTCAGCAGCAGCAGCTTGCGGCCCCACCGGTCGGCCAGCGCGCTCATCGCCACCAACAGGCCGGCCAGGACGAGCGAGTAGACATCCACGATCCACAGCTGCTGGATCGCCGAAGGCGCCAGGTCCGCCGTCAGTTCCGGCAGAGCGACGTTGAGGATGGTCATATCCATGACGACCACGAGCAGACTGGCCGACAACACGGCCAAGGCGCCCCACCGCCGCCGGGCGGACACGTTCAGCGGCGCCTGCGCGCCGTCCAGAACGCTCACTGCGGGTCTTCCTTAGTGCTCGTGCTCGGATAGGGCTGCATCAGCGCGGTGACCGCACGATGCAGCGCGGGGAGATCCAGCGGTTCGTCGCGCAGCGCCGCGTGGTGGGACGCTCCGTCACAGAAGACAGCCACCGCACGCGCGGTATGCGCATCCGTATGCGCCGACAAGATCCCCGCCAGCCCGTCGAACCAGTGCAATGCCAGAGGGCGCAGCGCGGGACGCCGCACCGCGGCGATGAACAGCGCCGCATCGGCCTGAACCTGATCGCGCTCGTTGAGATAGGTGTGCAGCGTCTCGGCGAAGGCGGCGGCGAAGTCGGCGGCGGCGTCCAGAGACGCGGCGATCACACGCAACACCTCGTCCATCCACTCGGTCAGCAGGAGCAGCGCAGCCTCGCGCAGCTCTTCCAGGTTGGAGAAGTAGTAAGTGGTAGCCCCCAACGGCACACCGGCCCGGGCAGCCACCCGCCGGTGTGACAGTTCTTCACCGTCGACTTCCAGCAGAAGATCTGCTGCCGCCTTCACCAGTGCTTTGCGACGCCCCTCTGGGTCACGGCGTGCTTGGGACGCAGGGGTGCCACGCTCGATCTTGGCGGCCATGCCGCCACCTCCCGTTCCTGTACGTCAGTACTAGTTCAAGCGTACCAGTACATCTGTACAAGTTAAAAGGTAGGTCAAACACCGACCGGGGCGTCCCGACAGCGTCGCCGATCCGCGTCAGAGATCGAGGTCGGCCAGCCACTGGCCAGCGGTCCGGGGGGGCACACCGAGGAGCTTCCGGGCGGAGCGCTCGGCTGTGATCGAGTGGTCCGGCTGCGTACTGAGGGCTCGGTACCTGTCTGCGATGGCGGCAATGGCTTGCTCGCCCATCGCGGGAGCGAGCGGCGCGAAGAAGGCGTGGGGGTCGGTCGCCTCGTAGGTCACGGTCCGCCCGAGCCGGGTGCTGAACGCCTCGGCCAGGTCCTCTCCGC
The DNA here is from genome assembly GCF_009377185.1 of Streptomyces spongiae. Taxonomy (GTDB): domain Bacteria; phylum Actinomycetota; class Actinomycetes; order Streptomycetales; family Streptomycetaceae; genus Streptomyces; species Streptomyces spongiae. The sequence continues at coordinate 6,472 of NZ_VJZC01000023.1, forward strand.
TGATGGCCGGGTACTGTCCGACGGAGACCACACCGGTGACGTCCGCGACCCGGTCCCGGTCACGCACTACACCCGAACGGGGGTGGCCACGGCGCTCTCGGGACGGTCAGGCCACCGCGTTCAGCAGGTCGGCCAGCACATCAGGCCGTTCCAGGGCGATGAAGTGGCCGGCCTTCGGCACCTGCGTGAACTCGGCGGCGGGCAGCAGCTTCTTGTTGGCCTCCCGGTCCGAGGGCCGGGACCAGTCCTTCTCCCCGTAGACGAGGTGGACGGGCGCCTTGACCTCGGGGTAGCGCGAGCGGGCCGCGATGAGGCTGGGCAGGGCCTGGTACACGGCCCGGGCGACGGTCGGGTAGCCGGGGCGGCTGCCCACCTGGAGGAGTTCGTCCATGTAGTCCTCGCGCAGCGCGCTCTTGTCGCCGAGGCCGCTCTGAAGGATCGTGCGGAGGGCGGGCTTGGGCTCGACCCCGGCGATCACGGGGCCCACGCCGGGCGCGAGGACACCACTGACCACTACACGGGCGAGGAGACTTGAGCGGGCGATTCCGCCGCGGAAGTCGTACGTGTTGACCGCGGCGACGCGTCGTACCCGCTCCGGGAGATCGGCCGCGGCGGTCAGGGCGAGCACCGCGCCCATGGACTCCCCGACCAACGTCACGTCATTCAGGTCGAGTTCGGTCAGCAGCCGCTCAACGCCCGCACGCATCGCGGGCTCGTCGTACGACGCCCCGGGCACGATCTCGGAGTAGCCCATCCCCGGCAGGTCGAGGGCGTACACGGTGTACCGGTCCGCGATCAGCGGGATGAGGTGGCGGAAGTGCTCGGCCTGGGTGCGCACGGTGTGCAGCAGGACCAGGGGGGCGCCGGTGCCCGCCTTGAGGTAGCGCAGCGTTCCCTCGCGGCCGACAGATCCCGCGCGCGGGGCGATGGTGTGGCTGGTGGTCCCCGGAATGCGAATCGTGGGACGTGACTCCTGGCTGGGCATCTCGCCGACTCCTTGTGTGTGAGGGGATTACCAAAACGGTCATGACTCTCACCGGAGAATGAGAAACCGATCGGTCTCCACTAAGGTAAACCGATCGGTTTCCAGGCGCAAGCCCGGCAGGCCCCCGGCTTCACCGGGGCGTTCCGTACCCGTGGACGCCTGGGATGACGAGCTCTCCGCCCGCCTGTCCTGCCTGGTCGATGTCGGCGCCGTCCAAGCCCGGTTGGAGCTTGAGGTCGAGTTTCCCGACCGTGCCGTAGAGCCACTCCGGGACGGCGTCGGGCGCGAGGTGGAGGCGGAGGACTGGAGACAAGGGGACGTCTTCGAGGCCGGAGAGGGTGCCCGTCAGGCTCTCGACGTACATGGTGATGTGATCGCCTCGCAGGCCCCTGCGGCCGGGTCCACGGTCACCACCCCGCCGGAGACGAGGTCGCGCAGTCCGAGGCGGCCTCCCTTCATGGCCAAGAGGCCCGCAAGGCCGGTGGTCGCGGCGGTCGCGCTCGACCTTGAAGGTGCGACACAAGGCGTTGACGCCGAACAACCAGGGGTCGGTCGAGGCAGCGCCGTCGACCTACGCGGACTTCGCCCCTGTCGGGTCACTCCCAGGCCGGATGCGACACGTTCACTTGCAGCGAGGAAACCGATCTGTTTTCCTAAGTGGAAACCGATCGGTTTCCTGCCGACGGTAGGCCCATGCCCAGCGACTGAGGAGAAAAGTGAGTACCACCTTCGACCGCGGAGCGCCCGCTTCCGGGAAAACAGACTCGGGCCGCCGCGGCTCACATGCCGTGCGCTGGTGGGTGCTCGTCGTACTGGGCGTGGCACAGCTCATGGTCACGCTCGATGCGACCGTCGTGAACATCGCGCTGCCCGAAGCGCAACATGACCTCGGTTTCAGTGACGGCAGCCGGCAGTGGGTCATCACGGGGTACGCCTTGGCGTTCGGCAGCCTGCTGCTGCTCGGGGGCCGACTCGGTGACCTGTTCGGTCGACGTACGACCTTCGTGACCGGCCTGATCGGTTTCGCGGCCGCATCCGTCGTCGGCGGCGCGGCCGGCAGCTTCGACATACTTGTGGCGGCACGTGTGGCCCAGGGGTTGTTCGCCGCACTGCTCGCGCCCGCGGCGCTCTCGCTGCTCAGCGTGACCTTCACCGACCCGGCCGAAAGGCCGAAAGCCTTCGGCATCTTCAGTGCGTTGTCCGGTGCGGGTGCCGCGGTCGGACTCCTGCTCGGCGGCATGCTCACCGAATGGGCGTCGTGGCGCTGGGTGATGTACGTGAACGTCATTTTCGCGGGCGTCGCACTGGTCGGCGCATTGCTGTTGCTGGCCAAGCCCGCGGTCACCGAGCGGCCCAAGATCGACATTCCTGGCACCGTCGTGGTGAGCGCCGCGCTGTTCGGCATCGTCTACGGGTTCGCGCACGTCGAATCCACCAGTTGGACCGACCCGGTCGCCCTCGGCTCCATGATCAGCGGCGTGGTGCTGCTCGCGGTATTCGCCTGGCTGGAGCTCAGGGTCGCGCATCCGCTGCTGCCGCTGCGCGTCGTGCTGGACCGGACCCGAGGTGGTTCGTTCCTGGCCGTGTTCGTCCTGGGCATGGGGATGTTCTCGATCTTCCTGTTCCTGACCTACTACCTGGAGGCCAGCATCGGCTACTCGCCGATCGAGGCCGGTCTGTCCTTCCTGCCGATGGTCGGGGGCATCGTCGCCTCGTCGACCACGGTGCCTTCGCTGCTGTTGCCCAAGGTCGGCCCGAAGGTCGTGGTCAGCGCCGGCTTCCTGGTCTCCGCGTCCGGCATGGCCCTGCTGACCCGGCTCACGCTGGACAGCGGCTACGTCGCCGACATCATGCCGGGCATGATCCTGTTGGGTCTCGGTATCGGTGCGGTGATGACCACCTCGTTCCAGGGTGCGACCGCAGGCGTGCACCACGAGGACGCGGGCGTCGCCTCGGCACTGATCAACACCAGCCAGCAGGTGGGCGGCTCGATCAGCACGGCGCTGCTGACCACCGTTGCCTCATCGGCCGCGACCGACTATCTGTCCTCGCACAAGCCGAGCGCACTGACGGCGGCACAGGCGGGGGTCGAGAGCTATACGGCCACCCTGGCGTGGGGCGCCGGGATCTTCGTGGTCGGTGCGGTGCTCACGGCGTCCCTGATGCCGAATTCAGCTCTGGCACCGTCGGAGGGCGAGCCTGTGATCGCCCACTGAGCCTGAATCCACCGTGGTGAGAGATGTCCTGCGCTGATTGGTGCCCTCCAGGCACACATCAGCGCAGGACAGGGGCATCTCCGAGACGGTCCCGTGCGTTCCGTCCTCAGCAAACCCGTCATCGCCGGTCGAGGGCACGCACGATGGGGGCCGAGCTTCCGAGGCCGGTGAGACACACCGACCATTCTGGAGACCACGGCGGCGGCGCCGGACTGACTCGGCCGTGGGCGGCGCCGTAGCGCACCCCGGCCGACATCGTAAACCGATCGGTTTCCCATGGGCCGGAATCGAGTTAACCTCGCAATATGACCACCGAAGCAATGCCAAGCTCCCGAGAGCGACTGCTGGAGGCGGCGGCCACGCTCACCTACCGAGACGGCGTCAACATCGGCGTCGACACGCTGTGCAAGGCGGCGGGGGTGTCCAAGCGCTCCATGTACAAGCTGTTCGAGAGCAAAGGCGAACTGCTGGCGGCGAGCCTGGAGGAACGCGCCTCCGCCTATGTGACGGCGCTCCTTCCCGCGACGGACGACAACCGTCCACCCCGCGAGCGGATCCTGCATGTCTTCGAACAGGCGGAGGCGCAGGCGGGTGCACCCGACTTCCAGGGCTGCCGGTACCTCGTCGTACAGATCGAGCTCAAGGACCCGAGCCACCCCGCGAGCCGGGTGGCCGCTCGGGTCAAGGAGAACCTGACAGGCTTCTTCCGCGCCGAGGCCGAACAGGGCGGGGCGAACGACCCGGACCTGCTGGCCCGTCAGCTGATCCTGGTCTTCGACGGCGCCAGCGCCCGTGCGGGAATCAAAGCCGACACGCCGGCCGGTCTCATCGCTCCCACCGTGACCGCACTGCTCGATGCGGCGGACATGCGCTGACGCATCGTGTGACGAGCAGTTGCGGCGAGCGATGCACTCGGCAAGCCGCAACCGCCCCCGGTGACCGAGCAACCCCCATGGGGCCCACGCCCCTTGCCAGCCGAGGGCCGGCACCCCGGTCCGACTCGCGGGCTGTGCCCTGATCGCCTGACGATTGATCGCCGACGCCCGCGAGGAACCTGATCGACAGTCCGCAGGAGAGGCTCGCCGCTTGGGCTTGCACGCGAAAACCGATCGGTTTACGGTGGTGAAACTGATCGGTTTCTCGCCCGTGGCGGCGAGCCTTGTACCCGCACCCCCAGGAGCATGGATGACTGCCGCGCGTGGCACCGAGGGGCAACCCACCCGTCCCCCGCTTCCGGCGAAGCTGGCGGCCCACCCGTCGGTACGGGCCGTACTCGCCCGGCGCAGGGCCGGTGACGTGGGCCGCCCGCCCGCGGTGATCGACGCGGCCTGGCTGCGCGAGCTGTGCCTGGCGGCCGGGGCGGACGACGTCGCCGCGGTCAGCCTGGACCACCCGGACCTGGCCGGCGAGCGCGAGCACGCGCTGTCCGCGTTGCCCGGCACCCGCACCCTGATCGCGATGGCGGTCCGGATGAACCGCGACAACTGCCGCCCCCCCCGCCCGCAGCGTGGCCAACCAGGAGTTCCACCAGACCGACGAACAGGCCAACCACGCCGCGCGCAGCGTCACCCAGTCCCTACAGGACGCCGGCTACCGCGCGCTCAATCCCTCCGTCGGCTTTCCCCAGGAGATGGACCGCTTCCCCAGCGAACGAATCTGGGTGGTGGCGCACAAGACGGTCGCCGTGGCCGCCGGGCTCGGCGTGATGGGCCTGCACCGCAACGTCATCCACCCGAAGTTCGGCAGCTTCGTCCTCCTGGTCACCGTCCTGGTGGACGCGGAGGTGAGCGAGTACGGGCAGGCGCTGAACTACAACCCCTGCATCGACTGCAAGTTGTGCGTCGCCGCCTGCCCGGTCGGCGCCATCGCCAAGGACGGCTCCTTCGACGCGCTGGCCTGCACCACCCACAACTACCGAGAGTTCATGAGCGGGTTCACCGACTGGGCGCAGACGGTGGCCGACAGCGAGGACGCGGCCGACTACCGCTCCCGGGTCAGCGATTCCGAGAGCGCCTCCATGTGGCAGAGCCTGAGCTCTCCGCCCGGCTACAAGTCCGGCTACTGCCTCGCTGTCTGCCCCGCCGGCGAGGACGTCCTCGGCCCGTACCTGGACGACCGCAAGAGCTTCATGGACACCGTCCTGCGACCGCTCCAGGACAAGAAGGAAACCCTGTACGTCCTGCCGGACTCCCACGCACAGGAGTACGCCCGGCGCCGCTTCCCCCACAAGCCCGTCAAGGAAGTCACCGGTGGCTGGCATCCCCCGGCGAGGCGTTCCGCGTCCACCGACCGAGAGACCCGTACGTCATGAGCGGCAGTCACCCCTTTTACGACCGCCAGGGCCTGCACCGCATCCCGGCGGAGACGATGCTGGAGAAGACCGCCGTACGGGCATGACGGCAGGTCACCCAAGACGAGCCGTTACTCGGAGTGGCCCCGGCGTGCGTCGTCCTGACGGGGACGGCAGGCGCGCACACCATCATGGCTCGGCGACAGCCCTTCCCCCAGGCCGTCGCCGAGCCCTCGCCGGAGACCTCCGGAAACCGATCGGTTTTCATTTCGTCCACTCCGGGTTAACCTCACGGCATGAGCACCGAAGTGAAACTGAGCCCCAGGGAGCGCCTGCTGGAGGCGGCGGCCACGCTCACCTACCGAGACGGCGTCAGCATCGGCGTCGAGGCGCTGTGCAAGGCGGCGGGGGTGTCGAAGCGCTCCATGTATCAGCTGTTCGAGAGCAAGGACGAACTCCTGGCAGTGAGCCTGAAGGAGCGCGCCTCCGCCTACGTGGCGACTCTCCTGCCCGCGATGGACGACGGCCGGTCACCCCGCGAGCGGATCCTGCACGTTTTCGAGCAGGTGGAATCGCAGGCAGGAGCGCCCGACTTCCAAGGCTGTCGGTATCTGGCCGTGCAGGTCGAACTCAAGGACCAGAGTCACCCGGCGAGCCGCGTGGCCCACCAAGTCAAGGCGAATCTGACGGCCTTCTTCCGCACCGAGGCCGAGCAGGGCGGGGCGGGCGATCCCGATCTGCTGGCCCGACAGCTCAGCCTGGTCTTCGACGGCGCGAGCGCCCGCGCGGGGATTCAGGCCGACAGCCTGACCGGGCTCGTCGCGCCCACCGTGACGACCCTGCTCGACGCGGCAGGCGTGCACTGACGCATCGCCGCCCAGAAGACTCCCTCACCTCCCGGCACCCACTGGAAGCCCGGTGGCCGTGAGCGTGTTGCCGAGCATGCCGCAGGCGAAGAAGCCTGCGGTCTTGTCATCAGCGCCCCCAGCGACAGGTGCACGGTTTCCCAGATACTCATCCAGCCGGCCCGGACGACCTCACCGATCAGGCCATCGCCCTGCACTTCGGAGGCCGCCACGGCGACATATCCCTGCCTCTGCACCAGGAGCGTTTCGGGGCGCGTCGAGATCAGCTGCGCACAGGCGTCCGCCATCATCTGCCGGGCTTGCTCGCCTCCCTCCACCCCGTCGGCCGCCTCCTCGCAAGCCAAGCGAGTGCCTTCCGCGCTCCGCACCAGAGCGGCGACGAAGATCGCCTTCTTGTCCGGGAAAAGCCGGAAGAGATACGGCTGCTTGACACCGACCCTCGGCGATCGCAGCGGTGGTGGTGCCGCGGTAGCCGACGATCGCGAACTCGGCGATCGCCGCGCGAATGACGTTCTCACGCCGCTCCTGCTCACTGATCCGGCCCATGGCGGCATTCTCCCTGCTTGAACTCGCATGCGAAAACCGATCGGTTTACCCTAGCGGAAACTGATCGGCTTCGAGTGGGTGCGGGAGTCCAGGATGACGACAGATCGGCCGGTGGCACTCGTGACGGGTGCGTCATCCGGCATCGGGAAGGAAACCGCGCTCGCCCTCGTCGTGGCCGGATTCAACGTGGTCGGCACAAGCCGTGGCACCTCACGCGTCACCCCGCTCGACGGCATGACGTTCCTCGGACTCGACGTCGCCAGTGACGCCTCGGTCGCCGCAACGGTCCAGGAAGTGAGCGAGCGGTTCGGGCGGATCGACGTCCTGATCAACAACGCCGGCGTCGGCTCGATGTGGGCGGCGGAGGAAACCTCCGTCGAGCAGGCCCGGCCCCTCTTCGACACCAACGTCTTCGGGGTCATGCGCATGGTGAACGAGGTCCTGCCGCACATGCGTGCCCAGCGACGCGGGCGCATCATCAACATCTCGTCCGTGCTCGGGTTCCTGCCCCAGCCCTACATGGCCGCCTACGCCGCCTCCAAGCACGCGATCGAGGGCTACACCGAGTCCCTGGACCACGAGATCCGTGACCACGGCGTCCGGGCGCTCATCATCGAACCCGCCTACACCAGGACCGGATTCGAGGCCAACAGCGCGAAGCCCGACACCCCCTGCACGCGTACGCGCAGCAGCGGCAGACCGTCGACCGCGTGATGGCGGAGGCCGTCAGAGGCGGCGACGCCCCCGCCGTCGTCGCCCAGGCGATCGTCGCGGCAGCGACCGACACGAAGCCGAAGCCCCGCTACACCGCCGGTCCCTTGGCCGGACGCGCACGCCTACTGCGCCGCCTCGCTCCCGCCGCGGTCTTCGACAAGCAGATCCGCAAGATGAACCAGCTGGCCGGCTGACGCACAGGCGCTGCCCGGGCTTTCCGAACAGCCGCGCCGCCACCGGCCGACGCAGGATTCTCCACCGGGCCGCCGGTCTGCCCACCATCAGCTCCGGCAAGCGAAAGGGCCCACCGACTCCGTCGGCGGGCCCTCACGAAAGATCGAGGCTAAGGCTTGAGCACCGCCAGTACATCGTCGAGCGAAACGTCGGTGGGGTCACTCATATCGGAACCATCGAACGTCTGCCAGATATAGGACGCCGTCCCGCTCTCCCGCAGCGGATGCAGGTCGGCCAATTCCGGATCGTCCCGGAACCTGTTGAATGCCTCTTCGGACTCCCATTCAACGAGGAACAGAACCTGCCGTGGCGCGAGGTCACCAGCTACGTTGTCCCGGAAGCGACCAAACGCCACCATTCGACCACCGTACCGCGGAGCCGCTTCCGGCAAGCGGCTGAAATACGCAAGGTATTTCTCCAGGTCGACCACGTCAAACATATTCAGGGCGTAAAACATCTTCTTCTCTGAATTCGCACTCATTGCTAATACCCTCTCCGGTGAGTTGCGGTTGGTGGTGAGGGCCCCGCCGGGGACCCGGTCTACTTGGTGAGCTGGGGGTACAGCCCTGCCAGGTCGCCGGCCAGGCCCGCCTTGACCTGCCGGGAGATGTCGTCGGCGAGCACCTCGTACGCGCCGGTCTCGACGCCGTCGAGGGCGAGGGAGGCGACGTCACGGGGGTCGGACTTGGGCGCCTCGACGCCGGCCGCGAGGTCCGTATCGACGTAGCCGACGTGCAGTCCGGTGACAGCGATGCCGCGCGACTGAAGCTCCAGGCGCAGGGAGTTGGTCTGCGACCACAGGGCGGCCTTGGAGGCGCTGTAGGAGCCGCCGAGGGCCAGCCAGGAAAGCACGGAGTGCACGTTCAGGACGTGGCCGCCACCATTGCGCTCGATGACCGGCACGAAGGCCCGGGCGACCAGAAGCGGGCCGTAGAAGTTCGCCTCGAACTCCCGGCGTATGTCGTCGATCGGGGAGTCGAGGAAGGACGCGCCGACCGAGGCACCGGCGTTGTTGATCAGTACGGTGACGTCCTGCGCCTGCGCGGCAGCGGCCGCCACGGAAGCCGGGTCCGTGACCTCCAGCGCCACCGGGACCGCATCCGGGTGCGTCACGCCGCGCGGATCACGGGCCGTGGCGTAGACCTTGCCGGCACCGCGCACATACAGCTCTTCCACGAGCGCCTTGCCTATGCCGCGGCTGCCGCCGGTGACGAAGACGTTCGCGCCCTTCAAAACAGTCATGACTCTCCCCGGAGAACGTGAAACCGATCGGTTTCCAGAAGGGTAAACCGATCGGTTTCCCGACGCAAGCTCAAGCGTCGATCCGAACCCCGCCGCATCGGCGGGTGCGCTCGGGCGGCCGGAGCACGCGAGACGGCCGCGAGGGTGCCGGGAAAGGGCGCACGCTCCGGCAGCACCGCCCCGACGAGGGCCTCGGCCGCTCCCGGGGCGGCTTCACCAGCAAGCTCCACCTCTCGGGCGAGGGCGAGTGACGCCAAGGGTGACGCCAAGAAGGGGCCAGCTATCCATGTGCACACGCAACGGCTCCGCGCAGTCGGCCCTGGCACGGACGGCCCCATGCGAAAGGTGGGCCACTTCACGCGGCACCCACCCGTCGCCGAGCGCCGTGCCCATAGCGTGCCCATAAGACCGGTGAACCACGGTCAACTACGGTGCGATCATGCGCCCCGGGCGCCACACCAAGGCACGTATGCCCAGGTCAGAGGCTACCCGGCTCCCCAAGCGCCGTGGCTTCCCAAGCTGATCGTCTGGATCACCGATGTCTTCATCGAGCAGGGCCGCAGCTTCCTGCGGGCCCTGCGGGCGGTTGCTCACGCCCGCCTCATACGCCGCAGAGCGACGCAGGCCGGGAGGACGGCGGCCGCCGTGCCGAGCAGCAGGCAGGCTGTCACCACGCCCGTGAGCCAGGGCCAGGCCAGCGACAACTCCACTGGCTGGCCCAGTTCCTGGCGAAGGCCGTGGACCGTGCCGAGCAGGGCCGGGGCGGCCGCCGCCAGGCCCAGGACCGCGCCCAGGGTGACGACACAGCACGTTTCGGCTGTAAGGGCCAGCAGCACCTGGCGGGGCGTCGCACCGGACAGGCGCAGTACGCGGAAGTCGCGCACCCGGCCCGCGGTGGCCGTCAGCAAGGTGGAGGCGACGGCGATCGCCGTGTAGCCCGCCGATACGGCGACGAGCATCAGGGTGAAGATCCACACAAGCCGGTCCTCCTCGGCGTCGTCCGAGGCCGCGTACGCCTCCACGGAGACCTCATCGGCGCTGAGCCCGGCCAGGATGTGGGTGGGGGCGCGGGTTGTGCGGTAGGCGACGTCCGCCAGTGCTGACGGGTCGTGGTCGCGTACCAGGTCGCGCGGGAGGAGGACCTGGTAGGGCATCGAGTCGTCCACCACGGCCATCACACGCAACCTCCGCGTACGGCCGTCCTCGAGGGTGAGTGGGGCGACATGGCCCTTCCGCCAGCCGTGCGCGGCCGCCACGGCCGCCGTGACGACGACCGTGTCACCACGGGGCGCGGGCACGGCGTACACCCGCTCGAAACCGGACGACACCCCGGCCGCGGACAGGGCCGCTCCGCCGTCACCGCCGTACACCGTCGTCGACAGCAACGACGTGCCCTCGACCCGGGCCACCGCCGCGTCCGACAGGCCCGGCGTTCCTCTGGGCACCACCGCCGCCTCAGCCCGTACGGCCGCGGCCTGCCGGGCGGTTTCGGCGCTCTGGGTCGTCTGCACGGTGCTGGTGATCAGTACGGCGAAAGCGACGGTCGCCAGCACCGGGGCGACGGTGGCGGAGGTTCGGCGCACCGCGGTGATCATGTTCTCGCGTACGAGCACAGCCGTCGCACCGGGGCGCCGGGCGAGCGGCCGGGTCAGTACTCCGATGACGGGCCCGACGAGCACCGGTGCGAGGAGGGTCAGGCCGACTGTCAGGCTCATCGCCGTGCCGAGCGCCAGCAGCACGATGCCGTCGGCCCCCGCGAAGGCCGTACCCACCGAGCAGACCGCGCCCACGCCCGTCGCCGCCAGCCCGGCGACCCAGCGGCGCCGCGTCATCGGCCGGCTGTCCACCGCCGCCTCCCGCATCGCCTCCAGCGGCTTCACCCGGGACGCCCGGCGCGACGCGGCCCCCACGCCGACGAGGGCCACCACCACGCCCGAGGCGAAGGCCGCAACCGGTACCCACCACCGCAGGCGCACTTCGAAGCCCGCCGGCTGGAAGCCCGCGTCGATCAGCACCCCGGTCATCGTGGGCGCGAGCGCCACGCCGAGCAGTGCCCCCGCCGCCGCACCGACAGCGCCCACCGCCAGGGCCTCGCCGTACACCAGCCGCTTCAGCTGCCGCGGTGTGGCGCCGATCGTCCGCAGCAGGCCGAACTCGCGGCGCCGCTGCACGACGGCGAACGCGAACGTCGAGGAGACGACGAAGACCGTGACGAAGGCGGACAGCAGCGCCATGGCGGTGAGCACCTGGCCGCCGATCCAGCGGGTCGTCTCGTCCTGCTTCGGCGCCAGCGCGTCGCGGGAGGCACCGGTCAGGACCGTGCCGTCGCCGCCGACGGCGCGCCGCGCGGCGGCCGCGACGCGGGTGGCGTCGGTTCCCGGCTCCAGGAGCAGTCCGATGGTCCGTACTCCGCCGGCCAGTTCGGAGGCCCGCCGGTCGGTGACGTAGTAACCGGGGCCGTTCATCGTCCCGGACACCGAGAACCGCTGCGGCCCGCGTGCCGTCAGCACCGTGACGGGTTCGCCCGGCGTGAACCCGAGCGACCGGTCCACGACGATCTCGCGCGCGGTGGCGGGCGGCCTGCCCTCGCTCAGGCCGTACTCGGCGAGCGCCGCGGTCGACCAGGGGTGGCCCTGTCGCTCGCCCCTGCGCTGTTCGGTGTCCGCCGCCTGCGCGTAGAAGGACCGGTCCGTCACCGCATCGGCGACTCCCGGCAGCTCGGCCAGCTGCCGTCGCAGTTCCTCGGCGCGCTCCGGTGCCCACGGCGGGTTCTCCACGAACACCCCGCCGGTCTGCGTCCCCGCCGGGCTCTGCACCAACACCGGTGCTCCCGCGAGCCGTTCAGGCACCCTCGTGCCGTCCGACAGCAGCACCAGCGCGCTCATCGCCACCACCGCGACGCCCAGCGCCACGGCCACGAAGCACCCCAGGAAGGAGCTCCAGCGTTCCCTTGCCGTGGCCAGGCTGATCACGGTCCCACCTCCAGGGCCGCCATCCGCGCCGCGATCGCCTCGGCACCGGCGGCACCCGGCAGTTCGTCCACGAGCCGTCCGTCCGCCAGCAGCAGCACGCGATCCGCGTACGCCGCGGCGGCAGGGTCGTGGGTCACCATCACGACCGTCTGGCCCTGGCTGTCCACCAGGTCCCTCAACAGCCGCAGCACCATCCGCGACGCCCGGGTGTCCAGCGCGCCGGTCGGCTCGTCGGCGAAGAGGACGGCGGGCCGCGCGATCATCGCCCGCGCGATCGCGACCCGCTGCTGCTGGCCTCCCGACAGTTCGCTCGGCCGGTGTCCGAGGCGGTCCGCGAGCCCGACAGCGGCGAGCGCTGCCCGCACCTCGTCTGCCGCGGGGCGACGCCCGGCCAGTCTCAACGGCAGTTCGACGTTCTGCGCGGCGGTCAGTGCCGATACGAGGTTGAACTCCTGGAAGACGAAGCCGACTCGCTTCCTGCGCAGGACGGTCAGCGCGTTCTCGTCCAGCCCGCCCAGGTCCGTACCGCCGATCAGCACCTCCCCGGCGGTCGGCCGGTCGAGGCCCGCCGCGCAGTGCAGCAAGGTGGACTTGCCGGAACCGGAGGGGCCCATGACGGCGGTCATCGTGCCCGCCGCGAAGTGCGTGGACACGTCGTCGAGAGCCGTGACGGCCTGATCCCCGGTGCCGTGGCGCTTCGTCACCGAGCACAGCTCGACGGGCCGCACGGCCGCCGAAGTGGTGTGTGTCGTGGTCATGTTGCAAGGCAACGGCAGGAGAACCACCCGGCGCATTCCCGCCCGGGCGAGAAGTGATACTCCATCTGGCGCTACTGCCTTCGGGGACCGGCGCCGCTACGTTCGACCGCGTGACCCCTCGAACCGTCCTGGAGGCCCTCGCCCGAAGCCCGTTGGGATATCTCCGCACCGTGTGGCCGTTGCGCGCGCTGGGATTCCTGCTGTCCGGCGGGGTGTTCGCGACGGCCGCATACCTCGGTGTCGGTGGGCTGTTCACCGCACCCATCGGCACGTGGGCCACGGTGCTCTGTGCGGTGGCCGTCGTGGTCTTCGCCGCCGCCCTCGCGGGTCCGCTTGAGCGACGCCGCCTCGCGCTCGTCGACCGGAGCGACCGCAGCGACCGCAGCGACCGCAGCGACCGGAGCGGCCGCGGTGACCGCAGCGACCGCGGTGACCGGAGCGGCCGCGGTGACCGGAGCGACCGGAGCGACCGGAGCGACCGGCCCGAACCGCGGAACGGCCTGCTGGTCGCCGGCTACGGCGCCGCGTCCGTCCTGGCGGTGGGCTGGATGGACCTGGCCGTCGTCCTGGTCTCGCTCGGCATCCCGGGCTTCCTCCTCCTCGCGCCCCTCCAGCCCACCGCCTCCCCCTGGCAGACCGTGGCCGGCCCCGTCGCGGGTGCCCTGCTCCTGCCCGTGTCCGCGTACCCCATCGGTGCGTGGGCCGGCGTACGCGCCACGGTGACCCGTGCCGTCCTCTTCCCGAAGGACCACGAACTGCGCGAGGTCGTGCGCTCCCGAGCCCGCCTCGTCGACGCCTTCGAGACCGAACGCCGCCGCATCGAACGTGACCTCCACGACGGTGCCCAACAGCGCCTCGTCGCCCTCACCATGAAGCTGGGCCTCGCCGCCCTCGACCTGCCGCCCGGCAGCGCCGCGGCGGGGGAGGTCGCAGAGGCCCACGCCCTGGCCAAGGAAGCGCTCACCGAGTTGCGGGAACTGATCCGGGGCATCCATCCTCAGATCCTGACCGAACGCGGGGTGCCCGCCGCCGTGCGGGACATCGCTGGGCGTTGCCCGGTCCCCGCGCACTTGGACATCGATCTCTCCGGCCGGCTTCCGGCCGCCGTCGAGCAGACCGCGTACTTCGTGACCGCCGAGGCGCTCACCAACATCGCCAAACACAGCGGTGCCGACCACTGCCGCATCACCGCCCGCTGGCATGACGGACTGCTCCGCCTCGACATCGAGGACAACGGTTCCGGCAACGCCGACCCTGCTCGCGGTACGGGCCTCATCGGTCTCGCCGACAGGATCGCCGCCGCCGACGGCAGAATGCTCCTGTCCAGCCCGCCCGGCGGGCCCACCCTGCTCAGAGCGGAGATCCCGTGCGGTCGTCCCTCCGCATAGTGATCGCGGAGGACGCCGTCCTCCTGCGCGAAGGTCTCGTCCACCTCCTCCAGCGCTTCGGCCACCAGGTCCTCGCCGCGGTGGGCGACGGCCCTTCCCTGCTCGCCGCGGCCCGGGAACACCGGCCGGACCTGGTCATCACCGACGTCCGTATGCCACCCGGCCAGACGGACGAGGGGCTGCGGGCCGCCCGCCGCCTGAAGTCCGAGCAGCCCGGACTCGCGGTCCTCGTCCTCAGCCAGTACGTCGAGCAGACCTTCGCCGAGGAACTGCTGGACGACCGCCGCGGCAGCGTCGGAACGGGCTACCTGCTCAAGGAACGCATCGGCGACGTCGAGGAGTTCGCCGACGCCGTCACCCGCGTCGCCGCCGGATCCACGGTCGTCGACCCCGAAGTCGTACGCCAGCTGCTCGCCCGCCGCCGCGATCCCCTGGACCGGCTCACACCCCGCGAGCGCGAGGTCCTGGCTCTCATGGCCGAGGGCCGCTCCAACGCGGCGATCGCCCGCCGCCTCGTCGTCACCGAGGCCGCCGTCGCCAAGCACATCGCGAGCATCCTCCTGAAGCTCGAACTCCCGCCGACGGCTCCCGACGACCACCGTCGTGTCCTGGCGGTACTGGCCTATCTGCGTGGCTGAGCCCACCTGCCGGGCACGGGCCTGCAGCGCCCGCACCCTGGCGCCCTGCGACAGCTGGTTCTCAACCCGGAGGCACCGGGGCGTAGTACCGACGCCGTCGATCGCGGCGGGGCCCGGTCACCGGCCTACGGAACGAGCCTCGCCCCGGCCGGTGACCGCACTACCTGAATGCGCAGGCAACATCGACTGTGTGCGCCCCGCTGAGGCGGCGTCCGAGCCACCTCTCCACCGGAGAGACGGCGCTGTCGACCGGCCTGGGCCGAGGCCGTGCCCAATCCGTGCCCGTAAGGATGAATCCGTGCAGGTCAGCAGCCATGCAGCAGCTGGCGGGGAAGCCTGCAGACCCCGAGCCGATGTGCCGAGCTGGGCTCGGTGCGGTCCATGTACTACCGGCGTCCCTCCGGGTTCGCGTTCCTCCACCTCGACAGGCAGGACGAGCGGTTCGCCGTCGCGCAGGCCCGCTACGGGCTGGGCGTCATCCTCACCACGCCGCGCGGCTGGATGCGTTCCCTCGGCCTGGTCAAGCTCATCGTCACCCGAGACAGCGCGAGCGGCTGGTTCAGCGAGGGCGACCCGAGCTTCATGATCGCCCGCCAGCAGGACGCACCGGAGAGCCTCGGAACGATCCCGGGACCCGACGACGGAACAGAGAGGAAAGCAACCCACGGGCCAGACATCCTCACCAGCTCGGGGCCGGCGTTCATGACGCAGCTCGCGATGCCGGAGGCCCGCTTCTTCGCCATGCCGGTCGACGGCGGCCCGGACAGCACGTTCGTGCTGGACAGCGGCACCGATTCCCTCGCCGTCCTCGCTCCCAAAGACAGCGGCTGGCACGTTCGCCAGGGCGGACCCCGCCGCCTCCGGGACGCGGCCGAGTCCGCTGTGGCCACCTGGGAAGAGTACGGGTCGCCGAGCACCGCCGCGTTCGGCCTGACGATCTCCCACGATGCGCAGGTCGTCTGGCTCGGGAGCCCGAACGGCCCTCAGCGGCCGCTACCCTCCTGAGACACTGATCGCTGACGCGAGGAACGCAAGGATGGACGACGGACCGCTGAAGGACTGGGCGGAACGCCGTGACGCGAAGATCGGCGGTCTGCGCGCCGTGCCCATGGTCTCCGGCGATGGCCCGCGGGCATCGCATCTGCAGCCGGATGCACCCCGCGCCATCGAGCGAGGGAACGGACACGCGTGGGAGCCGCACGGCTTCGCCGCCAACCCGGCCGAGGCCAAGGCCGTCCTGTACCCGGAGGCCAGGGAGCCTCGAATCCGCCTTATGGCCCGGTGCCGAAGCCACTCGGCTCCGGCACCGGCAAGCACCGTAAGCCTCCGGCGCCCAGGTCGGACAGTGGTGGTCGGGGGCGGTCGTGATCAGCGCCACCGAGCCTGAGGATCTTGTGGAGGCGAGGCGGCGGGGCGCTCTGCGGTAGGGCGGGCGTTGGCTGCCCGCGCTCGCGGGCCCGAGGCATAGCGCTCGCCGAGCTGGCGGATGCGCCAGGTCAGGGCTCGGGCGGGGCTGCGGGCGCCGGCCGAGGGGTGCTCCGTACAGAGGTTTGCTGTTCGCGAGGGCTGCCCGCTCCGGCGCGTGGGTGTGTGCCGGAGCGGGCGGGCCACTGTGGCTGTGGCGTGTTACTTGATACCGATCTCGGCCAGTTGCAGGCGGTACTTGGTGCTCTCGTCGGAAGCCGGGGTGCCGAGTTTGGTCGCCGTCAGGCGCAGATAGCGGCCGGTGGTGGAGGTGAGGGTGTAGGTCTGGGCGGCTCCGCTCGGGTTGGACTGGCCGGTGACGGTACGGGCGGTGGTGTGAGTGCTGGATCCGTCGGCGCGGGTCTGCAGCGTGAAGTCGACGGGGAAGTTCGCCGAGCCGCCGCCGGCTCCACCGGCGTCGGTGCGCGGGTGCAGGGTGACGGAGCCGATGGACCGGTCGGCGCCGAGGTCGACCTCGATCCACACGGGTGTGTCGCTGACGTCGGCGGAGGCGAAGTCGATGCTGGTGAAGCCCTTGGCACCGGTCACGCTGGTGGTGGTGCCCTCCAGGACCCGGGTCTTGCCCCAGTCGCTGTTCTCCAGCGTGCAGTTGGCCTTCACGGTCGTCGCGGCGGTCGGAACGGTGAGTTCGGCGAGCTGCAGACGGAACTTGGCGGACTCGTCGGACGCGGGGGCGCCGAGCTTGGTGGCCTGCAGGCGCACGTAGCGGGCGGTGATGGTCTTGAATCCGTACGTCTGCACCAGCCCCTGGGGGTTCGCCTGGCCGGTGACGGTGCGGACGGTGGTGTAAGTGCTGGATCCGTCGGGGCGGGTCTGGATCGTGAAGTCGACGGGGAAGCCCGCGGTTCCGCCCCCGGCCGCCAGGGTGTCGGTGCGGGGGAAGAGGCGTACGGCGTCGAGGTCGGTGTCGGCTCCGAGGTCGATCTCCACCCAGACGGGGTTCGCGCTGACGTCGGCGGAGGTGAACTCGTTGCTGGTGTAGCCCCTGGCGCCGCTCACGCTGGTGAGCTTGCCGTCGGTGAGCCGGTTCCTGCCCCAGCTGCTGTTCTCCAGGCCGTTGTTGCTGGTGACCGGCCGGCCCAGGGCGAGGTTGTCGAGGCGTCCGGTGCCTGTGGCCGTGAACGTCCAGGTGCCCGGCTGGACCTTGAAGTAGACGTACGAGGAGTCCTTGCCGTCATAGCTGAGACCGCTGACGCTGCCCGTGGAGGAGCCGCCGGTGAAGACCGTCGTGCCGTTCGCCTTGATGACCGGCTGGGAGCCGCCGTAGGTGGGCACACCGACGCGTGCTGTCGTCCCGCTCGGCGAGGTGAGCGTCAGGGTCGCCTGGGTTCCGTCGCGGGTGATGCCGAAGCGGATGTCGCCCTGGACGGTGGGCGTCACGGTGTTGATCTTCGTGAGGGTGCCGGTCTGCGGGATCACCTCGTACGTCTCCCAGCCCGCCGTGGTGGGGCGCACACCCGCGGCGTAGGCGGACAGGGCGTACAGCGGGCCGCCGTTCCAGGCGTGGTTGTCGGTGCCTTGCGACTTGATCCACACCTCCCACAGGGTGTGGCAGGCGGGGTCGGTGACCTGCGCGGCGAAGCGGTTGCGCATCCGCTCCTCGGCGACCGTGGCCGCGCCCATGAGGTACAGCGCCTCCAGGACGTAGAACTCCATGTAGGGGCTGGCGTTGAGGTGGGTGCGCAGCACGTTGGTGATCGCCGGGTAGTGGCTGGGGGCGGCCAGGCCCGCGACGACGGCGAGGGCGTTGCCCCGGTCGTCGGCGTCGCCGTTGTAGCCGGGGGAGCGGTACTCGTTCTTCGTGGAGTTCCACAGCAGGGTGTCGAAGTTGGCCTTGATGCTGGCGCGCTGGGCCTGCCAGCCGGCGACGTCGCCGGTGTTGCCGCTGAGGGTCGCCAGCTTGGCGGCGGTGTCCAGGGCCAGGTAGTACCAGCAGTTGTTCAGGACACGGGTGTCGATGTTGCTGCCCCAGTCCTGCCAGTCCCAGTCACCGGCACGGTGGGCCACCAGACCGTCGCTGCCCAGGCCCCACAGGTCCAGGTACTTCTTCACCGCCGGGTAGGCGCCGGTGACCGTGCTCGTGTCGCCGGTGTAGAGGTGGAACGTCCAGAACGACCACACCGAGGCGAGCATCTGGTTGGGCAGCTCGGCGGTCCAGATGGTCGAGGGCATCGGGGAGTAGAGCGCCCCGGTGTCCTTCTGCCAGGAAGCCAGCTGCGCGATGGCCTTCTTGCCGAGGGCGTGGGAGTTGGTGTCGAAGGTGTAGAAACCTTCCTTCAGCTGGTTGACCACGTCGCCCCACCACTGGGCACGTTCGCGGGTCGGGCAGTCCATGTAGTTGTCCCGCATGTTGACGTACATGGTGCGGGCGGCCTTGGTCCACACGGTGTCGAGGAAGGCGTCGCTGCTGGTGAACGACCCGTCGAAGTCGGTGTCGTAACCGGACTCCCGGTACTTGAGGTCCAGGATCGTCACGCCCGCCGGGATGGTGTACCGCACGGCCGTGCCGCTCATCCAGCCCAGCGCCTCGAACTCCTGGACCCCGCCGGCGCAGACGTAGGTGGCGCGGACGTTGTAGATGGTGGCCTGGTCGATGCCCACCAGACCCTTGCCGTCGTCGTAGTGGTCGGTCTGGATGCCGATCACCGCGCCGGCCGGAGCGTCGACCTTCAGGTACGGCGTGACCTGGATGTTGGACGGCAGGGTGGCCGAGATCGCGGTGGAGCCCTGGCCGGTGGCTGGGAGCGAGGCGTCGTTGGTGTAGGACTTCAGGCCGGAGTAGCGGAACTGCGGGATCGGCCGCTCGACGAGGCCGTTCCAGGGAGCGGCGCCGGCGGCGCCGAAGTCGGTGGGGGCGCTCCAGGCGCTGTCGTCGAAGCCGGACGACTGCCAGTCGGCCATGGCGGCGGCGTTGCGGGCGTCGTAGTAGACGTTCGATTCCGGCAGCCGGAAGTTGACCTGGGTGCCACTGGTGTTGTTCGAGTAGCCGGGGTGGACCTTGTGCTTCCATCCGGTGTCGCTGACCAGCCGGGTGGTGGTGGAACCGGTCTCGATGTCGGACTGGAACAGCAGACCGCCCTTGCCGCTGCTGCTGTGCGAGAAGCCCTGCTTGCCGAAGTACCGCACCAGCAGCGCCACCGTGTTGGTGCCGCTGGTCAGGTAGGGGGCGAGGTCGATCTCGTCGTAGTAGGTGTCCGTACGGTTCGGGCCGCGCTTGAGGCCGCCCTCGAAGATGACGAGGGTGCCGTTGATCCACAGCCAGTACTTGGAGTCGGCCGCGATCTGCGTCACGGCCTTCGAGGGCGCGGAGCTCAGGGTGAACGATCTGCGGAAGGCCACCCACTGGTTCGTCGAACTGGACGGCGCCCAGATCCACTTCGCGGTCCACGAGACCGCCGCGGACGCCGCGGGCGCGAGCCCGGGCAGCATCACGGAACCCAGAGTGGGGGCCAGGGCCACGGCTATGGCCGAGCGCAGAATGTTGCGGCGCGTCACATCGTGCATCGCGGGCTCCTAGGAGATGTGCGGAGAGGGCGGCAAACGCGTCGGCAGCCCGGGGTCGTGAAGGGGCGGAATTGTTGCTTCCGAGATTCTGAAACGTTTCATTCGTGTGTTTGCAGGCGCGATCCTGACCTCGGCGCAGGCGTCGTGTCAATGGCCGTGCAACCGGATTCTCCGCGAGCGGCCCGAGTGATGCCGGAAGGCCTGCGCAGCTCAAGGGAGTGGAGCGCGGAGGGTTCCACCGCGGTGAGCGGTCAGGTGCGGGGGCTCGGGGATCGAACCGGCCAGTTCCATTGACGTACTCTCGGCCGACATTTATCTTCTGCACGAACTTGCGAACAGTGTTCGGTTTTTCGAACCATGGCTGTCAGAAGGGGCAGCCCGTGTTGCGCGCCCGTCACCGTCGCACTCCTGTGACAGCTCTGTCGGCCCTCTCCGCTGTCTCGTCACCCGGCCCGCCATCGCGGGGTTCCGGTCGCTGCAGCGCCCACGCGAAAACCGCGACGCCTCGGCCGCTGACCACGCAGCACGCGACGTTCCACCCGCACGGAGCCGGTACCTCCCAAACGGCACGGACGCCGGGCCTCACCCTCCACCTCACCTGCACCTGATCACGGCACTGCACTAGAACAGGAACGCATATGCCCGCGGTTCTCTCCCGGCTGGCAGCGATATTCGTCGCCGCCTGCCTGCTCTTCACCGCCCAAGTCGTGACCACACCCCAGCGGGCCGCCGCCGCCGACCCGGGGTACCTGATGACGCACTTCATCGGGGAGGGATCGACCGGTCAGCAGATGTACTTCTCGTACAGCGCGGACGGTCTGAACTGGACCGATCTCAACGGCGGCGGGATGACCCTGCGGTCCACGGTGGGTACGCGCGGGGTGCGCGACCCCGCCCTGGTCCGCTCGCCCGACGGCAGCAAGTACTGGATCATCGCGACCGACCTGTGCATCGGCTGCGGCCAGTCGTGGGGGGACTCCACCTCCAACGGCAGCCGCAACCTCGTGGTGTGGGAGTCGCGTGACCTGGTCACCTGGTCTCAGCCGTGGCTGCTCAACGTCGCCGGCGCCATCCCCGACGGGCGCAACGCCTGGGCCCCTGAGGCGATCTGGGACCCGGCCACCAACGACTACGTCATGTACTGGGCGACCAACGCCACCCTCAACGGCGTGCTGAAGCACCGCATCTACTACGCCCGCACCTCCGACTTCCACTCCATCACGACCCCGCAGCTCTACATCGACCGCCCCGGCACGCAGGGCATCATCGACACCCAGATCGTCGAGGTCCCCTCCGGCGTCGGCAACTACCGCTACGTACGGGCCTCGGGCGACGGACAGATCACGCTCGAGGGCAGCAACTCGATCCTCGGCACCTGGACAAACATCGGCAACCTCTCCGGCATCGGTCTGACCGGCTCCCAGGTCGAGGGCCCGATGTGGATGAAGTTCCGCGACCGCAACGAGTGGACCCTCTACCTCGACCAGTACGCGGCCGGAAAGGGATACATGCCGGTCGCGGCGACCAACCCGTCCGCCATCGGCACCTACCACCTCCCGACGTCGGGCACCTACTCCATGGGCGGCACCAAGAAGCGCCACGGCTCGATCCTGAACCTGACGGCCGCCGAGGACGCCCGGATCCAGGCGCGCTGGGCCAACGTCCCGGCCAAGCGGCTGCAGTCCTTCAACTTCCAGGACCGCTACGTGCGGCACAGCAACTTCGACGTCCGCATCGACCAGAACGTCACCAACGACGACGCCAGGTTCCGGCCGCGCCCCGGCCTGGCCGGCTCCGGCACCGTCTCCTTCGAGTCGGTCAACTTCCCCGGCTACTACCTGCGCAGCGACGGATCCGACTTCCAGCTCGTGCACAACGACGGCACCACCCAGTTCGCCGAGGACGCCACCTTCCGGCAGGTCGCCGGACTCGCCGACTCGACCTGGTCGTCGTTCCAGTCGTACAACCACCCCGACCGGTACATCCGCCACTATGCGTTCCAGCTGAAGCTCGAAACGATCACCACCGCGACGGGACGCAGCGACGCCACCTTCCGTCTGACGAGCTGACCCGACCGGGATGCCGGCGCCCTCGGGCGCCCCCCCTGCCGCCCGCCCTCGAGAGGGAAAGGCGCCGGCATCCCACCCGCGAGCGCAACACGACACCAGATGCGTCCCCCTCCTCAGGCATGTCTTCAGGGGATGTGAACCATGCACAGCGTGAGACCTCAGGGCCTCCGGAGATTTTGGCCGGGCGCTCCGGCCTGGGCGGGGGCCGCCGTGGCCGTCGCCTCACTCCTCATGGGCCTTGCCGGCCCGGCGGCCCCCGCGCAGGCGGCGGAGATCACCGATGGCCTGGCTCTCTGGTACAAACTCGACGCCACCTCGGGCACCGTGGCGGTGGACTCCTCGGGCCACGGCAGGAACGGCACCGTCAACGGCACCGCGGGCTGGTCGGGCAACGGACAGGGGCTGACGTTCAACGGGTCCGACACCTACGTCAAGGTGCCGGACAACATCATGAGCGGCATGAACGCGATCACCGTCTCGATGGACGTGCAGATCGACGCCGCCCAGGCCACGCCGTACTTCCTCTACGGTTTCGGCAACACCGCGAGCAGCGGCGCCGGCAACGGGTACCTGTTCACCACCGGCAACTCGTTCAGGACCGCGATCGCCTCCGGGAACTCGTCCACCGAGCAGAACACCCGGACCTCCGCCGCGCTGCAGCGCTCGGTCTGGAAGCACGTCACCTACACCCAGACCGGCACCACGGGCGCCCTCTACGAGGACGGCGTGGAGAAGGCCCGTAACACGTCGGTCACCCTCACCCCCGGTTTCCCCGGCGTCGATCGCGTCGTACCAGGCCGACTGCAGTTTCGGATCGCGGAGCAGCCGGACCAGGCCGGAGGTGTCGAGCAGGTAGATCACCCGCTGTTCTTCTCTGCCCGGTGCAGGCGCTCGGCGTCCTCGACAGCACCCCACTCACGCGCACGCTCGAAGTGGCGGCTGATACGCGCGGCACGCTCCTGCTGCCATCTGTACAGGTCAGAGCCGTAGAGCGGCGTGGCGATGAGCCCCCGGGCCCAAGGCCTGGGGGCTCATCGCGTGGAGGTCAGCCGACAGTGTAGGTGTACGGGATTCCGGTGATTTCGGAGCCGTTCGAGATGCCCATCGCGGTCTCGGTGTCCACGTAGAGGATTCCGTGGACGACCGTGCCGACGGGGGCCGTCGGGGCGAGGGTGAAGGTCATCGTGCCTGTCTTGCCGGCGGCGACGGAGAGCGGCGCGTAGTCCGCGCTGAGGTCCCAGAACTGACCGGTCGAGGCCTGGGCCGCGGGGTCGACGGGCTGGGTGGTGGCGGTCACGGTCACCTTGGCGGTGCCCTTGGGCGCGGTGGAGTCCTTGAACGGACCGGGCGCCGAGACGCCCACGGACCATGTCCCCGCGGCCAGTTGGTCGGCTTCGGCCGTGGCCACCACCGATCCGTCGGGGCCCGGTGCGCCCAGGAACTCGGGTGCGCCGGTCCAGGGATAGATCGACGCGTCCACGGGGATGTCCGCGGTGACCGCGGCCCTCAGGGCCGTGGTGTGTGTGGGAACCCACCAGGAGGGGCTGTCGCCGTTCACGGGGACCGTGGTCTTGCCGTCGACCTCCGGGAGGACGACGTCGGCCGAGCCGGCCAGTCGCGGGTCGAGGAAGTAGGACCGGGCCGCCGGTCCCGGGTTGGGCACCCGCACCGCGACCGCGAGCTTGCTCCCCTGCTTGATGACGTGTGCCGGGCTGTTCGGGAGGCCTGGCGCTGTGGCGGTCACGGCGTCGAGGCGGACCCTGCCGGTGACCTGTTCGCCGATCTGCTGTCCGCTGACGGCGCCGGGTACGACGACGATCAGCGTCCAGCGTCCCGCGGCGGGCCGGTCGACGGTCAGGCTCGCGTACTTGGTGGGGGTCGTCCCCTTGGCGCCGGTCCGGTTGGCGTCGCGCGCGAGGATCTGCTGCTGGGGGCTGACCAGGTAGTAGTTCAGCTCGGTGCCGGCGACCTGCGCGGTCAGGTCGACCGTCAGGTTGCGCCGGCCCGCCGGTACGTCGAGGTAGTAGCCGTTGGTCTGGCCGGCACCGCGGCCGACGCCGCCGGTGATGTGGGTGGTGAACGAGGTGCTGTGTCCCTGCGCGGGGTCGATCGGGACCAGCGTCCGCCGGGCCACCGGCAGCGACAGGTGCGTCCCGGTGTCCGAGGCGAACTGCAGCGAGAACGGCGTGTCACCCGCCGTACGGGGAAGCGGCACGGTCACGGGAAAGTCGGCCGTGCCGCCCGCCGGGACGGTCCTGGTCTGTGCGGGCACGCCCGCCGAGGTCCAGCGGTGTCCGGTGACCTGGATGTGCAGGGGGCCGCGGTAGCTGCCGGGCTTCATGTTCTCCCACTGCAGACCGTCCATGCCGAAGCTCCAGATCACCTTGACGGTCCAGGTGCCGGGAGCCGGGTCGCGCACGTCGACGTACTGGTGGTTGCTGTGCCCGCCGCCGCCGTAGTCGTAGCCGACCTGTACCAGCCGGCCCTTCGGGTCGAACACGGCCGGGATGAGGTAGCCGGACTTGTCCTTGCCGGGCCAGGCCATGGTCACGTCCATGAAGGGGGTGCCCTTCGGGACGCTGACCGTGAACGGCTTGACGGCGAGCCGGCCCTGGGGGGTGTCGCCCAGCGGATTGCCGACGGTGGCGGTGTGCGCGGAGCGGAAGGTCGTCGAGCCGGCGGTGCGGGAGGTCATGGTGACCTTCTGGGGCCGGTCGGCGGTGTTGGTCAGCGTCACGGTGGTGTGCTGGGCGGCGCCGGGGCGTCCGGAGATGTCCAGCTGGGCGGCCGAGGGGACGAGGGACGTGCTGTCCGCGGCCCCGCCGGTCGTGTCGAGGGCCCGGGCCGCCCGGACGGCGACGTCGGTGTTCAGCAGTCCGGCGCCCTGCTCGTCGGCGGGGGTGCCCAGGTCGGTAGCCGTGCCGGTGAGGAGCCGCTTGACCAGGCCGGGCGTGGGGCGTACCCCGTCGTGGGTGCTCTCGTACGCCTGGATGACGTCGGCCGCCGCGCCCGCCACGAAGGGGGCCGACTGGCTGGTGCCGCCGAAGATCTGGGTCGGCAGTGAGCAGCCCGTCCAGCGCGGGCCGGGGGTGCAGGCGGCCATGTCGTAGGCGCCCGGGGCCACCAGGTCGACCAGCTTGTTGCCGGGCGTGGTGCCGCCGGAGGAGAGTGCGGCGATGTTGTCGCTGGTCCAGCCGGGGTATCCGTACCCCCGGGCCATCAGCCGGGTGGCGGTGGAGGCGCCGACGCCGATCACCTGCGGGTCGCTGGCCGGGGAGCCGACGGTGCCGGAGACACCGGAGTCCCCCGAGGAGACCACGACGGTGGTCCCGGCGGCGACGGCCGCCCGGTCGGCCAGCCGGATCGGGTCGGTGTCCGGGTCCGGGTAGTAGTTGGCCCCGAAGGACTGGCTGAGCACGTCGGCGTGGTGCTCGACGGCGTACTCGATGGCCTGGACGAACCCGGAGGTGTAAGCGGCGCTCTTCCCGCCGAAGACCTGAAGGCTCATCAGCTCCGCGTCCGGCGCGAAGCCCCGGACGCGGAAGGTGCAGCCCCCCGGCACTTTGGTGGCGTAGGGCAGTTGCTTGGCCATGTCGTACGTGCGGCTGCCCTGTGCGGCGAGGGCACTGGCGTCACCGAAGGCCTCTTCACCGTCGGTGTTCCCGTTCGTGCCCTCGCCGGTGAAGTCCTGGAAGTCGGTGATCACATGACTGCCGTCGGGGCGGACGAACTCCGGGTTGTCGACGTCGACTCCGTCGGCCATGAAGGCGACCTTCACGCCCTTGCCGGTGGCCAGCTTCTGGGCGGCGTCGGTCTTCGTCAGCGAGAGCCCCTCCGGTTCGACAACCGGGTGCTTCGGGTCCTTGGGGCAGGCGGTGGTGGTCGTGCCGGTGGACGAGCGTGCCGCGCCGGTGCCCGCGGCGGTCCGGAGCCGGGGCGGCCGTATCGGCAGGTCGGGCACGACGGCGGCCACCTGCCGGTCGTCGCGTATGCGGGATATCGCCGAGGGCTTCACCGTCGCGGCGACGGCGTTGAGCAGACCCATCCGGGCGATGTGTGTGGCGCCGTTGTCCTTGAGCAGTGACAGGATCGGTCCCTGGTCACCGGCCACCGCCTTGTCGCGCCGCGCGGTGTTCGTCCTGGGTGACAACTCCGGGTGCTGGTCGCGCATCAGGACAATGACACGCTGTGCGCCGCCGGAGGCGGGGCTCGCGTCGGCCACCGGCCCGGTGGCGGGGGCGGCCGCGGTGGGGGCGGCGCCCAGGGCCAGAACGCTCAGCAGGAGCGACCCGGTGAGAGCAACTCGCCCGCCGGGCAATCCTCTTCTTCTGTTGTGCATGCAAGTCTCCGCTGGGAGTGGGGGGTTGGGCCGTCCATGAACAGCCGCCCGTCGATCTTGGCGCTCACAGCGGAGGCATATCCTTTTGTGTGGCTAAACAGTTGTCGATCTTCTGGAAAATCAGGGGACCGCGCCACCTCGATCGCCGTCATCGGTGCGACGTAGGAGCCGGGGGGAGCGGGCCCGACACGGCTCGCACACCGGCAGGCGAGCCACGAGGCCGACCGGCATCGGCTGTTCTGAGCACACGCGATGGTGCCCTCGGCTGGACGCCTGGTCGAACCCGGCCGATCGGGCAGGATGGGGGCGGGTTGGCTGGTCTTGTCGTTGGCCGCGGGCATGGCGAGCAGGGCGAGGGCCGCCATGGGTCGCCATGGGTCGCCATCCGCGTCGGAACGGCGAACCAGTCGGCCTGCACGTACAGGTCCCGGTCGATGAGGGCGTGGCCTCGCTCGGTCGCGTAGGCGCGTTCGAGCAGGAAATGCAGGCGATACGGCCGGCCCAGGCCGACTGCCTCCGCGATCGACCAGGTTGCCCGCAACGCCCGGCATCAGTGTCCCGCGCAGGTACAACACGCCGTTGGCCCGCAGGTCGCGGCGGCGGTGGACCGGCGCGAGGTCTGCGGCGAGCTCGGCGAATACCGCTTCCATCTGCTGGGGATCTGGACTGCGCCGCAGTGCAGCTGCCGAGCCGTGGTCACCGTGCGCGGGGCCTGTCACCTCCGATACCGCTGGGCCACTGCCGCGAAGGCGGCCTTGGGTTCCCATTCCATGTCGGGGTAGGTCTGCCCCCGGCGCCCTTCGAGGAGTTTGACGATGCCCAGGCCGGCCCGGTCCAAGTCGTCCCTGGGGTCGCCGTCCGGGCGGTGCGGGTAGCCGGGCAAGGCGAACAAGAACACGAACGCGCTGTCCACCCCCTCGGTCTCGAAGATCTCCAGCAGTTCGCTCAGATACGCGGCCTGGCCGGCCTCGTCGCGCTCGTATATGCCGTTCAGCCGTACAGGGACCTTGGTCTGTGGGTCGTGCTCGACCACTTCCAGCACCCGCCCACCACGGTCTCCCGCGCCGCGGTAGGCCGAAGTGCCGAACCCGGTGATGGCGAGCGGCTTCGGGCCTTGGGCCAGGGTGTGCACCGCGTCCCGGAACCGGTCGGCGACCTCGGCGGAGCGGATCAGCTCGAACGTCACAATGTCGAAGGGAGTCCAGTCGACCTGCTCGAACTGGATGGATGCGTAGGTGAGTTCGCCCTGGAAGCGCTCGCGGACCGTGGCCGCGGCGTCGCGGAGGAATGTGTTCATGCGCGCGCCGAGTTCGCGCATCGCTTCGGCCCGCCGCTCGGGCCGGCTCATCAGCTGCTCGACCCGTTCCTCGGGGCTTTCTCCGGGCAGGAACCCGCGGTTCATCACGCTCAGCTCGACCCCTGCGACGAACACGACTGTGGCCCCCTGCTGCCGGAGCCGTTCCGCTCGCGCGGCGCAGTCGCGGAAGAGCGTGAGGATCTGCTCCGGATCCAACTCCAGCGGATAGGGCGAGAACCAGACCTCCAGGCCGAGCTCGGCGGCGGCACCGGCGGCCAGCTCCAGCCGGTCCGGGTTGCCGCCGATGATCTGGACCGCGTTGCAGTGGAGGTCGTCGCGGATGATGGCGAGCTCGCGCCGGACCACCGCGGGGGCGAAGTGCTCGCGGGATATCCGGCCGTGCGCGACGAATCCCGTGTCGTAGGTCATTCCTCTTGCTCGCATGGTGACGTCCCCTCTGTCGGCCTCGGGCGGGTCGAGACTACAGACAAAATGCGTGCACGCAAGTTTGCGCGCACGCAGTCCTGCGTGGGACGCTGACGCCGTGACGACACCACCACCAGGACTGCGGGAGCGGAAGAAGCAGGCCACACGCGAGGCGCTACGCGAGGCGGCCCTGCGCCTGGCCGTTGAGCACGGACCGGACCAGGTGCGGGTCGAGGACATCGCCGAGGCGGCCGGGGTCTCGCCACGCACCTACAACAACTACTTCGCCAGCCGCGAGCAGGCGATTGTCTCCGCTGTTTCCGCGGACCGGGAGGCGCGGATCGCGGCGGCGGTCGCGGCCCGGCCCGCAGGAGTGCGCCTGGCTGACGCCATCGCTGAAGCAGTGGTCGAGCAGTACACGAACACCGGGGAGCACGAACACGAGGCCCTGCTGCTGATCACCACCCGGACCGCGCTTCGCGACGCATTCCTCGATACCACCGCAGGCATCGAGGCCCCTCTCACGGCGGTGATTGCCGAACGCATAGGTGACGTCGGAGCGCACGCAGCCCGCGTTCTCGCGGCAAGCGTCGCCGCGGCGGTTCGCATCGCACTGGAAGGCTGGCTCCAGCCGACCGGAAACGCAGAGGCCGCCGGGGGTTTCGGTACCGGAGGACTGGTCGTGCCCTCCGGCTCACTGCCCGATCGGCTCCGCGCAGCACTGGCCCCGCTCACGCCCGCGTTCGACGCCGCCGAGCAACGCACGCAGCCGTGAAGACGACCCAACCGATCCGGAACATGCCGATGCACTCGGCCCTCGCCATCCGGTCAGCCGGTCAGCCGGTCAGCCGGTCAGCCGGTACAACGTAGGTGACGGCGTGTCAGGTCGCGACGTACGACTGGAGCAATAGGCGTCGGCCGGCTTCCGGTGGGCCTGTGCTGGTGGTGCTTCGTAGTGCGCTCACAGCCTTCCCACATGAGAGACCCTCATCAGCCTGCTGTTCCCTCGGCGAGGCTGATCGGCGTCTCCGTGCGCCACTGAGACGACGGCCGCTGAAGTGCTTTCCGCCAGCCAGGACTTCGACATCGGAAGCCCGTGTCAGAGCGGCAGGTCGTCGGGCAGGACCCGAAATGCCTTATGGCGGCCCAATGGACGTACGGCCCGGAAATCGCGGCGGTCGAGGGTGAGGATCGCGTCGGTGTCGTAGTCGGCCGCAAGCGCCACATTCACCGCATCGGCAAGGTCCAGGTCCAACGCGCGATAGCGAACGCGGACAGACTGGGCGGCTCCCAGGTGGTCCTCCGTGATCTCCGGCATGATGACGCGGCCTCGGCCCATCCAGCGCCGGACGTCGTCGACCGCGCTGAGGGCGGCCTCCCGCCCAAGCTCACGCGTAGCGACATGGTCGAGTTCGGCCAGCAGGAGCGGAGACATGACCAGGAGACCTGCGGACATGATCCCTTCGTTCGCTGCCCCGTGCTCCGGGTGCGTCGAGTCAAGGGCGGCCAGGAGACCGGACGTGTCGGCAATGACGATTATCACGCGGCGGTTCCGCCACCCGGGTCGGCCTCACGTCGGACCGCGTCTGCGACCGTGTCACGGACCTCGGCCTTGGACGGCGTACGCCCCGGCCCCTCGAAGGTGCGGGAGAACAGTGGCTCGTCCCAGACGCGGTTCGCCATGGCCGCGAGATGGATCCCCTGTCGGATGATCTCAGCCTCGCTTATCCCTCGACGTTTGGCGGCCTCCTTGATGATCGCCAGGTCCTCGGGGTCGGCGTAGACGTTGGTGCGCTTCATGGACATGTACCAACAGTAGTCCATGTACCGGATTGGTGTATTCGCCGCCATGCGAAGCGGTCGGCTGACAGCCTTACCGCCCCAGCACCACTTGAGCACCACTTGTGAGTCCGATGCGCTGTTTCCTGCTTGGCCCACCGTCTCGGGGACTACGGTCCTCTGCGCGCCCCTCTATCGAGAGGAATTGCGCCAGTCCCGACGTCACCCGCCATTCTCCGACCTTCCACCCATCTCACCCGAGGCACCCGAGGGTATGACCGCACCAGAGATCGACTACGAGCGCAACAAGGCCGCATGGCTCAAAGACCAGCCACCGGTGAAGCTCGACCCCCAGGCTGCACGGCTCACTACGCGAAGACCTGCGCCACCTCCTCATCAGCAGCCGTCCAGAGCAGTACGACGCGCCCTTGTGGCGCATCGCCGCCACCGGCACCTCCACCCAGGGAGAACCCAAGGCATGAGCGCATTCAGCAGCGACGTCAGTCTGGACACCGTGCGCGACGTGACCGGCAACGGCGCGGAAGTCGATGCGGCCACCAACCTGTTGACCGGTGACGTCAGACTGTCGATCCTCTGGACGCAAGAAATCCTGCTGTCTCGCGGCCCGATCAAGAACATGCCTCCGGCGGAGGATCGGCCGGCACCGGGATGGAGGGGAGAGTGGTGGGTGAGGATGTGGGCGGCCAATCAGTCGCGCTTGGGCCAGATCGGGCCCTGGTCGGTCCAGATGACGCCCTTGTTGCGGCACAGGCAGAAGGGGTGGCCGGTCGGGTCGGTGTAGACCTGCCAGCCGTAGCCGTTGGGGCCGATGAAGTCCTGCCTCAGCGTCGCGCCGAGGTCGAGGACGCGGCGCTGCTCGGACTCGATCTCGTCCACTTCGAAGTCGAGGTGGAACTGCTTGGGGTGCTCGCTGTCGGGCCACTGCGGAGCGCGGTAGTCGTCCACCCGGATGAATGCCAGCTCGATCTCGCCGAACTGGATGCCGGCCCAGTCCTCGGAGCTGCCTTCCTTGATCGGACGGCCCGTCACCTCGGAGTAGAATGCCGCCAGCTTCATCGTGTCCGGGCAGTCGATAATGAAATCGGTGAGTCGCAGCATCCCGCGATCTTGTCACGATCTCACACCCGACTTCGAGGTGGAGCTTCTTCGCGCGAGCTCTGCGAGCTGCGACCGTCTACGAGTAGCCCGTGGCGCGCGCCGGACACAAAGACCGGACGACCGCGCCATTGTCTGGTCCAATTTGGGGCAGCGTGCCGTCTGTGTGCCCTGAGCCAGCCGGATCCGGCGTGGCGCTGGGACATGCAGGTCGCGCCTGTGCCTCGTCGCGTTGAAACGCCGACGTCTGGAAGGCCAGGTGACCGCGCCGGGAACAGCCGGTCCGGCCGGCGCGGTTGCATCGACCGAGGGGCCGGCGCCGCACGGGCGGGGAACACGGAGACCACAAGGTCGTCAGCCCCACCAGGATCCGGGCCCCAGGATCGCGGTACGCCCGCCGCGCACTCGGACCAGGATGTATTTCTGCAGGAGGACTGTTTCATGACTGACCGGCCCTTGACGCTCATGGCGGTACACGCCCACCCCGACGACGAGGCCACCGGAACCGGAGGGGTCCTCGCGCGGTACGCGGCGGAAGGCATCCGCACGGTTCTCGTGACGTGTACCGACGGCGGTTGCGGTGACGGACCGGGGGGTGTCAAGCCGGGCGATCCCGGGCACGATCCGGCGGCGGTCGCCCTGATGCGCCGTCAAGAACTCGAGGCGAGCCGTGACGTCCTGAAGATCAGCGATCTGGAGATGCTGGACTATGCCGACTCCGGGATGATGGGCTGGCCGAGCAACGACGCCCCCGGATCCTTCTGGCAGACCCCCGTGGAGGAAGGCGCGGCCCGACTCGCGGAACTCATGCGGCACTACCGACCTGATGTGGTCGTCACCTACGACGAGAACGGCTTCTACGGCCACCCCGACCACATCCAGGCCCACCGCATCACGATGGCGGCGCTGGAGATGACCGCGCTGACACCGAAGGTGTACTGGACCACGATGCCCCGCTCGATGATGCAGCGGTTCGGGGAGATCATGCGCGAGTTTCATCCGGACATGCCGGAGCCGGATCCTGCCGAGGCCGCCGCGATGGCCGAGATCGGCCTCCCCGACGATGAGATCACCACGTGGGTGGACACCACCGCGTTCAGCGGCCAGAAGTTCGACGCGCTGGCCGCACACGCCAGTCAGGGCGAGAACATCTTCTTCCTCAAGATGGGCCAGGAGAGGTTCGGCGAGTTGATGGGCATGGAGACCTTCGTACGCGTCCAGGACGCCACCGGCGCGGCCATACCCGAGAACGATCTCTTCGCCGGACTGCGCTGATCCACCCGCCCGACCGGCCTGCCGGGAAGGCGCATCGATCGCACGGCGCCTTGTCCGGCCTTGTGGCGGAGATCACCGGATGAGGTGCCGATGATCCGCGGGGCCCGCTCGTCGTTCGCACGGTGGGCGGGCTCTGGCCTGCTCAGAAGGGTTCGCCCCGCCGCGGGCGGTCTTCAACGGACCGAGCGCGCTGGGCACCAGGTCGGCCATCGACCGCAGTTCGGTCGCGGCGTCATCGATGACCACCTGGTCGGCAAGGTGCGAAGCAACCGGCCGACGGGCAGGTTGTCGTGACCAGTGAGGGCCGGCTACCAGCGAAGGTCCGCACAGCCTGCGCGGAAGAGATGACGGAAGTCCTACGCCTCTGGCGCGAGGGCCTCAGCGGTGTTCGGGGTTGGCCGCGTCGGCACGGCAGCCGGCGTCCCACGCGGAGCGCTGGTTGCCGTGGGCGGGGACGCCGCCCGAGCGCTTGAGCAGGGCAGCCAGGTGCATGAGGTTCCAGGTCATGAAGGCGGTGTTGCGGTTGGTGAAGTCGTTGTCCGGGCCGCCCGAGTCCGGGTCGAGGTACGACGGTCCGGGGCCGGCCGCGCCGATCCAGCCGGCGTCGGCCTGCGGCGGGATCGTGTAGCCGAGGTGCTGGAGGCTGTAGAGGACGTTCATCGCGCAGTGCTTGACGCCGTCCTCGTTTCCGGTGATCAGACAGCCTCCGACGCGGCCGTAGTAGGCGTACTGGCCCTGGGAGTTGAGCAGTGAGGAGCCGGCGTAGAGCCGTTCGATGACCTTCTTGGTGACGGAGCTGTTGTCGCCCAGCCAGATCGGGCCGGCCAGGACCAGGATGTCCGCCGCCATCACCTGCTCGTACAACGCGGGCCACTCGTCGGCCGCGAAGCCGTGCTCGGTCATGTCCGGATACACACCGGGGGCGATGTCGTGGTCGACGGCCCGGATCTGGGATGTGGTGACCCCGCGCTCCATCATGACCGCCGCGCTCATGTCGATCAGTCCCTGGGTGTGGCTGAGCTGCGGGGACGGCTTGAGCGTGCAGTTGATGAACAGGGCGGTGAGGTCGTCGAAGCGGTAGGAGTCGTTCGCGGACGGGGATGGCGACGTTGCCATGACGGTCTCCCTGAGCGGCGATGAGGGGCGCGTACGGCAGCGTCTCGCGGAGGTGCCGTTCTGTCCCCTTCCGACGCGCCTTCGACGTCCTACGGAGTGATGACATGCCGGGCGGGTCACGGGGCGCGGCACCGCCACGGACCCAGCGTGGCCGTATGCGTGTACTGATCACCGGCGGTGCCGGGTTCAGCGGCGGGCGAAGACGCGGCGGGCTCGGCGTACGGTCGGCGGTCGGCATATGGCACGGCGGGAGGTGGGGAACGGATCGTCGTGTCGGCCATCCCGGCGGGTTCCTGTCGGGGGACCACCGATGACAGCGGCCGCACGAGGTGCTGCTTGCCGAGCTCAACACGGCGGCACAGCCGGACCGGTCTCGCTGCGTGGTCGGCTGCGTGATCGGCTGCGTGGTCGACTCCTCCCGCGTCGGGGCACCGAGCCCCACCGGCACGAACGCCGTCCGGCACCGTCCCTTCCCCCGTGGCGGGTGAGGCGCGGGGCGAGTACTTCGGATGCGATGGGGGTGGCGGCAGGGCACGCGCCGACCGCTGCCCGGCCGACTCCACCAACGTCCCGGGCCAGGACCGACTCGGCGAGGTGGACACCGTGAAGCACTGGCGGGCTCTGATCGTCCTGGGTACCGCGCAGTTCCTGATGGTCCTGGACACCTCCGTCATGAACGTCTCCATCAGCCAACTGGTCGAGGACTTCGACACGGAGGTCACCGCCATCCAGGCCGTCATCACGCTGTACGCGCTGGTCATGGCCGCCTTCATGATCGTCGGCGGGAGGCTCGGGGACATCCTGGGACGTCGCCGTATGTTTCTCGTCGGGCTCGTCGTCTACGCGACGGGATCGGCCCTGACCGCCGTGGCCCCCACCTTGTGGGTCCTCGCGCTGGGCTGGTCCGTCATCGAAGGACTCGGAGCTGCCATGGTGCTGCCGGCCATGGCAGCTCTCGTCGCGGAGTCGTACCGGGGGAGGGACCGGGCCGTCGCCTACGGCGTCATCGGCGGGCTCGCCGGCGCCGGGATCGCGGTCGGCCCGCTGCTGGGCGGCTGGGTGACGACGTACCTCACATGGCGGCTGGTGTTCGCGGGTGAGGTCGTGGTCGTCGTGGCCGTCCTGTGCTGCCACCGGGTGATCGCGCGGTCCCCCCGGACCGGTCCACGCCCCCACCTGGACGGCGTCGGTGCCGTGCTCTCGGCGGCCGGGCTGGGCCTCGGCGTGCTCGGGGTGCTGCAGAGCAGCACCTGGGGGTGGGTGCAGCCCCGCAACCCTCCCTTCACCGTCCTCGGCTTCGCCCCCACACTGTTCGTCGTCGGCGCCGGGGTGGCCCTCCTGGCCGTCTTCCGGTACTGGGAGCGGCGGCGGGACCGCCAGGGCGCCGACCCCCTCGTACATCTGTCGCTGCTGGGCAGGCCCGTGCTGCGATCCGGCCTGATGACGCTGCTGAGCCAGAACCTGATCCTGCTCGGGCTGTTCTTCACCATCCCGCTGTACCTGCAGGTGGTGCAGGGTTTCGACGCCTTCGAGACAGGGCTGCGCCTGCTCCCGGTGTCCGTCACGATGCTCGTGACCTCCCTGGGCGCGTCTTCGCTGGGCAGGGTGGTGGGGCCGCGCCGGGTGGTCCGGCTGGCCCTGGTGACCCTGACGGCGGCCATCGTGTGGCTGCTGGCCACCATCGACCCCGTCCTCGACGACGCGCAGTTCGCCGGCGCCATGGCGCTGCTGGGCGTGGGCGTCGGCCTGCTCGCCTCGCAGCTCGGCAACGTCGTCCAGTCCAGCGCCGCCGAGAAGGAACGCAGCGAGGTCGGGGGGCTCCAGTTCACGGCACAGAACCTGGGCTCCGCGCTGGGGACCGCGCTCATCGGGTCGATCCTCATCGGTGCGCTGGCCCACGCCTTCACCACGCAGGTGGCGGACGATCCGCGCCTGTCCGAGGAGACCCGTACGCAGGTCGGTGTCGCTCTCGAATCCGGGGTCACCTTCGTGGCCACCGAGCAGGTGCGCGCGGCGGCCGAGCGGGCCGGGCTGCCACCGTCCGAGGTCGACGCCGTCACGGACTCGTACGCCTCGGCGCAGCTCGACGGCCTCAAGGCGGCGATCCTCGCCACCGGCGGCGTCACTCTCGCCAGTTTCCTGGTCACACCGCACCTGCCGACCGGCCGGGAGAGCCGCTCACGGCAGCCGGACTCCGATGCTCCGTCCGAAGCGGTCGGATAGACCACATCTGGACCACAGCGAGTCGAAGCGCCGGCTATGGATCGATGGCACGGGCTCAAGGACGGAATTGCCTCCGTGCCGGGGGGGCGGAGGCAACTCGGTGGTGGATCGAGGGTGGGGTGCCGTGTGCGGGTCAGTCCTTCGGGGCGATGGCGTTCAGGATCGCCGAGGTGACGTGGTCGGCGGCGTTGCGGTGGCCCTTGGCGTTGGGGTGTACGAAGGCCAGCCGGTCGTCGCCGTCGAAGATGCCCTCGACCCACTTGCCGGCATCACAGACGCTGTGCTTCTCGGAGGAGTCGTAGAGGTTGACGAAGGTGGCGGTGTCCTGGGTGCCGACGGACTTCTCGATGGCCTTGTTGAGGGGTTCCAGGACGTCCTGACGCAGCCAGTCGAGGTCCCCCTGGGTGATCGAGAGGAACTGGTGGATGTCGTTGTACCGGCACTTGGAGGTGTCCCTGGGGATGACCGTGGGGTAGCCGACGGCCAGGATCTTGGCGTGCGGGCCCTTCTCGTGGAGCTTGGCGAGCATCTGGTCGTAGTCGCGGCTCACCGTCTTCAGCTTGCCGGGGATGGAGGCGGCCAGTTCGTCCTTGCACGGGGTGCCCACGCCGCCGCTGCCCGAGCCCAGTTCCAGGCACTTGACGAGGATGTCGGCGAACCCGAGGGTGTTGCCGCCCACGCCTACGGTGATCACGTCGGTGCCGGACTTCACCTCATCGGACTGGGGAGGCACCGGGGGGAAGGGGTAGTCCGGGTCCTCGGAGAAGGGCGGCAGGTGACGGCCGATCGGCTCCTGGGCTCTGAAGGTGACGTTCTCGATCGTGGCGGCGCCGCAGCTGACGTTGGTCAGCTCGATCAGCGAGCCGAGGTCCCGGTCGATGACCTGCGGGTAGGACTGGTCGGTGCGCTCGCAGCCGTCGCGGGGGACTTCGAAGGTGTCGCCGGCGGCCTGGATGACCCCGGCGGTGTAGGAGTCGCCCAGGGCGACCCACTCGTAGGACGCCGCGGCGGCGGGCTGCGCCCCGGCGAGTTGTGCGGGAGCGAGGGCGCCGGCGGTGAGAGCCGCGGCCGAGCCGAGCAGGGCCAGATGAGTGCGGAACCTTGCCACGAATCCTCCAGGGATACGGTTTTGGCGTCACTTTGACCCTAGGAGGCTCGTTACTAAATGCACTAGATCGAATACGGACGGTCACATTCGGTGGAGTCCGAGGGTGCAGTCGCTCGCGGCAGGCGCGTTCTGGAATGGTTGATTCCGCATCCGGATCATCCACTTCCGAGGTTTGACCAGCCCTGCACGATATGCGTGCTTCATGTAGCGGCCTCGACCGTCTTGGCCCGCGTTGCGGCCGTCACCGCATGTCTCATTCGTGATCACCGACAGCCTGGGCCGGACGGCCGTCGCCCGCGCCCGATCCCGTTGCCTGCCCTCTGAACTCGCCCGAGGGCGTGGATCTGTCCGGTGCGCCGCCCCATCGAATGGCGTCGTCTCTCACCACCCCGTCAGGCCGCGCCGGCAGTTCCCGCAATCGCCACAGTTGATCTGCGAGGGAACAACAACGACATGTCCCACCCAGACCAGGGCTCCCGGTCCGCGGCTCCACCAGCGGCCGCCCGATCATGGCGGCGCTGGACCTGTTCGGGCGGCGCTGGAACCTGCGCATCATCTGGGAGCCGCATCAGGGCCCCACAGGCTTTCGCCCCCTGCAGCAGCGCTGCGACGGCATGTCCTCCAGCGTCCCGCGCCAGCGCCTCGTCGAACTCACCCAGGCGGGCCTCGTCGCGCAACAGGACAACAGCAGCTACACCCTCACCGCCCTCGGCGAGAACGCCTACCGCGCCCTCAGCCCCCTCAACCGCTGGGCCGAGAACTGGGCCGAGGCCCTCGCAGAGCAGAGCACCAGCCCCCAGGCGACCACGGAAAACGAGGTGTGATGTGACCGACGCTCCGAATCTGGCCCTCGCGCAAAAGGTACTGGCGGCCCAGCCCTTCAGTAACCTGCTCGGCGCCCGCCTGGTGGCCTTCACGGAGGGCGAGGCGACGCTGGAGCTGGACATCCGCGACGACCTGCGCCAGCAGAACGGCTTCCTGCACGGCGGCGTACTCGCCTACGCGGCGGACAACACGCTGACCTTCGCCGCCGGCACTGTCATCGACGCGAAGCTGCTCACCGCCGGGTTCACCATCGACTACCTGCGCCCCGCCGACGGCGCCCTGCTGCGGGCCCACGCACAGGTCGTACGGGCGGGCCGTTCCCGTGTCGTGTGCTGCCGCTGCGACCTCTCCGTCGTGGACAGCGCGGGGGTAGAGACCCTGTGCACGGTGGCACAGGGAACCATCGCCGTCCCCGAACCCTCACAGGGAACCTGATCCGACGCTCGGTCGCAGCGGGCGGTACGCCTTGGCCACAACCGCTTTGGCGCTCGTCGTTCGCGGACGCGAGGAGCGGTGATCTCGTCCAGGTCGAGCGTGCCGAAGGCTGGGAAGGGAGAGCGCCAGTCACCGCGGCTGAGGTATGGCTCCACCTGGGCGAGCCATACCTCAGCGTCCTTCTTGGTCTCGTAGGTCTCGGGCGCGCGAACTCGCTCACCATCCCGGAGTCGATCGATCTCCTGGACGTAGGCCCAAGGACATCGATCCGATCAGCTCGGCCTGGAGTGGCACCCCTCCTAGTCAACCGGGTTGCTCACGGCCACAGCCCGAGGCGTACGCGGCACCTGCGAGATGCGAGACGAAACCCTGAGCCGCAACCAGCTGGCCCGCGCCATCACGGCGACCACCACTCTGGACCAGCCGGAACCGCGGAGTCACCACCGTCATGCTCCCGCAAGAGGAGCCCAGGGCACGGGCATCGGTTGAGTCTCCCGTGGGGGGAGACCTCAAGCTGGGTGCATGGACAGCGACACCCTCTATTCCATCGGAGAACTATCCCGCCGGACCGGTCTGTCGGTGAAGACCATCCGGTTCTACTCCGACAAGGGCATCGTCCCGCCAACCGACCGGAGCTCGGCGGGCTACCGGCTCTACGGCCCCGACGCGCTCGCACGCCTGGAACTGGCCCGCACGTTGCGCGATCTCGGGCTCGACCTGACGACCGTGCGCAAGGTGCTGGACCGGGAGGCGTCCATACCGGAAGTCACCGAAGCACACGCCGACGCCCTGGACGTACAGATCCAGACCCTTCGCCTGCGCCGGGCAGTACTACGAGCTGTCGCCAGACGCGGCCCGTCCACCATGGAGATGGACCTCATGCACCGACTCGCCATGCTCTCGCAAGTCGAACGTCGCCGACTGGTGGCTGACTTCATCGACGAAACCTTCCAAGACCTGCATGCGAACCCCGAGTTCGTGACCCTGATGCGCTCCGCCATACCTGAGCTCCCCGACGATCCCACCCCCGAACAGGTCGAAGCCTGGGTAGAACTCGCCGAGCTCTGCCAGAACGCGGACTTCCGTGCCGCGTTACGCCGCATAGCCCAGGACCAGGCAAAAGAGCCTTCCCAGCAGGACGTCAGCGGTCTGCACGACGGTCTCAACCAGGCGATGCGTGAACGTATCGACGAAGCAGTATCCGCCGGCCTCTTCCCGGCCTCCGCGAAAACCGCACCCCTTGCCTCCTCACTGGGCAGCCTGTACGGCCATGCATTCGAGCGCGCTGACGACGGGGGTCTGCGTCGCTGGATCGTCGCCCGCCTGCAGGCAACCGCCGACCCACACGCCGAGCGCTACTGGCAGCTCCTGGCGACAATCAATGGGTGGCCCGCATCACCAGCTCTCGCCCCCGTTTACACCTGGTTCACCACCGTTCTCGGGGACGCTTCTGCCGTGGCAGCGACGTCTTGAGCCCCGGAGGACATCACGTGAAGTACGACGTCTTACAGGTCCTCGGTATGGCTCTCCTCGTTCTTGGGGGGCAGGGAGCGATCCGCCAACTCGTCCACCACGACGACACCGGACTACTTGGCCGGCTGCCAGGCGGATTCGCAGCCGGCATCACCGTCTACGTTGTCGCCGTCGCCGTCGGCGCGGTTGTTGCGGGCTGGGCCCGCAACAAAGCGAAGGCTGTCAGGCTCAGGAGCTGACGGGTCTGCTGATGAGGGCACGCCTCAGACACGCCGGGACCGGACAGCCCTGTGCACGTTTACGACCCTGGAAGAACCGGTCACCGCGAAGGGCATGTCGCGCGGAACCAGAAGCTTCAGGGCACTGATGAGGCAGAGCGCGAACAGGCTCTGCACGACGAGCACGATCCCCAGCGAGACCAAGACCTTCTTCACCGTGCGCACGCCCTTTGGCCCGGGTCGGCCAGGCGCCACCAGCCGCAGGGGGTCTGTACGGTGGATGGTGTAACTCCCAAGCTGGAAGCGACAGTTGATGACTGACGTGACGAGTGACACCGAGGCCGGGAAGGCCGCTGTGAGTGGGACGGGCGCCGTGGACGACGGGCTGGT
>NZ_VJZC01000231.1 GCF_009377185.1 Streptomyces spongiae
GGCCTGGGCCCTGCGGGCTCGGAGCGGACCACTGGCCGGGCGGGGGCTGCTCCTTGGACCACTTCGACGGCGGCTCCGACGGGTTCGCGCCGCCCTGGTCCAGCTGTTCCGGGGGCTGCGCGGCGCCGGAGCCGGCCGGTCCCTGGCCGTCCGAGGGGGCGGATCCGGGCGAGGCCCAGCCCGGAGTGTCGTTCATCGTCGCTCCTTCACGGTGCCCGTCCGCGGTCGCGGTGGCAGGTTGGCGCCCATCGTGCCACGGTGCGTCCGCCAAGTGACCAGGGGTGGTATGGGCTACGCACCTTCAATTGTCCGCCTGGTAGGGGGCAGACTGGGCGGATGGCTGATCAGCAGGCGCAATCCAGCGACGACAACCGGCCGACGGAGATCCCCGCGATCCGTTGGGACGAGCCACCCGAAGGCCCTGTTCTGCTCCTTCTCGACCAGACACGCCTGCCGGCCGAGGAGGTCGAGCTGGTGTGCACGGACGCGCCCGCGCTGGTGGAGGCCATCCGTACCCTCGCGGTCCGCGGTGCGCCGCTGCTGGGGATCGCCGGGGCGTACGGCGTCGCGCTCGCCGCCGCGCGCGGGTTCGACGTGGAGGAGGCGGCCGCCGGGCTCGCGGGTGCTCGGCCCACCGCGGTGAACCTCGCCGTCGGCGTGCGTCGGGCCCGGGACGCGTACCGGGCGGCGCTCGTCCAGGGCGGCGACCAGAAGCAGGGCGCCGAGGCGGCGCTCACCGCGGCGCGGGCACTGCACCGGGAGGACGCCGAGGCGAGTGCCCGCATGGCCGCGCACGGGCTGGCGCTGCTCGACGAGTTGCTGCCGGGCGGCGGGCACCGGGTGCTCACGCACTGCAACACCGGTTCGCTGGTGTCGGGCGGGGAGGGCACGGCGTTCGCGGTGGCCCTCGCGGCGCACCGGGAGGGGCGGCTGCGCAGGCTGTGGGTGGACGAGACGCGGCCGTTGCTGCAGGGTGCCCGCCTGACGGCGTACGAGGCCGCGCGCAGTGGGATGGCGTACACGCTGCTCACGGACAATGCGGCGGGTTCGCTGTTCGCGGCCGGGGACGTGGACGCGGTGCTGGTCGGGGCCGACCGGATCGCGGCCGACGGCTCGGTGGCGAACAAGGTGGGGACGTATCCGCTCGCGGTGCTGGCCCGGTACCACCATGTGCCGTTCATCGTGGTGGCACCGGTGACGACGGTGGATCCGGACACCCCGGACGGAGCGTCCATCGAAGTGGAGCAGCGAGCGGGGTACGAGGTCACGGAGATCGCGGCACCTCAGGCGCCGGTCGCGGGAGCGGAAGCGGGAGGAGGGATTCCGGTGGCACCCCTGGGGACCCAGGCGTACAACCCGGCGTTCGACGTGACGCCGCCGGAGCTGGTGACGGCAATCGTCACCGAGGAGGGCGCCGTGTCGCCCGTGACGGCCGAGGCGCTCGGCGAGCTGTGTGACAGGCCACGCCAGGTAACGACTTAGTTAATGGGATGATGTCATTCATGAAGGGACGAGTCCTTGTCGTCGACGACGACACCGCACTGGCCGAGATGCTCGGCATCGTGCTGCGTGGTGAAGGTTTTGAGCCGTCTTTCGTAGCCGACGGCGACAAGGCGCTGGCCGCATTCCGGGAGAGCAAGCCCGATCTGGTGCTGCTCGACCTGATGCTGCCCGGCCGGGACGGAATCGAGGTGTGCCGCCTGATCAGGGCGGAGTCCGGTGTGCCGATCGTGATGCTCACGGCCAAGAGCGACACGGTGGACGTGGTGGTCGGGCTGGAGTCCGGCGCCGACGACTACATCGTGAAGCCGTTCAAGCCGAAGGAACTCGTGGCGCGCATCCGGGCGCGGCTGCGACGGTCGGAGGAGCCGGCGCCCGAGCAGCTCGCCATCGGTGACCTCGTCATCGATGTGGCCGGTCACTCCGTGAAGCGGGACGGGCAGTCGATAGCGCTGACGCCGCTGGAGTTCGACCTGCTGGTGGCGCTGGCCCGCAAGCCGTGGCAGGTGTTCACGCGCGAGGTCCTGCTGGAGCAGGTCTGGGGCTACCGTCACGCGGCGGACACCCGTCTGGTCAACGTCCATGTGCAGAGGCTGCGGTCAAAGGTCGAGAGGGACCCGGAGCGGCCGGAGATCGTGGTGACCGTCCGTGGCGTCGGGTACAAGGCGGGACCGAGCTGACATGACCGGAGACAGTGCCGCTTCGGCGCCCGGTCAGCCGGGGACCCGCCCGGGGCGGCCTGTCGGCCGGAAGACGGCGGGGTCCGGCTGGGGGCGCCTTCTCGACGGCGGACTGCTGCAGGGGGGCATCCAGGGCAGCCCGGTTCTGCGCCTGTTCATGCGCTGGGTGCGCCGTCCGCTGTTGCCCGTGATGCGGCTGTGGCGGCGCAACATCCAGCTCAGGGTCGTCGTGACGACCCTGCTGATGTCGCTCGGCGTGGTCCTGCTGCTGGGCTTCGTCGTCATCGGACAGGTGCGCAACGGACTGCTGGACGCCAAGGTCAAGGCGTCGCAGAGCCAGGCCACGGGCGGCTTCACGGCCGCCGGGCAGAAGGCCGACAGCGCGGCGACCGCGGCCGGGAACGACAGCCCGGACCCGGACGGCGACTCGGTGAAGAACGTCAGTGAATGGATGAGCAGCCTCGTGGAGTCACTCTCCAGTGGCGGCCAGGGCGCGTTCGACGTCGTGACGCTCAGCAGCAGCGGAGCCGGTGACGCTCGCGGCTTCGGTCCCCGCGCCTCCGGCGGGGTGGAGCCGACCCTCAGCGTGCCCGAGGACCTGCGCGACCGTGTCGACGACGGCGCGGGCGCGGCGCAGAGCTACACACGCATCGT
Organism: Streptomyces spongiae; assembly: GCF_009377185.1. Classification (GTDB taxonomy): domain Bacteria; phylum Actinomycetota; class Actinomycetes; order Streptomycetales; family Streptomycetaceae; genus Streptomyces; species Streptomyces spongiae. The sequence continues at coordinate 2,835 of NZ_VJZC01000231.1, forward strand.
CTACGAGGCCGGCACCGGCAAGGAGTCCCAGCCCGCGCTGGTCATCGGCAAGCAGGTCAACGACCCGTACGGCAACCCGTACGAGCTGTACTACCTCTTCCCGCTCTCCCAGGAGGAGAAGTCGCTGAGCCTGGTCAAGGGGACGCTGGCGACGGCGGGACTGTTCGTCGTCGTGCTCCTCGGGGCCATCGCCTGGCTCGTGGTGCGCCAGGTCGTCACGCCCGTACGGATGGCGGCCGGGATCGCCGAGCGGCTGTCCGCGGGGCGCCTCCAGGAACGTATGAAGGTCACCGGTGAGGACGACATCGCGCGGCTCGGTGAGGCATTCAACAAGATGGCGCAGAACCTCCAGCTGAAGATCCAGCAGTTGGAGGACCTGTCGCGGATGCAGCGGCGGTTCGTCTCCGACGTGTCGCACGAGTTGCGCACCCCGCTGACCACCGTCCGGATGGCCGCGGACGTCATCCATGAGGCACGCGTCGACTTCGATCCGGTGACCGCGCGGTCGGCGGAGCTGCTCGCCGACCAGCTGGACCGGTTCGAGTCGCTGCTCGCGGACCTGCTGGAGATCAGCCGGTTCGACGCGGGTGCGGCGGCTCTGGAGGCCGAGCCGATCGACCTCAGGGAGGTCGTGAGGCGGGTCGTCAGTGGGGCCGAGCCGCTCGCCGAGCGCAAGGGCACCCAGATACGGGTCGTCGGCGACCAGCAGCCCATCGTGGCCGAGGCCGACGCCCGGCGCGTGGAGCGGGTGCTGCGCAACCTCGTCGTCAACGCCGTGGAGCACGGCGAGGGCAAGGACGTCGTGGTCAGGCTGGCCTCGGCGGGCGGCGCGGTGGCCGTCGCGGTACGCGACTACGGGGTGGGACTCAAGCCGGGGGAGGCGACCCGGGTCTTCAGCCGCTTCTGGCGGGCGGACCCGGCACGCGCGCGTACCACCGGGGGTACGGGTCTGGGGCTGTCCATCGCCCTGGAGGACGCGCGGCTGCACGGTGGCTGGCTGCAGGCGTGGGGCGAACCGGGCGGTGGTTCGCAGTTCCGGCTGACGCTGCCGCGGACCGCGGACGAGCCGCTGCGTGGATCGCCGATACCTCTCGAGCCCAAGGACTCGCGGCGTAATCAGGGGCTGAACGAGGCCGGTCTGCCCCTGGGGGGCAGCAGCAAGCTCGCCACCGTCCCGGTACAGGCATCCGGGGAGAACGTGCAGGTGAGGGCGCCCATAGGGCTGAGGCCGACCGGGGCGACGCCCACCGTGGACCCGACGGCGTTGCCCGGTGACGGGGCGCGCGTGGTGTCCCGGCCCTCCGGGGCCGCGGGTCGGCCCGCGGGCGACGAAGCGGGGGAGAACGAGGAGCCGCCGTCGCAGGGCGGTGCGGAGCGGTACGAGCAGGGGGAGGCATTCCGTGGGCGCTGACCGCGAGGGGAGCGGCCGTCGGCGTCGAACGCGTGTCGGGGCGTACGTCGGCTGTGGTGCCGTACTGCTGTCCGGGTGCGCCTCGATGCCGGACAACGGGGATCTGCGGGGTGTCGAGTCCACACCGCGGCAGGACGCGCAGGTACGGGTCTACGCGCTGCCGCCGCGTGAGGACGCCCGGCCCTCGGAGATCGTGCAGGGCTTCCTGGAGGCCCTCACCAGCGACGACCCGAACTACGAGACGGCCCGTATGTACCTGGCCGGCAAGGCGGTCTCGGACTGGCAGCCGAACGCGTCCACCACGGTCCTCGCCGAGGGGCCGAACGCGCTGGTCGAGCCGTCGGGGACCAGGGAGGACGACGGCGACTTCCTCTACCGGCTGACGGGCCACGAGGTCGCCCGGGTGGACGCGCAGCACGCTTACGAACCCGCCGACGAGAGCTACAACCAGACCGTGCACCTCACTCAGGTGAAGGGCGCGAAGGGCACCAAGCAGTGGCGCATCGACCGGCTGCCTCCGGGTGTGGTGATGGGCAAGTCGGACTTCCAGCGCACCTACGTGTCCGTGAACAAGTACTACTTCACGTCGTCCGCGCGGTCAGGGCAGTTGGGTACGGTGGCCGATCCGGTGTACGTGCGCCGGGAGGTGGATCCGGTGACGCAGATGGTCCGGGCGCTCCTGAAGGGCCCGACCCGTTGGCTGAACCCGGTGGCACGGACGAGTTTCCCCTCGGGCGCCGCCCTGAAGAAGGGCGTCAAGTCACTCACGCCCGACGACCAGAACAAGCTGGTCGTGCCGCTGAACGGCAAGGCCGACCATGTCGGGCAGGGAAAGTGCACCGAGATGGCGGCGCAGCTGCTATTCACGCTCCGGGATCTGATGCCCACGGGTGTGGACGAGGTGGAGCTGCAGCGGTCGGACCGTACGCAGCTGTGTGTCCTCGACGAGAGCGGGGCCGACATCGTCGCCTCGCGCGGCGTGGGCAGGGCCACAGCGTACGAGTACTTCATCGACGGTGAGGGCCGGCTCGTCCGGATGCTCGGCAGCGGTGCCGACCGGGAGCCCGAGCCCGTGCCCGGTGCCCTGGGCTCCGGCGACACAGCGTTCCGGTCGGCCGCGGTGGAGCGCGACGAGGACCGGGCGGCCGGGGTGTCGAAGGACGGCAGCAAGATGTACGTCGGGTCGCTCGCGTCGGGTGATTCGCTGGGCGGCCCGGTGGTGCGCAGCGAGGGCCAGAAGGAGGACGACCGGCTGACGACACCCAGCTGGGACGGACGGGGCGATCTGTGGGTCGCCGACCGCGATCCGAAGAACCCGCGGCTGCTGATGCTGCCGGACGGCTCGGGCGAGCCGCTGGAGGTCCCGACACCGCCGGAGCTCGACGGGCGCGTAGAGGCGGTGCGGGTGGCCGCTGACGGCGTACGGATCGCGCTGATCGTGGAGAAGGGCGGGAAGCGGGCGCTGTACATAGGGCGGATCGAGCGGGAATCCGACTCGAGTGGTGACCCGTCCGTGTCGGTCGTCGCGCTGCGGTCCGCGACACCGCAGCTGGAGGAGGTCACGGCCATGTCGTGGGCCGGGGACAGCCGGCTCGTGGTGGTCGGGCGGGAGTCCCGCGGTGTGCAGCAGATGCGGTACGTGCAGGTCGACGGCTCCATGCCGGACGGCCCGCAGCCCGCGTCGCTCACCGGAGTGAAGGAGATCGCTGCCTCCGAGGACGAGCAGCTGCCGCTGGTGGCGCATTCGGAGGACGGAATCGTACGGCTGTCGTCCGGCTCGCAGTGGCAGAAGGTGGTCAGCGAGGGGTCGGCGCCGGTTTATCCGGGGTAGCGGCGGCCGTCCGCCCTACGGGCCTGTGCGGCGGTGGGGGTCGCTCGTGTGAGGGACGGCTCGGGGCCGTGGCCGCGAGTTGTCCACAGGTGGTTTTCCACAGGGGTGGCCGGGTCGCGCCGACATTGGCACAGTGTGGGCATGCGGGGTTGGTGGCAGGACCTCACCGATCTGGTGCTGCCGGCCGAGTGCGGAGGCTGCGGACGGACGCGCACGGTGCTCTGCCCGGAGTGCCGTGCCGCCCTGAGCGGGGCCGCACCGTGCCGGGTGCGACCGGTGCCGGAGCCGCCGGGGCTGCCCGTGGTGCACGCGGCGGCTCCGTACGAGGACGAGGTACGGGCGGTCCTCCTCGCCCACAAGGAACGGGGCGTGCTGGCGCTCGCGGCACCTCTCGGAGCGGCCTTGGCAGGGGCCGTACGGGCGGGGCTGCGCGACGCGGGAGGCCTGCGGGAGTGCGTACTGCTCGTGCCCGTGCCGTCGGCGCGCGCGTCGGTGCGGGCACGTGGGCACGACCCGGCGCGGCGGATCGCGCTCGCCGCCGCTGGGGAGCTGCGGCGCTCGGGGGTGCCGTCCCGGGTGGTCGGCGTGCTGAGGCAGCGTCGGGCCGTGGCCGACCAGTCGGGCCTCGGTTCGCGGCAGCGGCTGCGCAATCTCGCGGGCGCCCTGGAGGTGGCCGACGGGGGAGGCCGGTTGCTGGCGGGAGGCAGGGTCGTCCTCGTCGACGACCTGATGACGACGGGCGCCTCGCTGACGGAGGCCGCGCGGGCCGTGCGGTCAGCTCTGGACGAAACGTCTGTGTACGGCGGCGTGGCATGGGAAGGAAGAGCGAAACGGATCGCAGGCGCGACTGCGGCGACCGGAGTGAGGTCGATGCGGCCGGCTGCGAGGGAGGTGGTGGACCGTACCCGAGCAGTGCGGGGAAAGGCGGCCGTGAACAGTGCCGGATACATGATCCGTGCGGCCGTGGTCGCCGCTTCACCGGAATCTTTCCAATAAACCGGAACTGAGAGAGAACTTGCGTCGTTGCAGGTAACGACAGGGTCAAATCACCTGAACGGAGGTACGTCGCGGTAGAGGGTGACGACATCCGTCCGGGCGAGATATGTTCGGTTGTGAGGGAAAGGCGGTAGCCGTTCCTCGCATATCCGAATGCCGTGCTGCGGGTTTCTTCAATCACCCGCGACGACGGGGTGGAGATCTCGTCCACGGGGGAGGAGGAGGTGGAAGTCACCAAGTCCGAGGCTCCGGGACGTACCGGAGCCTGGTGATGCACAAGGGAGATGCTCCGCACTGGAGCGGAGCGATCCGGGAACGGAGTTCTGCGTGGACATCGTCGTCAAGGGCCGCAAGACCGAGGTGCCCGAGCGGTTCCGCAAGCACGTGGCCGAGAAGCTGAAGCTGGAGAAGATCCAGAAGCTCGACGGCAAGGTGATCAGCCTCGACGTCGAGGTGTCCAAGGAGCCCAACCCCCGGCAGGCCGACCGATCGGATCGGGTGGAGATCACGCTCCACTCCCGCGGCCCGGTGATCCGGGCGGAAGCAGCGGCAAGCGATCCGTATGCGGCGCTCGACCTGGCGGCGGACAAGCTGGAAGCCCGGCTTCGCAGGCAGCACGACAAGCGTTTCACGCGGCGTGGACACCGACGGCTCACGGCAGCCGAGGTCCCCGACCACGTTCCGGGCGTGGCGACGCTGAACGGGAACGGCAAGGCCGTCCACGAGGAAGAGCCGCCGGACGGCGTCCCGACCAAGAAGATCGGCTCGCTGGAGGTCAAGGGTGAAGGCCCCCTCGTCGTCCGCGAGAAGACCCATGTCGCGTCCCCGATGACGCTCGACCAGGCGCTCTACGAGATGGAGCTTGTCGGGCACGACTTCTATCTGTTCGTCGACTCCGAGACCAAGGAACCCAGCGTCGTCTACCGGCGGCACGCCTACGACTACGGCGTCATCCACCTCAGCACTGACCCGATGGTGACCGAAGGGCGATCGGCTGCCGCGGGTGGTGCGCTCGGCGGCTGACCTCGCCGGGTGACAACCGATCCGGTGCCCCTGGAGCGCGCTTGTGCGCCCCCAGGGGCACCCGTGTGCGACCACTCGATGTACCGCTCTGTCACCGCTCTGCAGTCCAGGCATGAAATCATGGCTGAACCGGCCCCAACCGGTGGGCTGTTGCCTTTTGGTTGGCGATGGCACAGAAACACAGGCCACGGCCTTCTAGGGGGAGGAACGATGGCGGACAGCTTCGGACCGATGCGTCACGAGGATGCCGACGACGGCGTCGTCGGCATGGGCTCGGAGGCGGGCTCCCCACGCAAGGAGCCCATCCGGGTGCTCGTCGTGGACGATCACGCGCTCTTCCGCCGCGGCCTGGAGATCGTGCTCGCGGCCGAGGAGGACATCCAGGTCGTCGGTGAGGCCGGTGACGGCGCGGAGGCGGTCGACAAGGCGGCCGACCTGCTGCCCGACATCGTGCTGATGGATGTACGGATGCCCAAGCGCGGCGGGATCGAGGCATGCACCTCCATCAAGGAGGTGGCCCCCAGCGCGAAGATCATCATGCTGACGATCAGCGACGAGGAGGCCGACCTCTACGACGCGATCAAGGCGGGCGCGACGGGCTATCTCCTCAAGGAGATCTCCACGGACGAGGTGGCCACGGCCATTCGCGCGGTCGCCGACGGGCAGTCGCAGATCAGCCCCTCCATGGCGTCGAAACTGCTCACCGAGTTCAAGTCCATGATCCAGCGGACCGATGAGCGCCGGCTCGTGCCGGCGCCGCGTTTGACGGACCGGGAGCTCGAGGTGCTCAAGCTCGTGGCCACGGGAATGAACAACCGTGATATCGCCAAGGAGTTGTTCATCTCCGAGAACACGGTGAAGAACCACGTGCGCAACATCCTGGAGAAACTGCAGCTGCACTCCAGGATGGAGGCCGTGGTGTATGCGATGCGGGAGAAGATCCTCGAGATCCGTTAGGACTTCGGGCTCGGCCAGGAGTATGGACTCGGTGAGGATCAGGCGAGGGCGCGGACCAGTTCCCTGGTGAGAGGCTCGCGCAGTTCCGGGTTGTCCACCCGCTCCACGCGTACGTCCGTGCAGTCCACCCAGCTTGCCGCCTCCCGCAGGGCCTGGGCCACCGCGGGAACCGCCTTGGGGCTGTGGAGGTTTATCTGCCTGGCGACCAGGGTGCTGCCGTCGCGCGCGGGGTCGACACGGCCGACGAGGTGGCCTCCGGCGAGGACCGGCATCGCGAAGTAGCCGTACACACGCTTCTGTTTGGGGACGTACGCCTCCAGGCGGTGGGTGAAGCCGAAGATGCGTTCCGTCCTGGCCCGCTCCCAGATCAGGGAGTCGAAGGGGGACAGGAGCGTCGTACGGTGGCGGCCGCGCGGCGCTGTCTCCAGGGCCGCCGGGTCGGCCCAGGCGGGCTTGCCCCAGCCCGCGACCGTCACCGGGACCAGGCCCGAGTCCGCGATCACCGCGTCGACCTGCTCGGCCTTGAGGCGGTGGTAGTCGGCGATGTCCGCGCGCGTGCCGACACCCAGGGCCTGGCCGGCGAGGCGGACCAGGCGGCGCAGGCACTCGGTGTCGTCCAGCTCGTCGTGCAGCAGCTCGTCCGGGATCGCGCGCTCGGCGAGGTCGTACACCCGCTTCCAGCCGCGGCGTTCGACGCAGACCACCTCGCCGTACATCAGGGCCCGTTCCACGGCGACCTTCTCGCCGGACCAGTCCCACCACTCGCTGGTCCGCTTCGCGCCGCCCAACTCCGTGGCCGTCAGGGGGCCCTCGGCACGGAGCTGCTTGATGACGCGGTCGTACGCGCCGTCCGGGAGTGCGTGGTTCCAGTGCGGGCGGGCGCGGTAGCCGCGGCGGCGGAAGGCGAAGTGGGGCCACTCCTCGACGGGGAGGATGCAGGCGGCGTGCGACCAGTACTCGAAGGCGTGCGGCCGTGCCGAGGGCGCGGCGGCGGGTGCGGTCGACCAGTACGCCCCGTCCACCGTCCTGCGGCCCACGGCGCCGAGGCGGGCGTACGGGATGAGCTCGTGAGAGCGGGCCAGGACCGAGATGGTGTCGAGCTGAACCGCGCCCAGATGCCGCAGCACGCCCCGCACACCGCCCTTGCGGTCGGGGGCGCCCAGGAAGCCCTGAGCCCGCAGGGCCAGGCGGCGGGCCTCGTCGGCGGAGAGTTCAACGGTGGGGCGCGGCAGGGTCGTCATGCTCCCGCACGATAGGGGGTGCCACTGACAACGCGGCCTGAGCCTGGGCTCAGGAGGACTGCGGCCGGCCCGGCAGGTACGGGGCCGTGGACGGTAGGTCCAGGTCTGAGGGGAGGAGGGAGCCCACCCAGCAGTCGCGGCGTACGCCCTTGTTGTCGATCGCGGAGCGGAGGATGCCCTCGATGGTGAAGCCCGCCTTCTCGGCCACCGCGCGGGATGCCGCGTTGCCGACCTCGGCGCGCCACTCCACGCGGTCGATCGCCACCGAGGTGAAGGCCCAGCGGGATACGGCGAGGGTGGCCTCGGTGATGTAGCCGTTGCCGCGGTGTTCCTTCGTCGCCCAGAAGCCGATCTCCCCCGTGCCCAGGGAGCGCATGGTGATGCCGAGCATGCCCGCCAGCTCCCCGGAGGGGAGGAAGACGCCGAACGTGTACGTCGAGGAGTCCGCCCAGCCATCCGGCGCCATCTGACCGACGAACTGTTCCGCGTGCTCGCGCAGGTACGGCGACGGGATCACGGTCCAGCGCTGGATCTCGGGGTCCTGCGCGGCCGCGTACACCGCGTCGGTGTCGTGCGGGCCCACCGTGCGCAGGAGCAGCCGGTCGGTGGTCAGGGTGACGGGGTCCATCAGGTGATTCTGGCTCGGTGGAGCGGAAGGGCGCCATCCTTTTGGACACCGGGATGGCGGGTGTCGGGCCTGGTCGGGCAGTGTCTGATCAGGCGGGCGCCGTTTTTTGGAGCGTGTCGTTCGCGGTGCGTGACGGGCTGATCACAATTCACGTATTCCGTGGGCGGAACGCGGCACCATCCGTCTCGCATGTCCGTTGTCCTAGTGGCTGTCACGGCCAGACCTCCCGGCACGGCGGGGTCCTCGCTTACGATGGCCGTTGCTCAACTGGTATTGAAGCTGTCATTGAACCTGTCCATGGAAACCGACCGTCCCAGGCCCGACCGGCAAGGAGACAAACCCCCGTGTCCGTCCTCTCGAAGATCATGCGTGCAGGCGAAGGCAAGATCCTGCGCAAGCTGCACCGCATCGCGGACCAGGTCAACTCCATCGAAGAGGATTTCGTCGACCTCTCCGACGCCGAGCTGCGGGCCCTCACCGATGAGTACAAGCAGCGCTACGCCGACGGTGAGAGTCTGGACGACCTGCTGCCCGAGGCCTTCGCCACCGTGCGCGAGGCTGCCAAGCGCGTCCTCGGCCAGCGCCACTACGACGTGCAGATGATGGGTGGCGCCGCGCTCCACCTCGGCTATGTCGCCGAGATGAAGACCGGTGAGGGCAAGACGCTGGTGGGCACGCTGCCGGCGTATCTGAACGCCCTGTCCGGAGACGGCGTCCACCTCATCACGGTCAACGACTACCTGGCCGAGCGCGACTCCGAGATGATGGGCCGCGTCCACAAGTTCCTGGGCCTGACCGTCGGCTGCATCCTCGCCAACATGACGCCGGCCCAGCGCCGCGAACAGTACGGCTGCGACATCACGTACGGCACGAACAACGAGTTCGGCTTCGACTACCTCCGCGACAACATGGCCTGGTCGAAGGACGAGCTCGTCCAGCGCGGCCACAACTTCGCGATCGTCGACGAGGTCGACTCCATCCTCGTCGACGAGGCCCGTACGCCGCTGATCATCTCCGGCCCGGCCGACCAGGCGACCAAGTGGTACGGCGACTTCGCCAAGCTGGTCACGCGCCTCAAGCGCGGCGAGGCGGGCAACCCGCTGAAGGGCATGGAGGAGACCGGCGACTACGACGTCGACGAGAAGAAGCGCACCGTCGCCATCCATGAGTCCGGCGTCAGCAAGGTCGAGGACTGGCTGGGCATCGACAACCTCTACGAGTCGGTGAACACGCCGCTGGTGGGCTACCTGAACAACGCCATCAAGGCGAAGGAGCTCTTCAAGAAGGACAAGGACTACGTCGTCATCGACGGCGAGGTCATGATCGTCGACGAGCACACGGGCCGTATCCTCGCCGGCCGCCGCTACAACGAGGGCATGCACCAGGCGATCGAGGCGAAGGAAGGGGTGGACATCAAGGACGAGAACCAGACGCTCGCCACGATCACCCTGCAGAACTTCTTCCGCCTCTACGGCAAGCTCTCCGGCATGACCGGTACGGCGATGACCGAGGCCGCCGAGTTCCACCAGATCTACAAGCTCGGCGTCGTCCCGATCCCGACCAACAAGCCGATGGTCCGCCAGGACCAGTCGGACCTGATCTACCGCACCGAGGTCGCCAAGTTCGACGCGGTGGTCGACGACATCGCCGAGAAGCACGAGAAGGGCCAGCCGATCCTCGTCGGTACGACGTCGGTCGAGAAGTCCGAGTACCTCTCGCAGCAGCTCTCCAAGCGCGGCATCCAGCACGAGGTGCTGAACGCCAAGCAGCACGACCGGGAGGCGACGATCGTCGCCCAGGCCGGCCGCAAGGGCGCTGTGACGGTGGCCACGAACATGGCCGGTCGTGGTACGGACATCAAGCTCGGCGGCAACCCCGACGACCTCGCCGAGGCGGAGCTGCGCCAGCGCGGCCTCGACCCCGAGGAGCACATCGAGGAGTGGGCGCACGCCCTGCCCGCCGCTCTGGAGAAGGCCGAGCGCGCGGTCAAGGCGGAGTTCGAGGAGGTCAAGGAGCTCGGCGGGCTCTACGTGCTGGGCACCGAGCGGCACGAGTCGCGCCGTATCGACAACCAGCTGCGCGGTCGTTCCGGCCGTCAGGGTGACCCCGGTGAGTCGCGGTTCTATCTGTCGCTGGGTGACGACCTGATGCGGCTGTTCAAGGCGCAGATGGTCGAGCGCGTGATGTCGATGGCGAACGTCCCGGACGACGTGCCGATCGAGAACAAGATGGTCACGCGCGCGATCGCCTCCGCCCAGTCGCAGGTCGAACAGCAGAACTTCGAGACCCGTAAGAACGTCCTGAAGTACGACGAGGTCCTCAACCGCCAGCGCGAGGTCATCTACGGCGAGCGGCGCCGCGTCCTCGAGGGCGAGGATCTGGACGAGCAGATCAAGCACTTCATGGACGACACGATCGACGCCTACATCCAGGCCGAGACCGCCGAGGGCTTCGCCGAGGAGTGGGACCTCGACCGGCTGTGGGGCGCGTTCAAGCAGCTCTACCAGGTCAAGGTGACCGTCGACGAGCTGGAGGAGGCGGCCGGAGACCGGGCCGGGCTGACTGCCGAGTTCATCGCCGAGTCCATCCAGGACGACATTCACGAGCAGTACGCGGCGCGTGAGGCGCAGCTCGGCTCCGAGATCATGCGCGAGCTGGAGCGTCGGGTGGTCCTTTCGGTCCTGGACCGCAAGTGGCGTGAGCACCTCTACGAGATGGACTACCTCCAGGAGGGCATCGGCCTGCGCGCGATGGCGCAGAAGGACCCGCTGGTGGAGTACCAGCGCGAGGGCTTCGACATGTTCCAGGCCATGATGGAGGGCATCAAGGAGGAGTCCGTCGGCTACCTGTTCAACCTGGAGGTCCAGGTCGAGCAGCAGGTCGAGGAGGTCCCGGTCGAGGACGAGAAGCCGTCGCTGGAGAAGAAGGAGGACGCGGTGCCGGCCCAGGCGGGTGCCCGTCCGGAGATCCGCGCCAAGGGCCTGGAGGCCCCGCAGCGCCGGGATCGCCTGCACTTCTCCGCGCCGACCGTGGACGGTGAGGGTGGTGTCGTCGAGGGCGACTTCGCCAACGATGACGAGCCTGTCCGTTCCGAGGCCGATGGCCTTACGCGTGCGGAGCGTCGTAAGCAGGCCAAGGGTGGGCGGCGCCGCAAGAAGTGAGAACGGCGGGGTGAAGGGCCGGGCACCTCCGGGTGCCCGGCCTTTTGGCTGCCCGGGGGCAGTCCCAGTTTTTTTCGCCCCCGCCGCCCCTACCCGTCC
>NZ_VJZC01000232.1 GCF_009377185.1 Streptomyces spongiae
CCCTCCCGGAGCCCCCACGTGACCCTGCTGCACAACCCCGTCATCCGCGGCTTCGCGCCGGACCCGTCGATGGTCCGGGTCGGCGACTGGTACTACGTGGCGACCAGTTCGTTCGAGTGGTACCCGACCATCCCGATCCACCGCTCCCGGGACCTGGCCCACTGGGAGTACGCGGGCCACGTCCGGGGCGCGGTCCCCGGGGACACGCTCGGCGGGGTACCCGACTCGGGTGGCGTCTGGGCACCGTCCCTGAGCTGGGACGGCGAGCGGTTCTGGGTCGTCTACTCGGTCGTGCGCTCGGTCGGCACGCCGTACTTCGACGTGGACACCTACGTCAGTACGTCCCCGGATGCGGCCGGGAAGTGGTCGGCCCCGCACCGCGTCGCGAGCCACGGCTTCGATCCCGCGCTCTTCCACCAGGACGGCCGTCTGTGGCTGCTCAACCTCCAGAACGACCACCGCCCGGGCGGACGGCGTTTCGCGGGCATCGTCCTGACCGAACTGGACCGGGAGACACTGACCGCCGTCGGTGACACGCGTCTGCTCCTCCAGCACGAACGGCTCATCGAGGGGCCCAAACTGCTGCGGCGCGACGGCTGGTACTACCTGGTGCTCGCGGAGGGCGGCACCGGGTTCGAGCACGGGGTGCTCGTGGCGCGCGGTCGCGCGATCACGGGCCCGTACGAGCTCGACGACCGTCCACTGTTGACGTCCCGCGACGACCCCTCGCTGCCCCTGCAGAAGGCGGGGCACGCGGAGCTGGTCGAGACGCCGGGCGGCGGCTGGGTCCTCAGCCATCTGACGGCACGTCCGCTCCCTACGCCGGACGGCCCGCGCTGCTCGCTCGGCCGGGAGACGGCGATCCAGACGGTGGTGTGGGACGCGGACGGCTGGCCGAGGCTGGGACACGGAGGGTGGCACCCGGCGGTCGAGGTCGAGGTCCCGGCGCCGGGCGCCCACGAGCCGCACGCCCCCGGCCCGTCCGAGGTCTTCGGGTGGCCGTGGAGCACCCTGCGCTCGTACGCCGACCCGTCCTGGGCCGACACCACCACCCGCCCCGGCTGGATCCGGCTCCGCGGCCGGCACGGACCCGAGTCGCGTTGGGCCCACAGTCTGCTCGCCCAACGGATCACGGAGCACCGCGCGGAGGCAGAGGTCACGGTCGAGGCACGTCCGAGCACCTTCACACAGGCCGCGGGGCTGGTGCTGTGGTACTGCGCCGAGTCGTACCTGAGCCTGGACCTGACCTGGGCGGAGCCCGAGGGGGAGGACCAGCGCGGCCAGCAGTGGCGTGGCGAGGGGCGTACGGTGCTGAGTCTCGTGGAGCGCGACGAGGAGTGCGGGCGGCAGTCCGCCGTCGTCGAGGTCGACGCGGGGGCGCCGGTCACGCTGGGTGTGACGGTGGAAGGCACCGAGGCCCGCTTCTGGTTCGTCCGGGACGGGGCGCGTGTGCCGGTCGGCCCGCCGCTGGACTTCAGTCGCCTCTCGGACGACTACGGATCCCGCCTGCGCTTCACGGGCGCGATGGCCGGCATCCACGCTCGGGATCTCGTCGACGCGTCCTTCACCGCCGACTTCCGCGGCTTCCGGCTGACGTGCATGCCGGACTGACCCTGCTCCATTGTTCGAGGTTTCGAAAGTTCAGGACCTGCGTCATGCCGCGAATCCCGGTGTCTTCACGTTGCCTCGCGGCACATCTAGTGTAGGAAGCGCTTTCTGTCGCTCGGTTTTCGATCACGACGAAAGTCACGACGAAACGTCACGACGAAACAGCGCTGGTCCGACTTTCGATGGCCCTCGGGCGGGCCGGAGGGGTGGTCTTCGATGGTCAGTTCCGGGAGTGGGGCCACGGTCCGTACGGCAGGCGGGGGCGCTACGACGGGGCCGACGCTGGCGGTGGTGGCGCGCGAGGCCGGGGTGTCGGTGCCGACCGCGTCCAAGGTGGTCAACGGGCGGGAGGACGTGGCACCGGAGACCCGGCGGCGCGTGACCGAGGCGCTGGAGCGGCTCGGCTACGTCCGCAGACCCCGCGTCGAGGCGGCGAAGGCACCGGGTCTGGTCGACCTGGTGGTGCACTCGCTGGACAGCTCCTGGTCGGGCGCGGTGCTGCACGGGGTGGAGGAGGCGGCGCACGAGGCGGGCCTGGAGGTCGTGGTGTCCGCCGGGCTGACCCGGACCCGGGGCGGGCGCCCGGAACGCGGCTGGCTGGACAAGCTCACCACCCGCGGCTCGTCCGGCGTCCTCTTCAACCTCGCCGAGCTGACTCCGTCCCAGTACACCTGGCTGGACCAGCACCGCATCCCGTTCGTGATGATCGACCCGGTCGTCGAACCCCCGCAGGGCGTGCTGTCGGTGGGCGCGGCCAACTGGCAGGGCGGGGTCAGTGCCGCCGAGCACCTGCTCGCGCTGGGCCACGAACGGATCGCGTGCGTCGGCGGATATCGGCGCAAGATGTGCAGCAGTGCGCGGATCGCGGGGTACCGTTCGGCGCTCGCGTCGGCCGGGGTCCGGCACCGGTCCGAGTACGTCCGGCACGGCAACTTCGACGAGACCTGCGCGTACCGCCGGATGCTGGAGGTCCTCGACCTGCCCGAGCCGCCGACCGCCGTGTTCGTGTGCTCCGACAAGATGGCCCTCGGGGTGTACCGGGCGCTGGCCGAGCGGGGGCTGCGCGTACCGGACGACATGAGCGTGGTCGGCTTCGACGACCTGCCGGAGGCGCGCTGGGCCTCCCCCGGCCTCACCACCGTCCGGCAGCCGCTGTCGGAGATGGCGGCGACGGCACTGCGTCTGCTGGTGCGGTTGATGGCGGGCGAGCAACCGGAGGGCACGCGTACGGAGTTGTCGACGCGGCTGGTGGAGCGGGCGAGTACGGGGGCGCCGCGGGGGTGAGACGGCTCGCGTTTCCCTCCCGTACAAAGGAATGGCAACCCGGTGAACGGAGGGAGTCGTCACCCCGTACCGTGAGTGGCGGTCCCCGGCCTTCGGGCCCGGTCCGCCGTACCACCGCACGGTTTTCCATGGAAGGACCTTCGGGTTGTCGCACACACGCACTTCGCAGCTTCCGGCAGAGGACGAGGAAGCGGCCCGCGCCTCCGGCGAGACAGCCAGTGGGAAGGGCGAGCCCGCGGACGCGGGGACCGCGACGGAGAAGCCCGAGTCCAGCGACGCGAAGGCGAGCAGCTCGGACGACACGGACATCGCTGCGACCGGTGAGCCGGAGGACAACGCCTCCGGCACGGTCGACGCGGGCGAGCCCGTCGAAGGTAACTCCGGCGAGGACGCGCGTGTCCCGGACGGGACGGACGGGGACGCTCCCGGCAAGGCCGCGACCCGTGGCCCGGTCGAGGCGGACGGGCGTACCCCCGAGGAAGCCGATACAGCGACCGCCCCCGCGACGGCGACAACCGACCAGCCCGACGACACGGACCACGAACCCGCCACAGACGGCGCCAAGACAACGCAACCGCCCGCGCGGACCACGTCCGACGGCGAAGTCGACGAGGCCGGGGCCAGTGGCCGGGTTACCCCGGACGGCCGTACCCCCGAGGAAGCCGATACAGCGACCGCCCCCGCGACGGCGACAACCGACCAACCCGACGACACGGACCACGAACCCACCTCCAGCGGCACCGAGGCGGCACAGCCGACCGCGTCGGACACGGCCGACGGCGACGCCTCCCAAGGCGACACCGCCGCCGGCGGCGAGGGCGCAACCCCGGACGTGGCGCGCGGCTGGCGTGGGCGGCGGCCCGTGTTGGCGCGGGCGCTGTCCTGGACCGTCACCGGGCTCGCGCTCGTGCTCGTGCTGTTCGTGCTGGTCCTGCCGAACGACGTCTCGAAGCTCGAACCGGAGAGGTTCGTGCGCATCCCGGCGGAAGGGGTCCTCGGCGCCGCGCTGTTGCTCCTCCTCCCGCCGAGGACACGGAAGTTGATGGCGGTCGTCGAGGGCGTGGCCCTCGGCCTGCTGGTCATCCTGAAGGCCCTCGACATGGGCTTCTACTGGACCCTCGACCGGCCCTTCGACCTGGTGCTCGACTGGATCCTGCTCGACGACGCCCAGTCGTTCGTGAAGGACTCGTTCGGCGAGGGCGGCGCACTCGCGGCGACGATCGGGCTGATCGTGCTGCTGGCCGGCCTCGTCGTCCTCCTGGTGCTGTCCGTGCTCCGGCTGACCCGCGTCATGGTGGACAACCGCCACACCACGGGCCGTACGCTGCTGGTCCTCGGCACGGCCTGGATCACCTGCTCCACGCTGACCCTGGAGTTCTCCGGTGTGCCCGTCGCCTCGCACAGCTCGGCCACGCTCGTCGAGAACCGTGTGGAGGCCGTGCGCACGGGGCTGAAGGACGGGAAGGCGTTCGAGAAGCAGGCGGCCATCGACGCCTTCGCCGACGTCCCGCCGGACCAGCTGCTGACCGGGCTGCGCGGCAAGGACGTCCTGATCACCTTCATCGAGAGCTACGGCCGCTCCGCGATCGACGACCCGCAGATGGGTGTGCCGCTGGGCAAGACCCTCGCCCAGAAGACGCAGGAGCTCAAGGACGCCGGGTACGCGTCCCGCAGCGGCTGGCTGCGCTCCCCCATCACGGGCGCGGGCAGCTGGCTGGGCCACTCCACGTTCCTGTCCGGTCTGTGGATCAAGAACCAGTCGCGTTACGCCAACCTCGTCGCGAGCGACCGCCTCACCCTCACCGAGGCGTTCCGCCGCACCGGCGCCTGGCGCACGGTCGGCATCGTGCCGGGCACCCAGAAGGCATGGCCGGAGGGCAAGTACTTCGGCCTGAACCACATCTACGACTCCGACCAACTCGGCTACAAGGGCCCGAAGTTCAGCTGGTCCACGATGCCCGACCAGTACACCCTGAAGGCTTTCGAGAAGCTTGAGCACGGCAAGAAGGACCGCAAGCCGATGATGGCGGAGATCATCCTGACCTCCAGCCACAACCCGTGGGCGCCGATCCCGAGCACGATCCCCGAGGACCAGATCGGCGACGGCTCGGTCTACCACGACCTCCAGAAGAGGGAGGGCAAGAACCCGGAGGAGGTCTGGAAGGACGCCTCGAAGGTCCGCGACGAGTACCGCAAGTCCATCCAGTACTCGGTGACCAGCCTCGTCGACTACGTCGCCAAGTACGGCTCGAAGGACACCGTCCTGGTCTTCCTCGGCGACCACCAGCCCAACAAGACGGTGACCGGCGAGAAGCCCAACTACGACGTGCCCGTCTCCATCGTCGCCCAGGACCCGAAGGTGCTGGACAAGATCGCCGACTGGAACTGGACGGACGGCCTCAAGCCCGCCGACAACGCCCCGGAATGGCGCATGGACAAGTTCCGCGACCGCTTCATGACGGCGTTCGGCCCGCAGGCCGGCGGGGACTCATAGGACCTGCCCGACCGTACCCGTGTGCGGCACCACCGTGACGCGGAGTCCTCGGGCAAGTGGGCCCGCTTCCGACACCATCGGTTCCCGGGTGCAGAGAACGGTCACGGCGAGGTCGGGGAGTCCGTGAAGGGGCCCCAGATTGAGCACGGGGCCAGAGGTGTACCGCAGGTCGACGGTCAGTCTCCTCAGCGAGGGGAAAACGCGCGTCAAGCGGTCCAGGTCCGCGTTGTTCGCGAGGTTGGGCAGCGTGAGGGAGTGGACCTGGTGGAGGGCGGGGAGACCGTGAAGCTCACTCGCGGGGAAGAGGAGGGGGAGCTGAAGGGCGAGCAGCTTCGGCAGCGCCGCAAGTTGCGCGAAGAGTTCGTTCAGCGGGGTCGGCTGCCAGACCGCGAGACCGCGCAGCCCGACCCAGCGGTACAAGGTGTCCACCTGAAGGTCCTGGCTCGACACGGACAGCCGTGCGACGGACGGGTGCGGCGGGGGAAGCCTCGCGTACTGCCCGATCGGCAGCCCGTGCAGGTGCAGTTCCCGTAGACCTTTCATCGTGGGGATGACCTCGAGATCCTCGGGCATCAGGAGTGCCGCGTCGAGTGCGAGGGTCACGATGCGGGAACCGGCCAGGTCCGAGATGTCCCGGAGCCTGGCGTCGGAATCGACAAGGAGACTCCTGATGTCCGGGCGTCCGCGAAGGAACGACAAGTCGGTCAGAGCCGGGTTGCCCGTGATGGCGAGCTGCTCGAGCGGGGTGTACGGCAGGTCGCCGTGGAGCTGTGCCGCGCGGAAAGGGCCGTCGACGAGGACCCTGTTGAGGGGCCCGAGGTGGTGCAGGTTCCTGAGCATGTGGTCGCGGTTGACCGGTATCTCCAGGTCGTCCAGCCGCATGGCGGCGAGGACTTCGCGCGCGTAGGCCTCGGCCGGGAAGTCACCCCAGGCCGACGCCAGGAACTGGCGCAGGAGTTGGCTCGGCTGGGCCCCGTACTCACGTACGAGGGGCAGGCAGTTGGCGGTGCCGATCCTGGTCAGCGTCGTGGCGACGAGGAGCTGCACGTCCTCCGGCAGTCCTTGTGGGCCGGGGAGCACGGGAAGCACGTACGCGCCGAGTTTGGCCACCTCGGTCGCCTGGAGGACGTTCTTGGGCGGCATGAATGCCTTGAGCCGCTCGGCCACGGCATCTCGTCTGTCCTGAGGCAGGTAGGGCGCTTCGGCCGCACAGGTCGCGGCGAGGAGGTGCAGGTTCCACCGCTGGTGGCCGTCATGGGTGTCCCCCTGGGCGATCAGGTGGTCGACGACCTTCTCGACCTCGGGGGTCCTGCAGTGGCCGATCGACAGCAGGACGATGTCCTGCCACTCCTCCTCGGCGGCGTGGCCGAGCAGCTCCTGAAGGCAGTCGCTGTCCTGGAACTCCCGTGCCGCGAGGTAGTCCTGGAACGTCCGGTGGATGAACTGGATGCTGTCCTCGGTTCGTTCCTCGAGCACCCCGCTGCGGTTGAGCAGGTGCAGCAGGACCTTGTCGACGGGCCCCTGCACGTCGGGCATGCCGGTGAGAGCGGGAACCAGCTGGCCCTTGGCCTGTGCGTGCGAGAGCTGCGACTGACCGTTGCGCACCAACCAGACGGCGATGCGCTGGAGCAGAAGCTGATGCCGGTCGGGGCGGAGCTGGATGCCTTCCGGAAAGGGGATCTTGCGATGGGTGTCCCGTTTCCCGAGCAGCATCTCCAGCGCCTGCGTGTACAGCTTCGGCCGGCTCACCGGCAGCTCTCCGCGGCTGCTGCGGTGCAGGGCGCAGATCACGGCACAGAGCAGGGGCGTCCTCGCCAGGTTGCGCAGCGCCGGTGTGCTCATGAACTTCGCCTTCAACGCGGCTTCGAGCTCGGCGAGTTCACCGCTCTTCTCGGCCGACGAGGGCGGTTCGAGGCGGGCTGTGTCGTGCCAGGCGTGGACGAAGGCCTGGATGTCGGTGTCCCGCATGGGCAGCAGACGCAGTTCCCGGAAGCCCTCATGGCTGAGCCAGTTCACCTCCACGGCGAGCGGACGCACGGTGACCAGCACGCGGACGCGGCCGGGGAATTCCGCCAGCAGGTCGCTGAGCCATCTGCGGGCGTCCAATCGGTCGTCCCGGGGCACCTCGTCCAGGCCGTCCACGAGCAGCAGCCCCCGTCCGGAGTTCAGTACCCGGCGAGCCCAGCCCCGCGGGGCTTCGTCCGTCATCAGGCGCGCGGCCCGGTCGAGTTCGCCGGGCCGGGGAAAACCGTCTCCCGTCGCCCGCAGGCTGCGCATCGGCACGATGAACGGCACCAGTCCGTTCAGGGCGGCGAGACTGCCACCGAGCGTTCCTGAGGCGGTGTGGGAGGCCAGCCACCACACCAGCGTGGTCTTGCCCGCACCGGCTTCTCCCCGCAACAGTACGTACGGCCCTGCTTCCGCCAGCAACTCGTCCACCCGCCGGAGACGGGAGGGGAGACCCTCGGCACCCGCTGAAGGCTGACTCACCTCCGCTTCCAGGTGGAGGTAGGCGGTCTCCAGGTCCCAACGGGACTCCTGGGCGGTCAGTTCGTCGATACCGATGATGTCGATCTGGCTATGGCGGTTCTTGATCGCTTCCCGGTACTGCCGTTCGTACTCCTCGTCGCGGCGGTGGGTCTCGGTGACGTCCTCCGTGCGCAAGGGCAGAAGGCCGGCCTCGGCCGTGGCCGACATCCGCAGTTGCTCGGCCTCGACGTCTGCCGCCTCGATCCGCATGTGGTCCCGTCCGCGGGGGACGGCCGTGACGATGCCGAGCAGCACGTCGCCTGCGAAGATGGGGGAACCCGACAGCCCGGCCAGTGGCGACGACCCGTCGCCCGTCTCCGCCACGGGCTTGCGCGAGAATTCGCAGACCATGACGTTCCGCCGCAGGCGACTGGCCCCGGGCAGCACGGTGACCTCGTACTGGTCGCATTCGATGTCACCGCTGACCGGGTCGCGCTGCACAGCGGGAAATCCGAGGATCTGGCAGTCGGTGACGGGTTGCGAGGTGGCGATCCGCCCCAGCCTCATGCGGCCCAGTGGCTGCAGAAAGCCGGTGCCCACGACGTCGTTGCGCGTGCTCAGCAGAGCGAGGTCACGGTCGGTGTCGATCCAGCTCACGTCACATGTCGTCCACTCGGAACTGTACGGGTGGATGATCTGGGCCGTGCGCGGTGGTCGCGTGGGGAGGACGACGAGCTTCGGCGGGTTCCGCCTGAGATCTCTGACGTTCTCAGGGTGCTGGACGCGAGCCCTGGGCGGCCCCGTCAGCACATGGGCCGCTGTGAGGATGTGCCGGGGGCCGATGAGCACACCGGTGCCCTGGACGGCACCGTTGACCAGGACGACGCGGTCGGCCGACGAGGTGGCGCGCAGCATCGCACGTCAGCCGTTGGCCGGGCGCCCGAAGAGCGCCGTGCCGCCCGGTGTCGGGTTGCCCACGCTCAACCGGCCGCCCGTGCGGGCGTCCCTGGGCGTGAGGGTGAAGGCGACCTTGTGGGTATGCCCGGTGGAGCGCGTGCCGTCGACGCCGGCGTCCACCACCCAGGCGCGGACCTTCAAGCCGGCCTTCGCCTCCGAGCGCAGCTCGACCGTGAACTCCATCTGGATGTCGCCCATGTCGAACGTGATGTCCTGACCGGCCGCCCGGTTCGCGGCGGTGAGGAGCTGGTCCCGGATCGCCTGGACCGCGTCGGCCAGGTCGATCCCGTTCTGAGTGTCCCCGTCAGTCATGGCGCCTCCCCCGTGACGAACCCCGGACAGTGAATGTACCGGGACCATTGACCCGAAGTAAGCCCAATGCGCTCGGAGTTGGTCACTGTGACGGCTGGAGGGCCTTCGCCGTCCGGCGTCCCGGGATTTCGGCCGGAGGGGTCTCAGTCGGCCAGGCGGGCCGCCCAGTTGATCCCGCCGAGCAGATGGGCGCGGAAGTCCGGGTCGTCGTACGCCTCCGACGCGTGCCCGAGCGCGGTGTAGAAGACCCGGCCGGCGCCCTGCTCGCGGCACCAGACCAGCGGGTGGTCGGCGCCCATGCCGCCGCCGTCGTACGTTGACTCGTCGGCGCGGGCCAGCACGTGCACCGCGCCGCGCGGGTTGGTCCGGAAGTCGTACCACTCGTCCGTGAACTCCCAGGCGGCGGGCAGGTGCCTGGTCGCCGGATGGTCGCGGTCCTCGATCACGGCCTTGCCCGGCTGGTGGGCGGGGTGGCGCGCGAAGCGGGCGCCGAGCAGTTCGCCGTAGTACGGCCAGTCGTACTCGGCGCAGGCGGCCGCGTGCACGCCGACGAAGCCGCCGCCCTCCTCGACGTACGACCTGAGCCGCGCGCGCCCCGCGTCGGTCAGCACCTCACCGCTGGTGGAGAGGAAGACGACGGCCGCGTACGGGTCGAGGGGGCCCTCCAGCGCCTCCAGCGCCTGCGGGTCCTCGGTGGCGTCGACGTCGAAGCCGAGGGCGCGTACGGCGGCGACGCCGGCCGGGATCGAGTCGTGCCGGTAGGCGGTGGTGCGGGTGTAGACCAGGATGCGGGCTGACATGGGGCGAGCCTATTTCGGTGCGCGTGCCGCCCCCAAGGACCGAAAATTTCGAAGCGGGCCTCACGAACCACCTCCGTAACGCTTTTCGCGCCTCGTACCAAGAACAGGTGAAGTGCCTTTGAAGGAAGGAGACGCCTGTGGATGGCGCGGAACGGTTACGGGGTGGGCCCGCCGAGGCGGT
Organism: Streptomyces spongiae; assembly: GCF_009377185.1. Lineage (GTDB taxonomy): Bacteria > Actinomycetota > Actinomycetes > Streptomycetales > Streptomycetaceae > Streptomyces > Streptomyces spongiae. The sequence continues at coordinate 10,106 of NZ_VJZC01000232.1, forward strand.
ACGTGACCCTCGGCTCTTCGAGGAGTTCTACCGGCGCCACGTGGACGCGGTGATGCGTTTCGTGGCCCGGCGGGTCGACGACCCGCACACGGCGGCCGACCTGACGGCCGAGATCTTCGTCGCCGTCCTCGACTCGGCCCACTCCTACCGGCCGGGCCTCGGCAGCGAGACGGCCTGGCTGTACGGCATCGCGCGCAACGTCGTGTCGTCGGAGCGCCGCCGGGTCGCCCGGGAGACGGAACGCGATCGGCGTTTCTCCGGGCGGCGGTTGCTGGAGGCCGACGACATCGTCCGCATCGAGGACAAGCTCGACGCGGAGAGCCCGGGGCGGCGTGCCCTGGCCGCCCTGGCGAAGCTCCCCGAGGGTGAGCGGGCCGTCATGGAACTGATCGCGGTGGACCAGCTCACGGTCACGGAGGCGGCGGCCGCGCTGGGCATCCGCCAGGTCACGGCCCGGGTCCGGCTGCACCGGGCGCGCAAGGCGCTGCGGGAGGAGACGGACTCCAGGGCCGCCGAGACGCCGGAGGCATCGCTGGTGTACGTCGTGAGGGGAGAGGCATGAGCACGAGGACGACGTTCGAGGACCGGCTGCTCGGTGAGTTGCAGAGGGAGATCGAGCTGCGCGAGGCCGGGGCGGGCGAGGAGAGGGCGAAGGGCTGGTCGAAGGGCTCTGTGCGCCGTCTGTTCACCCTGCGCCGGATGGCCGTCGTCGCCACGGCCTGTGCGGTGGTCGGCGTCGCCACGGTAGCGGGGCCCGGTTCTCCGGCCGAGTCGCCGGCGTATGCGTTGGAGCGGCACGGGGACGGCAGAGTCGAGCTCACCATCAAGGACCAGGGCATCGGCGTCAACGCCCAGTTGGAACTCGCGGAGCGCATGCGCCCCTGGGGCATTCGGGTGGACGTGGTCGCTGTCGGTGTCACCTGCGCCAAGTCGTGGGGCGACCCCGCGGTTCTGGCGATCAACAAAAAGGGCGTCCCTGAACCCATCCGCACCTGGCCCGTCACCCTGCGCCGGGGCAACACGCTGGTGTTCGAGAACATGCGGGGCGGCAGGCCGTTGGCCAAGGACGAGATCAAGTACTACGAGGTCAAGCCCTGTATCCGGTGAAACGCGCGCGGTTGGGCTGGCTGGACGCGTTGCGCGGCATCGCCGCACTGGTCGTGGTGTTCGACCACTCGTCGTACACCTTCATGGCGGAGTTCCGTCGGGAGCTGATGCCGGAGTTCAACACCAGCCGCTACGGCATCATGGTGTTCTTCCTGGTGAGCGGCTACATCATCCCCGCGTCGCTGGAACGCCGGGGCTGCGTGAGGACGTTCTGGATCGGACGGGTCTTCCGCGTCTACCCGCTGTGGGCGGCCGTCGTCACCGTGCTCCTCGCCCTCGACCTGTGGGGCGTCGCGCAGGTACGTGACTTCGGGGAGCAGAGCGCCACGACGGTGGCCGCCGCCCACGTCACGATGCTCCAGGAGTTGCTGGGCACTCCCAGTCTCCTGCTCATCCTGTGGACGCTCTCGTACGAGATGGCCTTCTACCTGCTGGTCGTCGCTCTCTTCACGGTCCGCCTCCACCAGCGGTCGGCGTCGGTCGCCCTCACCCTCGCCGTGCTCGCCGCCGTGAGCGTGGCGGCGGGGGTCGTGCTGCCGGCCTCCGCCCTCTCGGGCAGGGTCGGGAGCGGCTCGGTGCTCGCGCTCGCCTCGGTCGCCATGGTGGTCGCCGTCTGCTGTGCGAGCGCCCGGTCGCCCGTACTCCGGGTGTTCGGGGGCGTGTTGGGCGGGGTGCTGGCGCTCGTCCTGGTCCCGTTCAACGGCACGGTCCCGCTGTGGGAGGGCCTGGTGATCCTCGCCGTGATGTTCCTCGGCACCGCCGTCCACCGGGCCGAGCGCGGTCAGGGCACGTGGGGGTACGCGGCGGGCACGGCTGTCGTGGTGGTCGCCTGTGCCGTGGGGAGCGCGTACTGGCACGGCGACGACCCCCACTTCACGCGGCGCGGCTGGATCGTGGCGTTCCTGCTGGCCGTACTCACCTTCGGCGCCGGACTGGCGGTGCGCCACCGCCGGATACCGCGCACGCTGACCGGCCTGGGGACGATCAGCTATTCCGTCTACCTGGTGCATCCGGTGCTGCTGGCGGTGATCGACCACACGTACGGCCGGTGGCGGCGGGACAGTCCCGTGCTCGAAGTGGCGTTCTTCGCTGTGCTGTTGCCGTTGTGTGTGCTGACCTACCGTTACATCGAGTCACCGAGCCGGAAGTTGGGCCGACGGCTCGTGAGGCACCAGACCTGATCATCCCTGAGAGCGATCGCGGATCACATACCGGTGTGGCGCCCTCACGAACCTGCGACCACGAAGGCCGCCGACGACGAGATGGTGGATCTCCTCAGGGGTAATTTTCCTGTCGCCCAGGTCCAGGTACGCGACCATTCTCCTCTCAGCCGAATCGACCCCGTGGTCCAGAACCACCTCGACGCCGTCCGGGGAAAGGCACTCGATCAGGGCTTGCCGCACCTCAGCGAGGTCCACCCAACATGTGTCGACGTATTCCAAGCCACTCCGCATGGGAGCGTCAAGGAGATCGCCGACTTCCTGGATCACTTCACTTGCGCTCAGGTCACTGTCGGCGGCACCCCGCACCAATATTCCCTCAAGAGACGAAAGGGCACTCGAAAGAACGTCCGAAGGAAACAGTTCAGTGTCCCCCCAAAGGGATACCACAAGCCTTTCCGTGACGTTCCACACATCGAAGTAGAACTTCCCCGGCTCCCATATCTCGTTTCCTCCCCTCTTCCAGAACCTGGTGACCTCGCGCACCTCCGAATCAACGCCAGACGCCGCCTTCAAGGCATCTGCTGATTTGAGGCTGTGCAGATTCACAAAGCATTCAAGATCGGGCTTCACTCCGCGCTCCTGAGTGACCAACTCCGGGAGAGCTTCGAGCCTGACCGGGTCACCGGGCCCGAGGAGATAAGCACCCATGGTCTTTTTCCAGGCGTTCTTGACCACTTCACGGAACGGCAGGTCGCCTACCTCGACACTGACCGGCACCACTTGATAGAAGCTACCCAGCGACGACTGACTGGCCTTGCTGAGGCGATTCGAGCAGAAGAGACGGAAGGTAGCCCGGTCAACGCGACCGAGCGCACTCAGCAGAACCGATATCGCCCCCACGACCACGGTATGGGGAGTCACCTGAAGCTCTTCGGAAAGTCGCGCAGCGGCCAAAGCGGAGGCCCTGGACTCCATCATGATCTCGGGAAAGCGCGGCGACTCCGGCACTTGGCGAGGCAAAGGAAATCGCTGGTTCGGAAAGTGCTTCAGTTGCTCGGCGGAAAACGCCTCCGCACGACGTGTCGCCGAGTCACCGTCGACCCGTTCCCAGGCCGCCTGCTCTCGCGGTTGAAGCACCGGCTTCTCCAGCAGCGCTTCCTTGGCCTCGGCATCCCCAGAGAGAAGATCGGTCATCTCGCTGTGCAGCACGCCCATGCCCCAGCCGTCCGTCACGACATGTGAGACACACACGGCGATCTTCACCACTTCCCCCGCGGACACGAGAACAGACACACGCAAGGGCCACTCCACGGTAGTGAAGGGCATCGCCTTTATTTCCGCGAGCTCTGTCTCCGCTTCATCGCCAGTGAGGCACTCTCGGATGTCAATGGGAATCCGTCCACTGGAATGCACGACCTGGCGATACATGCCTGCAGGGTCCAGATATACCCGAGTTCGAAGGGCTTCATGCCGCTCGATGACGACTCTCAAGGCCGCTACGACGTCATCGACCGACACTCCTCTCTCGACCTCGATCAATCCAGCCAGGTTCATGTTCGCTATATGCGGGGCCGTTTGCTCCATCCATGAGCAGACCTGCTTCTGACTCCAGGTCAAATCATAGATACCGGAAGTTTTTCCCTTGAAATCTATGAATTGACGCGTCCGCTCACCCGTAGCCATTCCTCACCCCTGCTGTGGAATTCAACGAAGGCCGTTCCCCGCCATGCTGCGCAGCGTAGGCGAAGCGAACTCGCACCACACGACCTTTCCCGGGTCCCGCTCCCCCACCCCCCACTTG
>NZ_VJZC01000233.1 GCF_009377185.1 Streptomyces spongiae
CTGCCCGGCCCGTCCCGCACGCCGCCCCAGCCGTCCGGCACGCTTCCCGGCCCGTCCCGCACACCGACCGGCGGACCGATGGGGAGTGCGGGCCGGACATCGGCTGCCGGAGCGCCGGCGGCAGGACAGACCCGGCCCTCGGTGCCGACCCGGCGCGACCGGGCACCGGCCGACCGGACTCCATGACGACCCTCGCCGCCGCGACGGCCCCCGGCGGCGCTCCGGCGCGAGAGGAGCGGGCATGAGCGCACCATCGACGGCTCCGCTCCGGATCGGTGTCCGCGTGCCGCCCTGCGACCGGGCGGACCGCGTGGTCGAGACGGTGCGGCGAGCGGAGCGACTCGGCTTCGACGACGTCTGGTTCCCCGACTCCCAGCTGCTGTGGCGGGACGTGTTCACCACCCTCACCGCCGCCGCCCTCGGCACCGAGCGGATCGGCCTGGGCACGGCGGTCACCAACCTCGCGACCCGGCACCCCGCCGTCGTCGCCTCGGCCGCCCGCAGTGTCGCCGAACTCGCCCCCGGCCGCTTCACCCTCGGCCTCGGCGTCGGCAACAGCTCCGTAGGACCGATCGGACTGCGGCAGACCACCTCGGCGGCGATGCGCGAGGGGCTCGGCATGCTGCGCGCCCTCCTCGACGGCCGTGACTGGGACTTCGAGGGCGCCGGAGGCAAGGCGCGCTCGCGGCTGCGTGACCCCCGCCCCGAGGTACCGCTGCACCTGGCAGCGAGCGGGCCGAGGAACCTGCGGCTCGCCGGCGAGGTCGCCGACGGCGTGATCCTCCTCAGCGGGGTCTCCCCGAGGACCCTGGAGGGGGCGACCGCCCGCGTACGCGAGGGCGCGGAGGCGGCGGGCCGGGACGCCGGCCGTGTCCCGCTCACCGTCTCCGCGTTCTGCGCGGTGACCGACGACGTCACGTCCGAGGCCCGCCTGATCAAGCCCATCTGTGCGTCGATCGCGCAGAACGGCGGGGCACCCTTCCTCGCCCTCGCCGGGATCGACGTCGACGTGCCCGCCACGGTCGACGGGGTCTACCCGGACCTCGTGCACGCCGAGGACTGGGACGCCGCCGTCGAGATCTGCTCGGCCTGGATCAGCGACGAGGCGGCCCTGCGGTTCGCCGAGGAGTTCTGCCTGTTCGGCACCGCGGAGCAGATCACCGAACGCCTCCGCGGCCTGCACACCACCGGAGTCACCGGTGTGTTCCTCCAGCACGTCGGCTCCTACGACCCTCCTACCGACCTGATCGAGGCCGTCGGCGCCTCGGTGCTGACCCAACTCACCTGACCGAGGGAGAAGCCCGTGCGAAAAGGCTATGTGTCCAGCGGATTCGGCCAGTTGCACTACGTCGAGTCCGGTGCCGCAGCCGGGCAGCCCGGGGGTGAGCCCGTCCTGCTGCTTCATCAGACCCCCCGCTCATGGACCGAGTACGTCGACGTACTGCCCCTGGTAGGCGCCGAGCACCGCGCCATCGCCATGGACACCCTCGGCTTCGGAGCCTCGGCCAAGCCCGAGGGGCCGCACTCCATAGAGCGTTTCGCCGACGCGGCCGAGGACCTGGTCGACGCACTGGGCCTGGACCGCTTCCATCTCGTAGGCCACCACACCGGCGGGGTGATCGCGGTGGAACTCGCGGCCCGCCTCCAGGACCGCGTCGCGAGCCTCCTGCTCTCCGCCACCCCCTTCGTCGACGAGGAGAAGCGGCGCACGGCGGGCGAGCGCAAACAGGTCGACCACGTCGACCCCAGGCCCGACGGCACGCACCTGCTGGAGCTGTGGAACCGGCGCCGCGGCTTCTACGCCGAGGGAGAGGAGGCCGCGCTCAACCGGTTCATGATCGACGCGCTCACCGTCCTGGACCGCGTGGAGGAGGGCCACGTGGCCGTGCGCCGGTACGAGATGGACCGGCGGCTGCCCGACATCACCGCCCGCACCCTCGCCGTCTGCGCTCCCGGCGACCACTACTCCCTGCCCGCCCTGGAGAGGTTCGCCGCGGCCCTCGGCTGCGAGACCCGCGTCCTCCCGGGCGGCCACGTGCCACTCCCCGAGCAGTTGCCCGGGGAGTTCGCCAAGGTCGTCCTGGCGTGGACGGCGTCCGCGTAACGCGGTCACTTGAGGCCGATGTGCGCACCGGGCCCGAGCGGCAGGTCGAACCCGTAGAAGATCCCCAGGATCGCCAGCCACACGAGAAGGAACGGCACCGTGAAGATCGACAGCCGGGCGATGAGCGTGCCCAGCCGCGCCTCCGGCTCGTAGCGGCGCAGCAGCGCCAGGAGCAGGAAGACGTACGGGTTCATCGGCGTGATGATGCCGGTGGCCGAGTCACCGATGCGGAAGGCGGCCTGGCTGAGGGCCGGGCTCATCCCGAGCAGCATGAACGCCGGGACGAACACGGGTCCGACCAGCGACCACAGGGCGGACCCGGACACGATGAACAGGTTGAGGCAAGCCGCCAGGAGCACGAACGCGACGAGCGCCCAGAAGCCGGTCAGGCCGATGGAGTCCAGTCCCGCGGCGGCCTTCACCGCGAGCAGGATGCCGACGTTGGACCAGTTGAACAGGGCGATGACCTGCGCGGCGACGAACATCAGGACGATGTAGCCGGCCATGTTCTTCACGGAGTCGGACATCGCCGTGACGACACTCTCCGATCCCGAGAGCGCCTTGACCGTGAACCCGTAGGTCAGCCCCGCCAGCAGGAACGCGCCGAACAGCACTGGCACGATCCCGGTGAGCAGGGGCGACGGCACGAGCGCCCCGCCCTCGCCCCTCAGCGGGGCCCCTTCGGGCAGCCACAGGGACAGCACCGCACCCGTGTAGAGGACGACGACGAGGGCCGTGAGCAGCAGTCCCCGGCGCTGGACGGGGCTGAGGGTGAGGTCCTGCTCCTCGGGCTCGTCCTCGGCTGCCGTGGAGGCGTCGTAGGTGCCCAGGCGGGGTTCGAGGACGCGGCTGATGAGGAAGCCGCCGAGCAGACCCAGGACGAGACTGCTGGACGCGGTGAAGTAGTAGTTGACGAGCAGGTGCAGGTCGAGGCCGTCGGCCGCCGGCAGCACCGAGGCCGCCTGTTGCGTGATGCCGATGTACAGGGCGTCCAGCGACCCGATGGTGAACCCGGCCGCGTAGCCCGCGCCGACACACGCGAACCCGCCGATCAGCCCGGCCACGGGGTGCCGTCCGGCGCTCTTGAAGACCAGGGCGGCGAGCGGCGGGAGCACGATCGCGGCCACGTCGCTGATCATGTGCGCCTGGCAGGCGACCAGCGCCACCAGGTACGGCAGCACCGCGCGCGGCGCACGGGCCAGGGTGGCCCGCATGACGGTCTCCAGCAGGCCCGCCTTCTCCGCGACCCCCACCGCCATGATCATGAGCAGTACGGCGGCGATGGGCGGGAACGTGGCGAAGTTGGTGACCAGGTTCTCCGTCAGCCAGCGCACCCCCTCGCCGGTGAACAGTCCGGTGACGGCCTTCGTCTCGTCGGTGCCGGGGACCGTGACCCTCACGTCGGCCAGCGCGAGCGCGGTGGAGACGACGGCCAGGATCACGAACAGCCCGGTGAACAGGATGATCGGGTTGGGCAGCGCGTTGCCGGCCCGCTCGATCAGCGTGAGCACACGGTCGAGGCCGCTCGGCCTGCCCGGCTCGGGAGACTTGCTGTCGGGCGTGGGGAGGTCGGTCAGTGAGGACATCAGGGCTGCCTTCCGGTCGGTGCCGCTGGGAGCAGAAGGTCCTTGCGGACGACGCCGTCCTGGACGACGCACACGATGTTCGCGGGATCGCCGAGGACGCCGATGTCCGTGAGCGGATCGCCGTCGCAGACGACCAGGTCCCCGGTGCGGCCGGCGGCGACGGTGCCCAGCCGGTCGGCGACGCCGAGGAGTTCGGCGGAGGTGCGGGTGCCGGCGACGATGGCGGCCATGGGGTCCATGCCGAGGTCCACCAGATAGCTGAGTTCCATCAGGTTCACGCCGTGCGGGCCGACGGCTGCGTCGGTGCCGAGCGCGATCCGGGCACCGTACTCGATGGCCCGGCCGATGTTCTCCTTGGTGACGCCGGACCAGCGGGTCTTCTTCTGGTAGTGGAAGTCCGGCATCGTGTCCTTGTTGATGCCCGCGTAGACGGTGGACAGCGTCGGCACGACGAAGACGCCCTGCTCACCCGCCATGTCCAGGGCCCGCTCGTCGAGGCCGTAGCCGTGCTCGATGCTGGTGACGCCGGCACGGAGGGCGTTGAGGATGCCCGCGTTGCCCTGGGCGTGGGCGGCGACCGGCCTGCCGCCGTGGCGGCGGGCCTCGTCCACGACGGCGCGGATCTCCTCCTCCAGCAGACCCTCGTCGTCGGGATCGTCGTACGGGCTGCCCATGCCACCCGTGGCGCAGACCTTCACCAGGTCGGCGCCGTCGCGCAGCACGCGGCGCACGGCCAGCCGGGCCGCGTCGGTGGAGTCGGCGATCTCCGACATGCCGGAGCTCAGATCGGTGCCGTCGGGCAGGCGCACGTCCGCGTGGCCGCCGGTGTGGCTGATGATCCGCACGGCGGTGTGCAGCCTCGGGCCCACGATCCTGCCGCTCTCGACGGCCGTACGGAAGCCCGCGGACAGACCGCCCAGGTCACGTGCGCTGGTGATGCCCGCGTCCAGGGTCTGCCGCAGCCGCGCGGCCGTGTCCAGGGTGACCAGGACCGGGTCGAGTTCCGCGCGGCGGCTGGGCGGCGAGCCCTGCGCGTAGGCGAGATGGACGTGGCAGTCGAAGAAGCCGGGCAGTACGGTGCGGCCACCGGCGTCGACGACACGCGTGCCGTCCGCGTCGTCGGCCGCCGCGGGCGCCGTGGCGGCGGGACCGGCGTAGGTGATGGTGCCCTGGGCATCGATGGTGACGACGGCGTCGTCGACGGGGGCGGCGCCGGTTCCGTCGATGAGCCGGGCGCTCTGTACCCGCAGGGCCGTCCGGGGGGCCTCCTGCGGCGTGGCATGCGTCGTCAAGGGGGTCATGGGGGCGCGGTCACTCCTCCGGTGTCGGAAAACCGTTGTCGGAAAACCCGTTGTCGGCAACAGGCGAAGGGAGTGTGGAATGCGGAAGAAAACCTGGTGTGACGATGCAGCTTTCTCGCCGGATTCCCTCCGCGCGCGCAGAGAAGCGCCGCCCATGGGAGTGCAGGAATGTGCCGCCGCGCAGGTCACGGCGGCAGTCACCGACGAAGCCGCCGGGGATCTCGACGAACTCGACCGGGGTGTCGTCCACGCCCTGCAGATCCATCCCCGAGCCCCGTGGACCCTCGTGGGCGAGATCCTCGGGGTCAACCCGGTGACGGCGGCCCGGCGTTGGCACCGGCTGGAGGAGGCGGGCCTGGCCTGGGTGACGGCCTACCCCCGGCTGTCCAACACTCGGATCGTGGTGACCGGTGTGGTCGAGGTGGACACCGAACCGGGCGTCGCCGAGGACGTGGCCAGGGCCCTCGCGGCCGACCCGTCGGTGGCGAACATCAAGCTGACGGCGGGCGGCCGGGACCTGGTGGCCGCCGTACAGGCACGCAGCCTGGATGAGCTGGCCCACCTCACCACGCTGCTGTTCCAGCGGACGCCCGGGGTACGGGCCACACGCACCCACGTGTCGACCGGCGTCCCGACCGAGGGCAGCCGATGGCGGCTGCGCAGCCTGGACGACGCCCAGAGCGCACGCGTCGAGGCGGCGGTGCCCCCGACGTACGAGCCCGTCCCCGTGTCCGAGTCACGCTGGGACACCCTGGACGGGCACCTGCTGGAACTGCTGAGCAGGGACGGGCGCATGTCGCTGCGCGACCTGTCGGCGGCGACCGGCGCGAGCCTGACCACGGTGCGCCGCAGACTGCAGTCCATGCTCGCGTCCCGGCTCGTCCTGCGCTGCGACCTGGCCCGCCCGCTGTCGGGCTGGCCGCTGTCCGCCGTGTACTTCGCCTCCGTACCCGGCCAGTACGTGGAGGAGACCAGCCGGGTGCTGTCGGGCGTGCGCGAGGTCCGCTCGTGCGCGATCACGGCCGGTCCGCACAACCTGGTCATCGACGTCTGGCTGCGCGACCTGCGCGACGTGCACGCCTTCGAGGCCCACCTGTCACGCAAGCTGCCGCGCCTCGTCGTCGACGACCGCTCGGTGGTCCTGCGCACCGTCAAACACATGGGCCGCCTGCTCGACCACGACGGCCGGTGTGTGGGGGTGGTGCCCCTGCGCCATCCGCAAGGCCCGCGAGCCGCGGTCGCACCGGGCACCTGATGCAGAGGAGGGCCTGGGGCGCCCCCGAAAGGGGCGCGGGGAACTGCGCGACCAGCCACGACGAACCCGCAGCTACCCCGACAGCGGAACATGGCAGACGGGACATCCCGCCCCTGGGGAACACGCGAGACCCGCACGCCGATGCTGTGCGGGTCTCGCCAACGGGCCTGAGAACGCTACGACTTCGCTCCCGACACCTCCACCGGCTCAGCCGCCCCCGGGGCCGCGGCCGTCGCAACAGCGGCCCGGTGCCGCGGCAAGAACGTGGCGAGTCCGAAGGCCAGCAGCGCCGCCCCGGCCCCGATCGCCATGACCACCTTGAAGCCGTTCTCGGAGGGCAGGGCGTGGCCGCCGAAGTCGGTGGTCATCTGGGCGAGGACGACACCGGCGATGGCGCTGGCGAAGGAGGTGCCCAGGGAGCGCATCAGGGTGTTGAGGCTGTTGGCGGCGCCCGTCTGGGCAGGGTCGACGGCGCCCATGATCAGCGCGGGCAGCGCCCCGTAGGTGAAGCCGACCCCGGCCCCGATGACACAGGACACCAGGATCAGGTGCCAGACCTCGGACATCAGGACGATGTTCAGGGCGTAACCGGCGGCCACGATCAGCGCGCCGATCATCAGGGTGACCTTGGGGCCCCTGGCCTTGGTGACGCCCGCGGACACGGCGGACATGGCCATCATGACCAGGCCCTGCGGGGCCAGCACCAGGCCGACGGTGAGCATGGACCTGCCCAGGCCGTAGCCGGTCTGCTCGGGCAGTTGGAGAAGCTGCGGCAACACCAGGGACATCGCGAACATCGAGAAGCCGAGGGCGACCGAGGCGAGGTTGGTGAACAGCACCTGCCGGCGCGCGGTGGTGCGCAGGTCGACCAGCGGCTGGCCGGTGCGGAGCTCGTACCGGCCCCAGGCGGCCAGGATCACCACGGCGGCGGTGCCCAGGCCCAGTGTGGCGCCGCTGGTCCAGCCCCAGTCGGCGCCCTTGGAGACCGCCAGCAGCAGGGACACCAGGCCGGCCGACAGACCGAGGGACCCGACCAGGTCGAAGCGTCCGCCGGTGCGGACCTCGGACTCGGGCACGAGCAGCAGGACCAGCACGAAGGCGACGGCACCGAGGACGGCGGAGGTCCAGAACAGGATGTGCCAGTCGAAGTTGTCGGCGATGAACGCGGCGGAGGGCAGGCCCAGCGCGCCGCCGACACCGAGGGAGGCGCTCATCAGGGCGGTTGAGCCGGCCAGCCGCTCGGCCGGGAGCACGTCGCGCATGATGCTGATGCCGAGCGGGACGACGGCGGCGGCCAGGCCCTGCAGCGTACGGCCGATGATCATCGGTGTGAGGGAGTCGGCCAGGGCGCAGACGACCGAGCCGGACACCAGCAGGGCGATGCTGACCTGGAGCATGCGGCGCTTGCCGAACATGTCGCCGAGGCGGCCGACGACCGGCGTGGCCACGGCGGCGGCCAGCAGGGTGGCGGTGACCGCCCACGCGGTGTTGGACGCCGAGGCGTCGAGGAGCCGGGGGAGCTCGGGAACGATCGGGATGACCAGGGTCTGCATCAGCGAGACGACGATCCCGGCGAAGGCCAGCACCGCCACGACGGCGTTCGACCGCGGCGGAGCCGAGTTCCCCGCCTCGGCGGGTCGGGCAAGGGCATCGGACATGACGAGCCTCCGTGGGAGCAAAAAGGTGAGCAAGGTATGGAGGGGGAGCAAACAGAATGTGTGCTTGACTTACGCAAGGATAATCAGGATTGATTGACTTAAGCAAGTTCAATCTCGGGTGAGATGTCCGCGGGCGGCAGCGGAAGCTCGGTGACGACTTCGAAACCGCCCTCCGGGCGGTGGCCCACCCGCAGGCGCCCGCCTGCGGACTGGGCGCGCTCACGCATGCCGATGAGCCCGTAGCCACCGTTCGGGGGAGGGGAGGAGGGAGGTCTCGCCGTGCCTCCGTTGCGGATCGTGATGCTCAGTCGGTCGGGGGAGTAGGCGAGCCGCACCTCCGCCGAGTCGGCGGAGGCGTGCTTGGTGACGTTGGTGAGCGCCTCCTGCACGATGCGGTACGCCGTGAGATCCGCGCCCGCGGAGAGCGGTCGGGGTTCGCCGCGGGTGGTCACGGTCACGGCCAGTCCGGCGCTGTGGAACGAGGCGGCCAGGTCGGAGAGCCCGGCGAGCCCGGGAACGGGCCCCAGGGGGTGTTCCGCGTCGCCCGCGTGGCGCAACAGCCCGACCGTGGACCTGAGTTCGCGCAGGGCCGAGGAGGTGGTGCCGGCGAGCTCGGTGACGATCCTCTCGGCGTCGTCGGGGCGGGAGCGCATGAGGCGGGCGACCGTCGTGGCCTGGAGGGTGGCCAGGACCAGATGGTGGGCGACGACGTCGTGCAGGTCGCGGGCGATCCGCATGCGCTCCTCGGTGACCCGGTGCCGCGCCTCCTCCTCCCGGGTCCGCTCCGCATGCTCGGCGCGGGCCCGTACGGCCTCCAGGTAGGCGGTGCGCAGCCGGGCCGCGGTGCCCAGCGAGGTGGGCAGCAGTAGCCACGCGACGGGTCCGATCAGCTTGAGGACCAGCGGTTCCTCGGCGGGTCCGACGAGGAGTGCCGTACCCACGAGCAGGGTGATGCCGGTGGCGGCGAACGTGTTCGCGGTTCTCCGGTTGGTGCGGGCGGCCAAGGAGGCGAGAGCCACCATGAGCGGCCCCAGCAGCAGGACGGTGAGGATGTAGCCGAGGGCGGCCAGGGCCACGGCGCCGGCGGTGGTCAGCGCCACCGTCGTGCGGGGGTACCGGCCGCGCCACAGCAGGGCGACGCAGCAGCCGCCCGACAGCAGTACGCCGGGCCACCAGGGAACTCCGAGGTCGTGGCCGGGGAGAGTGATCACGCTGCCCGGGAAGGAGCAGGCGAAGAGAGCGGCGGCGACGGTCGCGTCGACGATACGGGGATGGTCTCGTAGCTGCTCTCGCAGTCTGTTGATCATGGGGGTGAGGTTCCTGTCGGTGTCGGGGGTGTCGCCGGGCCCGGTGATGGAGGGGGGAATCCGTGCCGCCGGGCCCGGCGACGGTGCGCCGTTCCCCGTCCCCACGGGTGTGGCGCACCGGGGCGCCCTCCGCTCAAGGGGCCCCGGTCAGCGGCTCGCGGCCGGGGACGCGGCGGGTGCCGCCGTGGCCACGAGCTTCTTACTTGAGTTAGGCAAGCATGTTCGAGTTACTTAAGTCAAGCAATCTTTCTGTATTGCTTAAGTCAGGCAAGCAGGTTTACCGTGGGGATCATGTCCACACCGCCACCCGCAGCATCCGTCCACGAGCCTGTGGTCGAGATCGAGCGGGTTCTCACGCGCGTCACGTATCTGGCGAGCCGGGCCCGGCAGCACGAGCGTCTGATGGCCGCGGCGGGACTGACGCTCGACCGGGCCGCCGTGGCGATCCTGCGCCACCTCGCCGAGAGCGAGCCGTCGCGGCCCGGAGTGCTGGCCGTCCGGCTGTCCGTGGAGGCGTCCCATGTCACCCGGCAGCTACGGCAGTTGGAGCAGGCCGGCTACGTGATCCGCGTCGCGGACCCGGACGACCGGCGGGCCCAGCAGATCCAGCTCACCGAAGCCGGACTCGCCACGGCCGACCGTATCCGGGAGGCCAGCCGCCAGGGCATGCTGATGGCCCTCGCGGACTGGCCCGACGAGGACCTGCGCCGGCTCGCCGAGCTCTTCGAACGGCTGGTGGGCGACTTCGTCGCCTACGCGGAGGAGGACGCGCAGGCCGAGGACGGCGCCCGTCCGTGGTCACCCGGCTGACGACCGTGGTCCTCAGGGTCCCCGACGCCCACGAGTCGGGCTCCCCGGACCGAACCGCGGATCAGTGGCCGGGAGCCAGCCACGCGAGACCGTCCTCCGAGGGCACCAGGCCACCGGGGCGCAGCGGGGTCTCGTCCTCCAGCGGGCCGCCGAAGACCCCTCGCTCCTGCAGCACCGACCCCTCGTGGAACGTCTGACGGAAGGTGGGGGACTCGTAGAGCGGGTTGCGCAGGCCGTCGGAGTCCGGGAGACGGCCCACGGCCTCGTCGAGGTCCGAGGAGGCGGCGGTCAGACGTGCGCCGGCCTCCCCGGGCCCGGCGAGTGAGCGGTCGCCGGACGCCAGGCCGCCCACCAGCTCCACGAACGCCTCCAGCTCCGTCGCGGCCACGCCGGCGACCTTGCGGGCCTTCCAGAAGTACGACCGCTCGTCCTGGTGCATGTCGTAGAAGGAGACCAGGAACTCGTAGAACAGGCCGTACTCGTGCCGGTAGCGGGCCTCGAACTCCTCGAAGCAGCGCTCCTCGTCCAGGTCTCCGGCGAGAGAACTGTTGATGGACCGTGCCGCGAGCAGGGCACCGTACGTGGAGAGATGGACGCCGGAGGACAGCACCGGGTCGACGAAGCACGCGGCGTCACCGGCCAGCGCCATCCCCGGCCGCCACAGCCGCGACTTCCAGTACGACCAGTCCTTGCGGACCCTGACCTGGTCGTACGGCGCCTCGGTGGCCTGCGGGACACCGTCGAGGAGGTCCCGGACCTCGGCGCACGAGTCGATCAGCCGGCGCCAGGCGGCCACCGGGTCCCCCTGGACCGCCGCCGCGTTCTCACGGCTCACCACCGCGCCCACGCTCGTCAGGTCGTCCCGGAGCGGGATGTACCAGATCCAGCCCTCGTCGAAGGCGGCACAGAAGATGTTGCCGTCGTTCGGCTCCGGGAGGCGCCCGCCGCCCGCGAAGTAGCCGAACACCGCGATGTTCCGGAAGAAGTCGGAGTACGTGCGCTTCCCGCCGACGTGCGTGTGGATCCTGCTGGAGTTGCCGGAGGCGTCCACGACGTACCGGGCCCGGGCCTCGCGTTCCTCGCCGCCGGGGCCCATCCAGCTCACACCCCGGACCCGCTCCTCGTCGGCGAGTACGCCCGTGACGCGGCAGCCCTCCCGTACGTCCACCCCGAGCCGGCGCGCGTTGCCCAGGAGGATCGCGTCGAACCGGGACCTCTCGACCTGGTACGCGAACGAGGTGGGGTCCGACAGCCGGGGCGACAACGCGAAGGAGAACTGCCACGGATCCCGGTTCCGTCCCCAGCGGAAGGTCCCGCCGCGCTTCACCTTGAAGCCGGCCCGCGTCATCTCGTCCTCGGCGCCCAGGATGCGGCACACCCCGTGCACGGTGGACGGGAGCAGCGACTCCCCGATCTGGTAGCGGGGGAACGTCTGTTGCTCCAGGAGGAGGACGCGGTGGCCGCGCAGGGCGACGGCCGAGGCGACGGTCGACCCGGCCGGGCCGCCGCCCACGACGATCACGTCGAACGTCTCACGGGCCGTCTCCGCCCCTGTGGGATTCGAGGCAGTCACTGGTCTCCTTCCGTGGTCGGTGCCGACGGGGCGTCCGCGCGGCCGAGGACGTCGATCCAGGCACGGACCGCCGCCGCCGTTGTCCGGGCGTGTTCCTGTAGGAACGAGAAGTGGTCACCGGGCACGTCGACACTCGTGTGCGGCAGTGGCCACGACGTCTGCCACCCGTCCGGGTCCGCGCTCGCCACCATCGCGGGCGTGGGCTGTGCGGCCCGCACCAGCAGGGTGGGCGTGACGACGGGTTCGGGCTTCCAGCCGAGGAACATACGGGTGTACGCGCCCAGAGCCGCCACGCCGGTGTCCTCGTCCCCGGAGAACTGGTTCCCGCCCAGGCGCGGCGCGATGACGGCCGGCAGGGACGTCAGCCAGTCCTTGTCGCTGTTGCCGCCGTCGACGAGGTACGTGTCGAGCAGCACCAGCCCGGTGGGAGCGGCCCCCATGCCTTCGAGCCGCCGGGTCACGGCGTGGGCGGCCGTCCCGCCGGTGGACACGCCCACGACGACGAAAGGCCGGTCGCCGACGTGCCGCAACACGGTCTCGGCGTGGGTGCGGGCCAGCGTCTGTGGGTCCGCCGGTACGGCAGAGCCCTCGCCGATGCCGGGGTGGGGGAGTTCGAGGACGTCCAGGTCGCCCTCGAAGCAGCCGTGGAAACGGGCGAACTCCCCGCCCGGGGCCGCGAAGGGCGGGTGGTACCCGGAGAGGAGGACGAGCACCGGGCCGTCATCGGCACCGGTGGCGCGCCGCAGAGGCGGGAGGGCGTGCTCCCGGCCGGCCTCCGCGCCGAACGTCGGCAGCGCCCAGGAGGCGGTGACCAGCAGGTGCATCGCGGCGACCACCTGCCCGGCCTCGCAGACCCGCCGGTACAGGGAGGACAGGGTCTGCGGGGGGCGGTCGTCCGGCGCGTCGGGCTGTGCCGACCGGCCGTCCGTCGTGTCGAGCTGTGCGGACCGGCCATTCGGCGCGTCGGGCTGCACGGACCGGTCCTCCGCCGTCCCGCGCTCCTCGGCGGGCGCCGTCCGCGGCAGGTCGTCGAGCAGACCGAGTACGTGCCGGGCCAGCCCCTCCGCCGTCGGGTGCTCGAAGATCACGGCGGCGGACAGCCTGAGCCGCAGCGCCATGCTCAGCCGGTTGCGGACCTGCACCGCCGTCAGGGAGTCGAAGCCCAGCTGTTCGAAGTTCCTGCCGTCGGGCAGCGCGTCGGCACCGGAGTACCCGAGCACCGTGGCCACGTCGGCGCGCATCAACTCCGCGAGCGCGGCCTCCCGTTGGGGCTCGGGCAGCCCGGCCAGCTGTTTCCGCCACGCTCCGGGTTCCAGCGGCTGCTCGGCGCCGGATTCCCCGGACTTGGCCTCGGCGCCCGGCCGGCGCGGGCGCAGGAGACCTCGCAGGAGCGGCGGCAGGGACCCGCCCTCGGGCGTTCCCGCGGCGGACCGGAGCGCGTCCCGGTCCAGCGGCATCGGCGCCAGCACGGGCGCGCCCTCGCCCAGCGCCGCGTCGAACAGCGCGAGGCCCTGATCCGGGGAGATCGCCCTGAGCACCTCACCGGACCGTCGGGCCGGGTTCCGGTCACTCTCCGCGAGAGGTGCGGCCATGCCGCCGCCGAGCTCCCACGGCCCCCACGCCAGGGAGACCGCGGGCAGTCCCAGGGCGGTGCGGTGGTGGGCGAGGGCGTCCAGGAAGGAGTTCGCCGCCGCGTAGTTGCCCTGGCCCGCACGGCCGAGCAGGCCCGACGCCGAGGAGAACAGGACGAACGCCGTCAGGTCCAGGTCCCGGGTCAGTTCGTGCAGGTGCCAGGCCGCGTCCGCCTTCGGCCGCAGTACCGCCGCCATCCGCTCGCGAGTCAGCGCGGCCAGCACGCCGTCGTCCAGCACCCCGGCGGCGTGCACCACGGCCGACAGCGCGGGCTCACAGCTCTTGATCACCTCGGCCGTCGCGGCCCGGTCGGCCGTGTCACAGGCGACGATCCGGACCTCGGCACCCAAGCTCTCCAACGCGGCGCGCAGTTCCCCGGCACCGGGTGCCTGAGGGCCGCGCCGCCCGGTGAGCACCAAGTGCCGTACGCCGTGCGAGGTGACGAGGTGACGGGCGAGTGCGGTCCCCAGCGCGCCGGTGCCGCCCGTGATCAGCACGGTGCCGTCCGGGCCGAAGGTGCCGCCCGGGGATCCCGCCGTACCGGTGCCGACGAGCCGTGGCACTGTCATCCGCCCGGCCCGGACGGACAGTTGGGACTCGCCGGTGGCAACCGCCGTGGCCACCGCCGAGGGCAGCAGCCGCAGGGACTCGGGCCGCCCGTCCACGTCGACGAGGACGACGCGTCCGGGCAGTTCCGACTGGGCCGTACGCACCAGCCCCCACACCGCGGCTCCGGCCAGGTCCGGCTGCGGTGCGGTGGCGTCCCGGGTCACCACCGCCATGCGGGAGCCGGCCGTCCGGGGATCGTCCTGCCAGTCCTGCAGCGTCCGGAGTACCCGGCCGGTCAGCCGGTGTACGGCGGACATCGGATCGGGGTCCGTCGCCGGGCCGACGGCCGTGACGACCACGGCGTCCGGCTCGGGGGCGGATGAGTCGGCG
>NZ_VJZC01000234.1 GCF_009377185.1 Streptomyces spongiae
GACCCCCGCCACCTCCTCCCAACCGTCCTGGACACGACGGCCCGCGCCTGGCTCGACGAAGCCGCCGCCACGGTCGCCGCCGAGCCCGTCGCGATACGGAGACACTTCCCAGCCGTCCGAAGACGGTGCGGACACGCCCGGCTGGGCGCGCACTGGACCGTCGACGAGGCGGCCCGCGCGGTCCTCCTCACCGCTCTGCCCCTGCGCGGTCGGGCACTCGCCGACGAGGTGGCCCGCCTCCACCGGCACGGCGACCCGGCGGAACAACGAGCCGTCCTGCGCTCACTGCCGCTGCTCGACCTGGGCGACCTCGCCCTCCCAGTCGTCCGCGAGACCCTGCGCGGCAACGACACCACCCTTATCGAGGCAGCCCTCGGGCCGTACGCCGCCGCTCGCCTCCCGGACGCCGACTACCGCCAGGCAGTCCTGAAATGCGTCTTCCTCGAGATCCCGCTCGACCGCGTCGCCGGACTCGGCACCCGCGCAGACCGCGAACTGGCCCGGATGCTCGCCGACTTCACGCACGAGCGGCTGGTCGCCGGACGGAACGTACCCGCTGACGTGTTGCCGATGGTGCGGGCCTTCCCGTCCGTGATCGGGGACGAACTCGCGCAGCTCGGCCAGGAGTTCGTCGCCCTTCGGAAAGAACTCACTCTCGTTCAGCAGCAACTCGAGGAAGAAGCCTGACCGTGCGCATCTTCGACCCGCACATCCACATGACCTCCCGGACCACCGACGACTACGAGGCGATGTACGCGGCCGGGGTACGCGCTGTCGTCGAGCCGGCGTTCTGGCTGGGCCAGCCCCGCACCTCGCCCGAGAGCTTCTACGACTACTTCGACTCGCTGCTGGGCTGGGAGCCGTACCGGGCCGCCCAGTTCGGCATCCAGCACTTCTGCACCATCGCGCTCAACCCCAAGGAGGCCAACGACCCGCGCTGTCTCCCGGTGCTGGACGAGCTCGACCGCTACCTCGCCAAGGACCGGGTCGTCGCCGTCGGCGAGATCGGCTACGACTCGATGACGCCCGAGGAGGACGAGGCGCTGGCCCGCCAGCTCCAACTCGCCGTCGCGCACGACCTGCCCGCCCTCGTGCACACCCCGCACCGCGACAAGGCCGCCGGCACCCGGCGCACCCTCGACGTCGTCCGGGAGTCGGGCATCGCGCCCGAACGCGTCGTCCTCGACCACCTCAACGAACTCACCGTCGGCATGGTCCTCGACAGCGGCTGCTGGGCCGGGTTCTCGATCTACCCGAAGACCAAGATGAGCGAGGATCGCATGGTCGAGATCCTCAAGGACCACGGCACCGAGCGCGTGATGATCAACTCGGCCGCCGACTGGGGCCGTTCGGACCCGCTCAAGACCCGGAAGACAGCCGACGCGATGCTCGCCGCCGGGTTCGACGAGGCCGCGGTCGAGCGGGTGCTGTGGGACAACCCGGTCGCCTTCTACGGGCAGAGCGGGCGCCTGGAGCTGGACGCCACGCTGGACGAGCCCAAGCCGGACGAGTCGTCGTCCTTCGAGGGCAACTCCATCCGGCGAGGGGGAGTGTGAGCGGTCCATGCGCTTCATGCACCAGGACGGCACCACCGTCCACCTCGGCTACTGCAGCAACGTGCACCAGGCGGAGGACCTGAAGGGCGTCGTCTCCCAGCTCGCCGAGTACGCCGAGCCCGTGCGCGAGCGCCTCGGCGTCGACCGGCTCGGCATCGGGCTGTGGCTGGCCCGCCCCGTCGTCACCGAACTCGCCGCCGATCCGGGCGCGTCGAAGCGGCTGGGGGGCGAACTGCGGGCGCGTGGCCTGGAGACCATCACCCTCAACGCCTTCCCGTACGCCGGGTTCCACCGCGAGGTCGTCAAGAAGGACGTGTACCTGCCCGACTGGGCGGACGACGCCCGGCTGGAGTACACCCTCGACTGCGCTCGTGTGCTCACCGACCTCCTGCCCGACGACGCCGAGCGCGGCAGCGTCTCCACACTGCCGCTGGCCGGGCGGACCCCGTGGCCCGCCCGGCGCGCCGAGAACGCCCGCCGGGCGCTCGACCGGCTGACCACCGGGCTCAGCGCACTGGAGGCACGGTCGGGCCGAAGCGTCCGCGTCGGCTTCG
The DNA here is from genome assembly GCF_009377185.1 of Streptomyces spongiae. GTDB lineage: Bacteria > Actinomycetota > Actinomycetes > Streptomycetales > Streptomycetaceae > Streptomyces > Streptomyces spongiae. Next base: position 2,111 of record NZ_VJZC01000234.1, read on the forward strand.
AACCGGAACCCGGCTGCGTCGTGGAGACCACCGCTCAGGCGGTCCGCGAGCTGGGCGGCCTCGACCCCGAGCGGCTCGGCGTCTGTCTCGACGCCTGCCACCTCGCCGTCCAGTTCGAGCACCCGGCCGCGGCCCTGCGGCGGCTCGCGGACGCCGGGCTGCCCGTGGTCAAACTCCAGGCGTCCTGCGCCGTCGAGGCCCACGACCCGGCGGACCCCGCCGCCCGAGCCGCCCTGCGACGGCTCGCCGAACCCCGGTTCCTGCACCAGACCCGTACGGCGACCACCGACACGGTCCTCGGCGTCGACGACCTGCCGGACGCCCTGGACGGCGGACTGCCCGACGACACCGGCCCGTGGCGCGTCCACTTCCACGCCCCGCTGCACACCCGGCCCGAACCCCCGCTCCGCACCACCGCCGACCAACTCGGCCACGTCCTCGCCGGACTGCTCGGCGGGCCCTCGGCCGACTGCGACCACATCGAGGTCGAGACCTACACCTGGTCCGTCCTCCCCGAGCCGCCCGCCGATCTGGCCGGAGGCATCGCCGCCGAACTCGACTGGGCCCGCACCCGGTTGACGGAACTCGGCCTCAAGGAGGACCCCTCATGACCGAACAGGCCACCCCCTCGTCGAAGCGTCTCGTCGTTCTCGACATCGTCGGCCTCACCCCCAAAATGCTCAAGCACATGCCCGCCGTCGCCGCCCTCGGCGAACGCGGCTTCCGGGCCCGCCTCGACACCGTGCTCCCGGCCGTCACCTGCACCGTCCAGTCCACGCTCCTCACGGGCGAACCCCCGTCCGGGCACGGCGCCGTCGCCAACGGCTGGTACTTCCGCGACCTCGGCGAAGTCCTCCTGTGGCGCCAGCACAACGCACTCGTCGGCGGCGAGAAGATCTGGGAGACCGCCCGGAGATCCGCCCCCGGCTACACGATCGCCAACATCTGCTGGTGGTACGCCATGGGCGCCGACGTCGACTGGACCGTCACCCCACGGCCCGTCTACTACTCCGACGGCCGCAAGGAACCCGGCTGCTACACCTGGCCGCCGTCCCTGCACGACGAACTCACCGACAGGCTCGGCCCGTTCCCCCTGTTCACCTACTGGGGCCCGAACGCCGGGATGCCCTCCACCCAGTGGATCCTGGGCGCCGCCCGCCAGGTCTTCGACGAACACCACCCGGACCTGACCCTCGTCTACATCCCGCAGCTTGACTACGAGCCCCAGCGCTCCGGCCCCGACTCACCCGCGACCGCCCGGGCCGCCCGCCAACTCGACGACTCCTTGCGCCCGTTGATCGACCACTTCCTGCGCGAGGGCGCCACCGTCGTGGCGCTCAGCGAGTACGGCATCACCCCCGTCAACCGCCCCGTCGACATCAACCGCGCCCTCAGGCGAGCCGGCCTGCTGGAGGTGTACACGCAGGACGGCATGGAGTACCTCGACCCCTGGACGTCCCGTGCCTTCGCGGTCGCCGACCACCAGATCGCCCACGTCTACGTACGCGACCCGGCCGACACGGAGGCCGTCGCCAAGGTGGTCGGTGAACTCGACGGCGTGGAACGGGTGCTGGACGCCGAGGGCAAGGCCGCGCACGGCCTCGACCACGAGCGCTCCGGCGAACTGGTCGCCGTCGCCGACCGCGATGCCTGGTTCACGTACTACTACTGGCTGGACGACGACCGCGCCCCCGACTTCGCCCGCCAGGTCGAGATCCACCGCAAGCCCGGCTACGACCCCGCCGAACTCCTCTACGACGACACCGTCCCGGCCGTGAAGCTGCGCGCCGTCGGCCAGGTGGCCCGCAAGAAACTCGGCCTCCGCTACCGCATCAGCACCGTTCCACTGAATCCGGCCGGTGTCCGCGGCAGCCACGGCCGCCTGCCCGCCGACCCCGCGGACGGCCCCGTACTCCTGTGCTCGGAGCCGGACCAGGCCCGGGAGGCGTTCGCGGCCACGGAGGTCAAGACACTGCTGCTGCGGCTGGCACGGCTCGTACCGGAAGCCGCACTTCCCCCCACTGACGTTCCTCCCACTGGCCTTCCCCCCACTGACATGGAGAACTGATGTCCACCACCCCGACCACTCCCCTCAACGAGACCGTCCTGCGCAACGCCCGTCCCGAGATCGCGGTCTGGCTCACCGCTTTCGTCGAGCGACACGGCGGTTTCGTCGGTTCCGTTCATCTGGCGGGACTCGCCGAGGAGGGCGAGATCGTCCTCGTAGCCGCGCACAACCTGCCGCCCGCGGTACAGAACGGCACCTCCGTCATCCCCGTCGGCAAGGGCATGGCCGGAGTCGCCGCCCAGCGCCGGGCGCCCGTCGCCATCACCGACTTCCGGAACGACACCTCGGGCGTCGCCGTACCGCAGGGCCGCGCCGCAGGGGCGAAGGGGTCGCTCACTCTCCCCGTCTCCGCCCCGGACGACGACACCCGGCCGCTCGCGGTCGTCGGGCTGGGCTTCGAGGACGTCCGGGAGTTCACCGGCGAGGAGATCGAGACCTACCGGAAGGACGCGGCCACAGTCCTGGAGGTTCATGCGGTCTGAGCCGGGCGCGTCACCTGGTGACCGCTTCCTCCCCGGCCCGTCCGGGCTGGTATAGAGGCACCCATGACCGCCATCACGCTCATCCAGGGCGACATCACCCAGCAGTCCGTGGACGCCGTCGTCAACGCGGCGAACTCCTCCCTCCTCGGCGGCGGAGGCGTCGACGGCGCCATCCACCGCAAGGGCGGGCCCGCGATCCTCGACGAGTGCCGTGACCTGCGGGCCTCCAAGTACGGCAAGGGCCTGCCCACCGGTCAGGCGGTCGCCACCACGGCGGGCAACCTGGACGCGCGCTGGGTGATCCACACCGTGGGCCCGCGATTCCTCACGGGGGAGGACCGGTCGGAGCTGCTGGCCTCCTGCTACCGGGAGTCGCTGCGGGTCGCCGACGAACTGGGCGCCCGTACGGTGGCCTTCCCGGCCGTCTCCGCGGGGATCTACGGCTGGCCCATGGAGGACGCCGCCCGGGTCGCGGTGGAGACGGTGCGGGCGACCAGCACGGCGGTCGAGGAGGTCAGGTTCGTACTCTTCGACGAGCAGGCGTACGAGACGTTCGCCCGGCAACTGCGATAGTCCTGCCCGGATTTCCCGGGTCATGGCGCGGCGCGCTCGCGTTGGCATAGCGTTGACCAGGTGAGTGACAACTTCACCGGGATCGACGGGATCGAACTGGCGGACGCCGTCCAGGCCGTACGTGACGAACTGCTCGCCGCGGCGGCACGCGGGACCGGGCGGGATCTGCGCTTCGAAGTGGGGGACATCAACCTGGAGTTCACGGTCGAACTGCGCCGCGACGCGCGCGTGAAGTCCGGTGTGCGTGCGTGGGTGATCTCGGCCGACGCCGACGCCGGCCGGTCCACGGCCAGCACCCACCGGGTCAGCTTCACCCTGCGGCCCAAGGACGCGCGGACGAACGGTGGTTGGGAGGTCGGCAACGACACGCCCGCCGACACCTCGGCCTTCGGCCGGACCGAGTAGGGCGGGTGACGCGCGGTGTCCTCCCCCAGCAAGGAGCGCATCGCCGCTGTCCTGGGTGCCACGCGCCAGGGCAGCGGATACCTCCTCACGCCACGGCTGGTCCTCACCGCCGCCCATGTCGTCGTCGGCAGCGACAGCACCCACGTCATCGTCCCCGGGGGCCGCGGACGGATCCTGAGCCGGCTGGTCTGGGAGGGAACCCACGAGGACTGCGACGCGGCGCTGCTGCTCGCCGACGACGACCTGGTCGCGCCCGACCTCGCCGCCGACTGGGGGCCGGTGCGCTGGGGCCAGACCAGTGATCTGCGACCGCGCCCCAACTGCCAGGCGATCGGCTACCCGGATGTGCAGCGCGGGGGATCGGGGCAGCTGGACAGTGAGCAGCTGGTCGGGACGCTCAAACCGGGGTCGAACATGGTGCGTGGCGGGTACGTGGTCGACCTCGACCACACGCCGCCGGCACCGCGACAGGGCGGCGGCTCCCCGTGGGCGGGCATGTCGGGGGCGGCCCTCTTCGACGGAGAGCTGCTGCTGGGAGTCGTGACCGCCGATCCCGTCGGCTGGCAGCACGGTCGTCTCACGGCTGTCCCGGCGACCGCGATCCACATCGTCGCCGGGTTCTACGACGCGTACCTCGAACACTTCGGGAAACTGCCCGCGTTGGAGGACGCGGGACGCACCCGTACACGCGCACCGCGTATCGGCTTCGAGTCCGACTACCGCTCGTACGTGGAGCAGAACTACGGCGAACTCCGCATCTTCGGCCTCGACTTCAGTCGGGGCGACCATGCGCAGTGGCCGCTCGACACCGCCTATCTGAGCCTGGAGCTGTCCCAGCAGAGCAGTCAGGACCGGGTCGACTTCCTGGAAGCGGCCCCTCGGCACGAGGTGTCCAGTGGACGCCGGCGCGTCGAGGCCGCCCTCTCCGGGAGGACCCGCGTGCTGCTGCGCGGCCTGGCCGGATCCGGGAAGACCACCCTCGTCCAGTGGCTGGCGATCACCGCGGCCCGGGACGAGTTCAGCTACCGGCTCGGCCATCTCGACGACAGCGTGCCCTTCGTGCTCCCGCTGCGCACCCTCATCAGACGCGGTGAACTGCCCGGCCCCGCGGACTTCCTGGCCGCCACCGGGATCCCGCTGACCCCGCCGCCCGACTGGGCGGAGCAGGTGATGCGCTCCGGCCGTGCCCTGCTGCTGATAGACGGTGTGGACGAGATCCCGGAACGCGACCGCGAACGCACCCAGCAGTGGCTCACCGGGCTGCTCGCCGCCTACCCGGACTGCAACTGCGTCATCACCACCCGCCCCACGGCGGTGAGCGAGGGCTGGCTGACGCGCCGGGACTTCACCGAACTGAGCCTGCTCCCGATGAACCAGCAGGACGTCGAGGCGTTCGTGCAGCGCTGGCATCTGGCCGCGTTCGGGGAGAGCGCCGAGGCCGCCCAGGAGCGGGACCGGTACGCCGAGCGCCTGCTGGACACCCTGCGCCGCAAACGGGACCTGGCCCGACTCGCCACCAATCCGCTGATGTGCGCGATGATCTGCGCACTGCACCGTGATCGCCGTACCTATCTGCCGGAGAGCCGGATGGAGCTGTACGGCGCGGCGCTCAGCATGCTCCTGGTCCGCCGCGACAAGGAACGCGACGTGGGCACCCCCGAGGGCTTCGGCATCCCGGAGGACGCGCAGCGTCAGCTCCTCCAGGAGTTCGCCTGGTGGCTCATCCGCAACGGCCAGACCGAGGCGGAACAGGACCGGGTGGTCAGGCTCGTCGAGCGGCTGCTGCCCGCCATGCCCGCGGTGGCCCCGCCCGAGCGGGCACGGGATGTCCTGCGCCACCTCGTGCGCCGTAGCGGACTGCTGCGTGAACCCACCCCGCAGACCGTCGACTTCGTCCACCGCACCTTCCAGGACTATCTCGGCGCGAAGGCGGCGGTCGAGGCCCAGGACCTCCCGCAGGTCGCGCAGCACGCGGCCGACCCCCAGTGGGAGGACGTGGTCCGGATGGCCGTGGGCCACGGCCGCCCCGAGGAACGGGCCGTGCTGATCGGCGGGTTGCTCGACCGGGGAGACACCGCGGAGGACGACGAGATCCGTACCCGGCTCCACCTCCTCGCCGCCGCCAGCCTGGAACACGCCACCATGCTGGCGCCGGAGGTGCGCTCGCGGGCCGAGGCACGGGCGGCCGCGCTGGTCCCTCCTCGGGATTCCGAAGCGGCGGAGAAGCTGGCGAGCGCGGGCCCCGTCGTGCTGGACCTCCTTCCGGGCCCGGACCAGCTCGACGACAGGGAGGCCGCGGCCACCGCGGAGACCGCCGGGCGGATCGGCGGCGAGCATGCCTTCCAGATCCTGCGGCAGTTCGGGGACCATCCGAACGACCTCGTACGGCAGAGGGTGGGGGAGGCCTGGAGCTCGTTCGACGACGATCGGTTCGCCGACGAGATCCTGTCCGTGATGGACCTGGCCGATACCCGTCTCACCGTGGGCACCGATTCCCAGTTGTCCGCACTCGACCGGGTCGGCCAAGTGAAGACCCTGGAGATCAAAGGCTCCTTTCCGGGAGAACGCATGGTGCCCGGGTTGCTCGCCACAAAGCCCAGGGACCTGCGACTGGTGAGCAACGATTCGTTCCGGGACCTCGGCTTCCTGGCGGACGGCGCGCCACGTCTGCGCTCACTGGAACTCGTCGACTGCGGCAGCCTCAAGGACTACTCGCGCATCTCCGACGTGAACCTCGAGCAACTGCAGCTGGGTTTGATGCCGGTGGGGCCCGACATGAGCCCGCTCGCCGATCTGCGGGAGCTGACGTCGATCTCCGTCAACAGCCGCCAGCCCTGGGGGACCCTGGCGACCATGCCCCTGCCTCCGGGGCTGCGCGACCTCGCCCTGGGGCCGTCAACCCTGAGCGTGCCGTCACTCGACGGCATCGAACGCTGGCCGGGCCTCACGAGGCTTCATCTGGCCGCTCATGCCGATGCTCTCTTCGACCCGGGCGAGTTGCGGAAACTGGTGGCGCTGCCCGAGCTCGACGAACTCGATATCGTGCTGGCCCGGATAACCCGTCTCGCGGAGCTTGCTCTGCCGCCGCTTCCGCATATCCGGACCCTGCGTCTGACGGTGGACGTCCAAGGCAGCTTTGGTTTCGACGAACTTCTGGATGTGTTCCCCGGTCTCCGGAGGCTGGTGGCCCACGTGATCCACCGCTCCTCCGCCACCCTGGACGTGGACGTGTCGGCTCTGCGGGCCGTCCCCGCCTCGTTCGTCACGATCGACCCGGCCGGCAAGGTCCGGCTGACCGGAGAGAAGGGACTCCCGAGCGGGAGTCAGGTGAGGATCCACAGCAACCACGACGAGCACAGCGAAACGGGCCTTCCCCGCGCCCCCCTCTCGGGGACGGGAAAGGCCCGTTTCGGCCTTCGGTGGCCTCGCTCGTCCTAGCGATCGCCCAAGCGATCAGACGAGGTCGAACCGGTCCAGGTCCATGACCTTGGCCCACGCCGCGACGAAGTCCTTCACGAACTTCTCCTTGGCGTCATCGCTCGCGTAGACCTCCGCGAGCGCGCGCAGCTCGGAGTTCGAGCCGAAGACGAGGTCGGCACGGGTGCCGGTCCACTTGACCTCGCCCGTGGCCGCGTCGCGGCCCTCGAACGTGTCCTGCGCCTCGGAGGTCGACTTCCACTCCGTACCCAGGTCGAGCAGGTTGACGAAGAAGTCGTTGGTGAGGGTGCCCGGGGTGGCGGTGAGGACGCCGTGCGTGGACTGGGCGTGGTTGGCGCCCAGGACGCGCAGACCACCGACGAGGACCGTCAGCTCCGGGGCGCTCAGGGTGAGCAGGTTCGCCCGGTCGAGCAGCAGGTACTCGGCCGGCAGGCGGTTGCCCTTGCCGAGGTAGTTGCGGAAGCCGTCCGAGGTCGGCTCCAGCGCGGCGAAGGACTCCGGGTCGGTGTGCTCCTCGGTCGCGTCCACACGGCCCGCCGTGAAGGGGACCTCCACGGCGACGCCCGCGTCCTTGGCGGCCTTCTCGACCGCGGCGGAACCGCCGAGGACGATCAGGTCCGCCAGGGACACCTTCTTGGCGCCGGAGCCCGCGTTGAACTCCTGCTGGATGCTCTCGAGGGTGCGCAGGATCAGCGAGAGCTGGTCGGGGTTGTTGACCTCCCAGTCGCGCTGCGGCTGCAGGCGGATGCGGGCGCCGTTGGCACCGCCGCGCTTGTCGCTGCCGCGGAACGTCGAGGCCGACGCCCACGCCGTGCTGACCAGCTGCGAGACGGTCAGGCCCGACTCCAGGAGCTTGGCCTTGAGCGCGGTGACGTCCGCGGCGTCGATGGCCTCGCCCTCCGCCTGCGGCAGCGGGTCCTGCCACAGCAGGGTCTCCTCCGGGACCTCCGGGCCGAGGTACAGGGACTTCGGGCCCAGGTCACGGTGGGTCAGCTTGTACCAGGCGCGGGCGAAGGCGTCCGCGAACTGGTCCGGGTTCTCGTGGAAGCGCTTCGAGATCTCACCGTAGATCGGGTCGAAGCGCAGCGAGAGGTCGGTGGTGAGCATCGTGGGCAGACGCTTCTTCGACGTGTCGTGCGCGTCGGGGATGATCTCCTGGGCGTCCTTGGCCACCCACTGGTTGGCGCCGGCGGGGCTCTGGGTCAGCTCCCACTCGTAGCCGAAGAGGATGTCGAAGAAGTCGTTGCTCCACTGGGTGGGCTTGGTGGTCCAGGTGACCTCGAGACCGGAGGTGATGGCGTCGCCGGCCTTGCCGGAGCCGTGGGTGGACTTCCAGCCCAGGCCCTGCTGCTCGATCGAGGCGGCCTCGGGGTCGTCGCCGACCGCGTCGGCCGGGCCCGCGCCGTGGGTCTTGCCGAAGGTGTGGCCACCGGCGATGAGGGCGACGGTCTCCTCGTCGTTCATCGCCATGCGGCGGAACGTCTCGCGGATGTCGCGGGCCGCGGCGATCGGGTCCGGGTTGCCGTTCGGGCCCTCGGGGTTGACGTAGATGAGGCCCATCTGGACGGCGCCGAGCGGGTTCTCCAGCTCACGGTCGCCGGTGTAGCGCTGGTCGTCGAGCCACGTGGTCTCGGGACCCCAGTACACGTCCTCGTCGGCCTCCCAGACGTCGGCGCGTCCGCCGCCGAAGCCGAAGGTCGTGAAGCCCATCGTCTCCAGAGCGACGTTGCCCGTGAGGATCATGAGGTCGGCCCAGGAGATGGACTGGCCGTACTTCTTCTTGACCGGCCACAGCAGACGGCGGGCCTTGTCGAGGTTGCCGTTGTCCGGCCAGCTGTTCAGCGGCGCGAAGCGCTGCTGGCCGCGGCCGCCACCGCCGCGACCGTCGCTGATGCGGTAGGTGCCGGCGCTGTGCCAGGCCATACGGATCATCAGCGGGCCGTAGTTGCCGAAGTCGGCGGGCCACCAGTCCTGCGAGTTGGTCAGTACCTCGGCGATGTCCCGTTTCACGGCCGCCAGGTCGAGAGCCTGGAACGCCTCGGCGTAGTCGAACTCCTCACCGAGGGGGTTCGCGACGACGGGGTCCTTGGCGAGGATCTTCAGGTTGAGGCGCTCCGGCCACCACTGACGGTTGCCACCGCCCTGCGTCGGGTGCGGGGCGCGCCCGTGGGCGACGGGGCAGCCACCCGTGCCCTCCGCCTTGGGGTCGGTGACGATTGCATCAGGGTTCTCAGCCATGGGAAACCTTCCGGGCTAGGTGGATCACGGTGCTCACGTACCGCTGGGGGTTGAACAGTTGGGGCACAGGCCCCAGTAGATGACCTCGGCCTCGTCGACCGCGAAGCCGCGGTCGTCGGATGCGGTCAGACAGGGGGTGTGGCCGACCGCGCAGTCGACGTCCGCGACGACGCCGCACGACCGGCACACGAGGTGGTGGTGGTTGTCCCCGACGCGTCCCTCGAACAGGGCGGGGCTGCCGGGGGGTTCGAGGCGGCGTACGAGTCCCGCCGTGGTGAGCGCGTGGAGCGCCTCGTAGACGGCTTGGAGGGAGATGTGGCCTACGCGCTCGCGTACCCCGGAGGCGATCGCCTCGACATCGAGGTGGTCACCGTCGCGGACGGTCTCGAGCAGCGCGACGCGGGCAGCCGTCACCCGCAGGCCGGCACCGCGCAGTTCCTCTGCGGTGGTCGGGGTCTGGGGTGCAGTCATGGCGCCAAACCTACTCGCACAAACACGAATGATTCAAGTGAATGAATCGTGCAAGTGTGGCGTGGCGCGGCGTGATGTGCAGTATTAGGTTAATTTGTCCGAGTGTGGCGAGGGTTACCGTACTGCGACTTCCCTGGCGGCGCCCTCGCGCACACGCACACGTGTCAACGCGGCGGCGGCAGGTAGTGGTCGTTCGGTCCGACGGCGCGCCAGATGCGGCGACCGATGTCGCGCAGCTGCCTCTGCTGGGCCTTGGTGACGGGGTCGAGGACGAAGCGGCGCACCGCCTCCGCGTGGCCCGGCGCTGTGGCCGCGACCTTGTCCCAGCCGGACTCCGTGAGGATGGCCAGGGTGTAGCGGCCGTCGTCCGGGTCCGGGGTGCGGCGCACCCATTCGTTCCGCTCCAGCCGTGTGACCAGGTGCGACAGGCGGGACAGCGACGAGCCGGTGTACCCGGCCAACTCGCTCATCCGCAGCGTGCGTTCCGCTGTACGGGAGAGCATGGCCATCACCTGGTACTCGACGTGGCTGATGCCCGCGTCCCGTTGCAGCTGGGCGTCGAGCGCGCCCGGCAGTCTGATCAATAAGCCGGAGAGCGCGTGCCACGTCTCCATCTCGTCGTCGCTCAGCCAGCACGGCTTCTGCGGTGTCTCCATGCTCGGGCTAGTCCCCCTCAGGTGCGTCGCTGATCCCCAGGCGCAGATGCTCCACGTGGTACACGGCCTGGTCGAGCAGTTCGGCGACATGGTGGTCGTGCAGCGCGTACACCACCGAACGGCCCCGCCGCTCTCCGACGACCAGTCCGAGGTTGCGCAGCAGGCGCAGCTGGTGCGAGCACGCGGACTGCTCCATGCCGACCTCGGCCGCCAACTCCGTCGCCGGCAGCGGCCCTTCGCGCAGTCGCGCGAGGATCAGCAGTCGGGACGGGGTGGAGAGGGCCTGGAGGGTCGTGGCCACCTTCGCGACGTTGGCCGCGTCGAGGCGTACGCGAGGTGTGGCGTCCTGCGCGGCGGCGACGGCTCCGTGACCCATGGCCGACATCCTACCTGCCACAGTTGAACGCATGAATGAGTCTTCATGTGTTCCTGTATGGTGGCCCGGGTGTCAACCTCCCTCGCCCCACCGCCGGTTCGCCCGTCCGTGCCCGCGGCACCCCGACGCCGTACCCGCGCGCTCGCCCTGCCCGAGGCCCGCTGGGCCCTCGCCTCGACCCTCGCCTTCCTGCTCGCGCTCCCACTGGACCTGTCCGGCGCCACCCCATGGCTGTACGGGCCGCTGTACGTGATCGCCTACGCGGCCGGAGGCTGGGAACCCGCCCTGGAGGGACTGCGCGCGCTGCGCGAGAAGACGCTCGACGTCGACCTGCTGATGATCGTCGCGGCGCTCGGCGCGGCCGCGATCGGACAGGTCCTGGACGGCGCGCTCCTGATCGTCATCTTCGCCACCTCCGGCGCGTTGGAGGCGCTGGACACGGCCCGCACCGCCGACTCCGTACGCGGCCTGCTCGACCTGGCCCCCGCGACGGCCACCCGGCTGTCGGCGGACGGGGCCGTCGAGGAGAGGATCCCCACGGACCAACTGGCCGTGGGAGACGTCGTCCTGGTCCGTCCCGGCGAGCGCATCGGCGCCGACGGACGCGTACTGGAGGGCGAGAGCGAGGCCGACCAGGCCACCATCACCGGCGAACCCCTGCCCGTCCCCAAGGCCCCCGGCGACGACGTCTTCGCGGGCACCCTCAACGGCTCCGGCGCCCTGCGCGTCCGCGTGGAACGCGACCCGGCCGACTCCGTGATCGCCCGCATCGTGACCCTCGTCGAGGAGGCGTCGCAGACCAAGGCGCCGACCCAGCTCTTCATCGAGAAGGTCGAACAGCGCTACGCCGTCGGCGTGGTGGCCGCCACGCTCGCCGTCTTCGCCGTCCCGCTCGCCTTCGGCGCGGACCTCACCGGCGCCCTGCTCCGCGCCATGACCTTCATGATCGTCGCCTCGCCGTGCGCGGTGGTACTCGCCACCATGCCGCCGCTCCTCTCCGCCATCGCCACCGCGGGCCGCCACGGTGTGCTGGTCAAGTCGGCCGTGGCGATGGAACGGCTCGGCGAGATCGATGCGGCGGCCATCGACAAGACGGGCACCCTGACCGAGGGCACCCCGGAGGTCACCGCGGTACGGCCCCTGCCGGGCTCGGGGCTCGACGAGGACTCCCTCCTCGCGCTCGCCGCGGCCGCGGAGCACTTCAGCGAACACCCCCTGGGGCGTGCCGTCGTGACTGAGGCCCGTGCCCGCGGCCTGCGGCTCGCACCCGCCCAGGACTTCGTGGCCGTGCCCGGGCGGGGGGTGAGCGCCACGGTCGGGGGGAGCGCGGTGACGGTG
>NZ_VJZC01000235.1 GCF_009377185.1 Streptomyces spongiae
GCCTTCACCGACAACCGCCGTCGGTGAAGGCGCCGCCCGTCCTCGGCCCGCTTCACCCCACCGCGCCGGACCACGGCGGTGCGGACACGGCTGCTGCAGCAGACCACCCAACCGGCCGTCCGACAACAGCCCAAGGGCCCCCGATCCGCGCAGCAACCCCTGCCCTGTTGTTTGTCCGACGAGGTCGAAACGGGCCTCGAGCGGGGTCGCTCACCTGGGCATTCGCCAGCACGATGGTGCCCCCGAGCTACTGGTGGGCTGGGTTCAGCAGCGTAGCGAAGTCCTTCTGGTCGGTCCTGGCCCTTATACGGCGGGCCGGCCCAGGAGCGGCCGGTCGTCAACGGGGAGGGACTGCCCCGGATGCCGGACCTTGCACCGCTGTCAGCCCGTGCCCCTCGCCGGGAGCTGGTGTGGGACCGCTGCGGTTCGGGATGAGCTCGGCTGAGATCACCGGCGCACTCCAGGTATCCGGTCCTCCGAGCGCCACGGCCACAGTCTCTGTGACAGGGGGCGTAAGCCGGCCGGGGGAGGTTGCTGATCCGCGGCTGGCGCATCAGCGGGCGAAGGGCATCAGGCGAGGGTCTTCGCCAGCCAGGACGTGGTGCGCGAGACGATCTCCTCGAAATGGTCGACCAGGATGCCGTAGTGCTGTCCGGGATACTCGACGAGTTCCTTGGGGGCCGTGATCCGCTTGAACATCTCGCGTGCGTCCTCGACCGGGGCAACGGTGTCGCCATCGGCGAGCACCATCAAAACCGGCGCCGTGATGCGCTCCGCGTACGCGGTGACCTCCATCTCGAACAGATGGTCCAGCGACGACAGCGTCAGTTCGTTGCGCCAGCTGCGCACGCCGTCGAACCGCTTGATGAACTCGAGGCCCTCCGGGTCCGTGAACATCACAGCAGGGCCGTCCGGCGTACGGTGGCCGCTGGTCTGCAGGACGACCGGGGGCTCGCCGCGACTCTGACCGAGGCGATCAGCGACGATGGCGGCATCCAGGCTCGCGAGCTCGGCCGGCGGGAACAGCTTGCGCGCCGACCATCCGCTGACCGGCGGTACGACGGAGACGACAGCGGCCGGCCGGGTGTCGGTCGCGGCGGCGAACATGCCGACCATGCCGCCCAGGCTGAACCCCCAGACAGCGATCCTCGCCGGATCGACGTCGTCACGCAGGCTGAGATGCGTGATGACATGCCGCATGTCGCGGGCGAACTGCCACGGGTCGATCTGCTGGCGGGGTTCGCCGTCGCTGTGGCCGAGTCCGCGGTGGTCGTAGAAGGCGACGCCGAGACCCGCGTCCGTGAACAGATGCGCGTACGGGAAGCCGATCTCCGCGACGCTCCCGATGCCTTCATGGGCGATCACGACGGGCACCGGACCTGCCGCGTCCTCGGGAAGGTAGAGCCTGCCGCGAAGGGTGATCTCCCCCACCGGGATGTCCAAGGAATGGTGCATGCGCGTGTCCTCTCTGACTCGCTCACGATGCTCGATCCGTCTCGGCCGGCGCTCTCACCAGGGCCGTACTGCCGCTGTTTGCAGTTTCATCGCAACCACAACATCTGTACAGTGGAACTTTTATATGGGTTTCATTCACGACATGGATGAAGAAGGATCGGGATGGGTATTGATCTGAATCTGCTCGTGCCGCTGAACGCGCTGCTCCAGGAGCGGAGCGTGACGGCCGCGGCGCACCGTATCGGCCTCTCCCAACCGGCCTGCAGCGCGGCGCTCAAGCGACTGCGAAGGCACTTCGGCGATGAACTGCTGGTCCGAGTCCCCGGCCAGGGAACCCAGCTCACGCTGCTGGCCGAGCGCCTGCGCAATCGGGTCTCCCTGCTGGCCGCGGAACTCGACGGCGTCTTCGCGGCCAACGCCGGCCTACAACCGGGGTCACTCGACCGCGAGTTCTCCCTGCTGCTCGCCGACGCCGAATGCAGCGCGCTCGCCACGCCACTGGTGCGCGAAGTCACGGCACACGGCTCCGGTGCACGTATCCGCCTGGATCTGCTCACGAACGACATGCGGGCGGGGATCGTCGAGGAGATCGACAGGCATGATGCCGTGATCGTGCCCCGGGTCGCGCTCCCGGACGGGACGCCGTCGCTCGACCTCTACGAGGACCAGTGGGTGCGCATCGTCAGCGCAACGCGGCAGTCCGAGGACGACGATCTCGAGCAGGCACGCTGGGCCGTCTGCTACGACGCGCCGTTGATGCCATGGTCGCCGGGCCAGCTGCTGGAGAGGGAGGGCATCGCTGGGTCGATCGCCGTGCGGGTGGAGAGCTTCGTGGCCCTGTTCCCGCTGGTGGCAGGTGCGGATCTCACCGCGCTCGTGCCCCGGCGGCTGGCAGACGCGTGGTGCGAGTCGACGGGAACGCGCGCCGCCCGGGTCCCCGCATCTCTTGCCCGGCCCTTCGTCATCGCGATGGCGTGGTCTCCGCGGTGGGTGTACGACCCGGCCCATCGCTGGTTCCGGGACCGGGTGGCCGCCGCCGCGCGCGGTGTTGACGACGCGAACCGGTTTCCCCCGGCCGATGTGATCGACCGTGCTGGAGCAGGCACCCCTTTGAAGGCCGAAGGCCGCGACTGAATGGGCGCGGCCCTGCACGCATAGAAGCAGGTCGCCGCTACCACAGCGTGGACTGGGTGCGATGCCGTACCACGATGCTCGTCTGCGGGCGTGGCCCTATCGGCTGCCCCCGCTCTGCGGCGCGGGCTTCAACGCAGAAGGTCGCAGCGGTGACGGCCGCGGACACTGTCAGAGGGCGGGTTGCAACACCCAGCGTGGGACGTTGACTTACGACGTTGCCAGGTCCCGCCGGCCCCCTTTCGGCACCCTGTTCATGCGGACGTGCCCTCCGCATGCGTAGGTCCGATCAGATCGGTGAGGTGCAGGGCGAGCTCAAGTGCCAGGCGTCGTTCGTTGACCGGTCGGCCCAGTGCGCGCTCTGCCTGCTGGAGGCGATAGCGCACGGTGTTGTGGTGGACACCGAGTTGGGCGGCGGCCGCACGGTAGTTGCTGTTCGCAGCGTAGAACGCGGCGAGGGTTTCACGGGTGCGTCGGGTCGCCTCGTCGTCCATGACCAGCGCGCCCAGCTCGGCCTGGATGAAGGTGCGAGTCCGTTCCATGTCGGCCGTACAGACCGTGGCCACGTCCACTTCGTCGTAGTAGGTGATGGTGCCCGGTTGCCTGCCTGCCAGTTCGGCGATGCGAAGTGCGTCAAGGGCCTGACGGTGGCTGCGTCTGAAGCCCGCCAGGCCTTCCACGGGCCGCCCGACGGCGATCATGAACGGCGCCGCAGGGTGCGGCAGCGACACCGGCCGTGAGAGGGGCCACCGGAGCCAGCACCACAGGGTGCGCTCGTCCGCGTGCACGCCGAGCCGCTCGTCGACGCCGAGTTCACCGCACAACTGTTGCAATGCCGGATCGAGCGCGGCACCTCCGGCTGTGCAGTCCCGGAGGACGACCGCCAGATGACCGCCGCTCATCCGGGAGCCCACGCGGCGGCCGATGTCGGCGGGGAGGTCGTCGCCGTTGAGAATGCCGCGGATCTCCTCAAGTCGCGCATGGGATCTCTCTTGGCTGAGTCGCTCCATTTCATGGCTGTACAGCGTCGTCATGAACTCGCAGATCGCATCGACCCATTCGAGGGTGTATGCCGACCCGTGCTTGATGATGCCGATCGCCGCCGCGCTGTCTCCTCGTTGCTGTTCGGCGACGGCGTCAGTCCAGAGGGCGATGAATCGGGATGCCGCCACGCGGTGGCCGCGCAGCACCGAGTCGAGGGTCAGCCCACTGCGCACCATGGTCCGGGCGTTTTCGACGATTTCTTGCGACAGCGTCACTTTGTCGACCGGTACGCCACGGGCGAGGTAGTCGAGAAAGGCGGTCATGTGTGCTGTGCAATTGGCGGTGACCAGACCTTCCAAGCCCAGTCCGTGCACTTCCGGCGTCCGCTCGATGACGCAGGAGGCCAGGTCGTCAGCGATGGCGCAAGCCGTCGGCAGAAGGCCGGACACGATGTCCTGCACACCGCCGAGGAGGCTCGCCTGGTCGCTCGCCGCTTCTCCGGACACGTTCGCAAGTCTGCATCGTCATGCGCCAAATGGTCAAAGACCCGCGGCTCGACTGACCGACTGACCGTAGTTCCGGCCCGTGCGCCACACCTAACGTGCACGCCACAGAGCCGATGCAGGAGGTAGACAATGACAGTTGATCACGACGTGGTGGTCATCGGTGCCGGGTTCTCCGGTTTGTACGCCGTCCACAAGTTCCGCGATCAGCTCGGACTGTCGGTCCAGGGCTTCGAGGCCGCCGGCGGCGTTGGCGGCACCTGGTGGTTCAACCGCTACCCCGGGGCCCGGTGCGACACAGAATCGGTCCACTACAGCTATTCGTTCTCGGACGAGCTGCAGCGTGAATGGCGGTGGACCGAGAAGTACGCGGGACAGCAGGAGATTCTCGACTACCTGGAGTGGGCTGCCGACAAACTCGACGTTCGCCGTTCGTTCCGCCTGGACACCCGAGTGACATCTCTGACCTGGGACGAAGTGTCGGCCCATTGGACGGTGGCCACCAGTGACGGTGCGGAATGCACCGCACGGTTCGTGATCTCGGCCGTGGGAGCCATGTCTGTACCCAAACGGCCTGAGTTCACCGGGATCGACAGCTTCGCGGGCGAGCTCTACTGGACGAGCAGCTGGCCGGACCGCCAGGTCGATTTCGCGGGCAAGCGGGTCGCGGTGGTGGGTACCGGCTCCACCGGCATCCAGGTCATCCAGGAGATCGCACCGAACACCAGGCACTTGACGGTATTCCAGCGCACGCCGAATTATGCTGTTCCTCTGGGCAATGGGCCGGTCGATGCAGAGCAGCAGCGCTGGAACGCGGAGAACTGGAAGGAGCTCCGCGGTGATTCGCGCGAGCGGGTCGGGGATCTGCCCTACGATCGGCCCGCGCCGTCGGCCCTGGCGGTCGATCCGGAGGAGCGGACTCGCGTCTACGACCGGGAATGGCAGCACGGCGGCTTCAGGTTCCTCACCTCGACCTTCGGTGACCTGATGGTGAACGAGACCGCCAACGAAACAGCTGCCTCCTACATCCGTGACCGAATCCGTGAGCGCGTGCACGACCCGGTGACCGCCGAACTGCTCTGCCCCGACGACCATCTGTACGGGACCAAACGGCCTACCTTCGAAACGTCGTACTACGAGGCGTTCAGCCTTGCCCACGTCGACCTCGTCGACGTCCGGTCCGCGCCGATCGAAGCCATCACACCCACCGGGATCCGGACGACCCAGGCGTCGTACGACTTCGACGCGATCATCCTGGCAACCGGGTTCGACGCGTTCACAGGCCCGGCGCTGACTTTCCCCACAACCGGTCGTGACGGTGTGTCCCTCAGGGACACATGGGCCGATGGGCCGGCCAACTATCTCGGACTCCAGGTCGCGGGCTACCCGAACCTGTTCACCATCAGCGGACCGCTCAGTGTCGTCTCCCAGACCAACTCCCCCTTGATCATCGAGGACCAGATCGACTTCGCCGCCGACGCCGTCCAGACGACGCTGTCGCGCGGGGCGCGTACGGTCGAAGCGACTCCCGAGGCCGAGAAGGCGTGGACCCGGCTGGTCAACGATGTGTACAGGATGAGCCTGTTCGCGAAGACGGAGAAGTCCTGGTACACCGGCGGCAACATCGAGGGCAAACCGAAGGGGGCCTATGTCTTCTTCGCCGGCTCACCTCTCTATCGCCAGATCATGGTCCAGGCCGCGGAGAGCGGGTTCGCGGGACTCTCCTTCGACGGCGCCGCATCGAGCCTCCCCCCACTTGCCCGGCTCGACGCGGGTGCCGCACTCGTGGTCGCCGGGATGCTCAACTCCGGGGCCGCGACGATGGAAGAAGCCCCCGTCGAGGAGCTCCGGGCCATGAACGAGGCCGGGGCCCACATGCAGGTTCCCGGTCCGGTGATGCGAGTGGAAGACGTCAGCGATGCGCGGGTCCGCGTCTACCTGCCCTCGGCCGAGGGGCCCCTTCCAGCGGTGGTCTTCTGCCACGGGGGCGGTTTCATCTCCGGTTCCCTCGACAGCGTCGACCCGACCTGCCGGCGGCTGGCGGCGGAGAACGGCGTGGTCGTCGTCTCGGTCGACTACCGTCTGGCACCGGAACATCCCTTCCCGGCGGCCACGCAGGACACATTCGCGGCTCTGCGATGGACGCATGAACACATCGCCGAATACGGCGGCGACCCCGCACGCATCGCCGTCATGGGAGAGAGCGCCGGAGGCAACCTCGCCGCCCTCGCCGCTATCCGGGCACGCGATGAGGGAATTCCCCTCGCTGCCCAGGTGCTCATCTACCCGACCACCGACCCGGAATCCCCCGGCGCCTCCCACGCGGAGTTCGCTCACGGGCCCTTCTTGACCGCCGCGACGCATGACAGGTTCTGGGGGCTCTATCTCGGCGGCGCCGAAGTCACCGAAGCGAACGCTCCCCTGCGGGCGAAGTCCCTTGCCGGCACGGCACCCGCTCTGGTGATCACATCCGAAATCGACCTCATCCGAGACGAGGGCCAGCAATACGCCCAAGCCCTCGCCGCCGCGGACGTCCCGGTCGAGTACCAGTGCTTCGACGGCCTCATCCACGGGTCGTTCACGATGAGCGCCCTGATACCGAGTGTCAAGGGCATGTACGACCTGATCCAGGAGTACCTCGCCTCGAAACTCCAACGAGCCTGATCGGCTCCTCGGGCTCGGGAGGACGGTGGCCCGCGACTGTGTCGCCGCCCTCCCAGCCCACATGTCCCGGTCCACATACTTTTCGGCCTCGCCAGGAGAGAGCTTCTCTATGACCAACGCACAAGCCGTGACGGCCATCTTGTATCCCTATGCGGAACACACCTCCTTTGACTGGACGTACTACCTCGATCACCACATCCCCCTCGCGCGTCGCCTGTTCGACGAGCACGGACTGATCACGGTGACCGTCGATCGCGGCCTGCACGGCACGACTCCGGATACCCCGCCACCTTTTGTCGCCGTCACACGGATGGAATTCGCGAGCATGGATTCGATGACAGCCGGAGTGGCCGCAGTGGGCGCAGTGTTCGCCGCGGATGTCGCAAACTTCACCGACATCGTGCCCGTACTTCAGACGGCGAGCCGACAGTACGACGCTGCTGGGCTGGGGTAGCCTCATGCATTCACGCTCATTCCGGCACTGCGTGCCGGAATGAGCGAACTCGCCGAAAGGCTGATCGCAGTACTCGAGAACGCGGCGCGGCCGGAATGCCGCCACCAGCGTATTGCGGGACCGCCGGTGCGCCGCCGTCCACCGGCCGGCACCCGGGGCAGACACGTCGTCACTGAGCTGAAGTCAGCAAGGCTCATTCCGGCGAGTGTCATCCCACTCCGGTCGAAATGGCGGCAACCAGTGCTGGACCGCGCGGTGCGCGGACCACCGAGGCTCACGGCCCCCATCTGGCCCGGCATCCTGGCTGAGCGCCGCCACTCAATGACCTCGTGCAATCCAGTCGGCGAGGTGGGGTGCCTCAGCGCCGATGGTGGTGCCCGGTACGCGCTTCTGTGGCCGGTGGCAGCACAAGGAGGCGGTCCCGGATCGAGCGGATGATGGTCGGGAAGTCCGAGTACGACCGACCGGTCGCTCCTGGACCCCCCGCGAACAGCGTGTCGCCCGTGAAGACGGTGTCGAGCGAGGGCAGGTACAGGCAGATGGCCCCGGGCGTGTGCCCAGGGGTGTGCAGCACCCGCAGTTCCGTGCCCGCGACGGGGATGCGCTGGTTGTCGGAGAGGTAACCGCCGGGGTCGTGGTCGGGGTGGGTGTGCTTCCACAGCAGCCAGTCGTCCAGGTGGACGAAAACGGGCGCGCCGGTGGCCTCGGCGAGGGCGGGGGCCGCGTTGATGTGATCGTCGTGGGCATGAGTACACACGATGGCGGCCAGACGGCGGTCTCCGACGGCACGGGCGATCGCCTCCGCGTCGTGGGCGGCGTCGATGACGACCGCCTCGTGGTCGTCGCCGACGATCCAGACGTTGTTGTCGACGTTCCAGGTGCCGCCGTCCAGGCTGAAGGTGCCCGAGGTGATGACGTGCTCGATGCGGACGCCGGTCATCACAGCATCACCACTGAGCGCAGGACGTCGCCGTCGTGCATCCGCTCGAAGGCCTTCTCGACCTCGTCCAGGGCGATCGTCTCGGTGACGAAGGCGTCCAGGTCCAGCCGGCCCTGCAGGTAGAGGTCGATGAGCATCGGGAAGTCGCGGGAGGGCAGGCAGTCGCCGTACCAGGAGGATTTCAGGGCTCCGCCGCAGCCGAAGACGTCCAGCAGCGGCAGCTCGAGCGTCATCTCCGGGGTGGGCACCCCGACCAGGACCACCGTGCCGGCGAGGTCGCGGGCGTAGAAGGCCTGCCGGTAGGTTTCCGGTCGGCCGACGGCCTCGATGACGGTGTCGGCGCCGAACCCGCCGGTCAGCTCGCGGATCGCCTCGACCGGGTCGGTCTCCTTGGAGTTGACGGTGTGGGTGGCGCCCAGGCTCTTGGCGGTGGCCAGCTTGCGGTCGTCGATGTCGACGGCGATGACCTTGGCCGCACCGGCCAGGTGGGACCCGAGGATCGCGGCGTCCCCGACGCCACCGCAGCCGATGACTGCCACCGTGTCTCCTCGGCCGACGTTGCCGGTGTTGATGGCCGCGCCGATGCCGGCCATCACCCCGCAGCCGAGCAGACCGGCCGCGGCCGGTGAGGCGGCCGGGTCGACCTTCGTGCACTGCCCGGCGGCGACCAGCGTCTTCTCGGCGAAGGCTCCGATACCGAGGGCGGGCGAGAGCTCGGTGCCGTCCAGGAGAGTCATCTTCTGTGCGGCGTTGTGGGTATCGAAGCAGTACTGGGGGCGTCCGCGTCGGCAGGCGCGGCAGCGGCCGCACACGGCGCGCCAGTTGAGGATGACGAAGTCGCCGGGTTCGACGTCCGTCACTCCGGGGCCGACTTCTTCGACGACGCCGGCCGCCTCGTGCCCGAGGAGGAAAGGGAAGTCGTCGTTGATGCCCCCGTCGCGGTAGTGCAGGTCGGTGTGGCAGACACCGCATGCCTGGACTTTCACCACTGCCTCTCCCGGGCCCGGGTCGGGCACGACGATCGTCTCGACGGCTACCGGCTCGCCTTTGGCGCGGGCAATGACGCCGCGTACGTGGTGGGGCATGGAGGTGGTCCTCTCGCTGTGCGATGTAGGTGGGTTGGGCGGGGTGCGGTTGCCGGAGGTCAGCTTGCGGGCCGCACGGTGACGGGGAGCGCTGCCCAGGAGCGCAGGGTGTTGTTGAGATGGCGGCGGGGTTCGCCGGTGAGCTCGATGCGTTCCACGCGGCGGGCGAGGGCGGTCAGCAGGGCCTCGGCCTCCAGGCGGGCGACATGCTGGCCGACGCACTGGTGGATGCCCATGCCGAAGCCGACGTGGCCGGAGGGGTCCCGGGCGAGGTCGAAGCGGTCGGCATCGAGCCAGCGGGCCGGGTCGCGGTTGGCGGCGCCGAGGAACATGAGGATCTTCGTGCCCTCGGGGATGAGGGCGCCGGCGATGGTGACGTCGGTGGTGGCGGTACGGAAGAAGGTCTGCACAGGTGACTGCCAGCGCACCGCCTCGTCGAACGCCACACGAGCCGACTCGGGTCGCTCGCGCAGTCGCTGCCACTGGTCGGGATGGGTGGCGAAGGCGTAGAGGGTGGCGGCGAGGCCGTGGACAGTGGTGTCTACGCCGGCGGTGAGCAGGGAGCGCACCACCAGGGGTGCCTGGGTGTGCGTGAGGTCGCCGCGGTCGGCGGCGGCCCAGATACGGGAGCCGAAACCGTCCTCGCTCAGCGCCTCGCGGGCGCACTGGGCGTTCACCCAGGCCGACAAGTCGGCCGCCCTGTCGGCGTCGGCCTTCACGAGGTCGTTGGCCGGTCCGAAAGCGTTGAAGGCCATGTTGCCGTAAGGCAGAAGGTTGTCCCGTCCCTCGGGCCCCAGTCCGACGGCGTCGGGGAACACACGGAGCGGAAAGGCACTGGCCAGGTCCGTGAAGGCGTCGAACTGGCTGCCCCGGTCGGCCAGTACGGTGTCGACCAGTTCCTCGGCGGCCGTCTGCCACGTCGCGCGCAGTTGGCGCAGGGCGGGTGGTGCGAGGATCTCGCGCAGGACACGGCGCGGCGCGTCGTGGTGCGGCGGGTCGGCTTCCAGCAGCAGGCTCGGCGGCCGCCAGGGCTTCTCGTGACGGAAGTTGGCCAGTCCGACGCCGGCGGCGGACTGGAAGGCCTGCCAGTCGACCAGGGCGGCGTGCACCTCGCGGTAGCGGGCCAGCGCGTACACGTTGTAGCGGGTCAGGTGGACGACGGGGCCGGCTTGCCGCAACTGCTGGTGCAGCGGCTCGGGTTGTGCCAGATGTTCGGCGGCGAAGGGGTCCGCGTCACTCGTGGGGAGCGCGACGGCGGCGGCCGGTGCGTGGGTCATGACGGCTCCAAACGGAAGAGGGCACGGGCATGGGGGCATGTCTGCGGGTGCGGCTCAGAGGTCGAGGACGAGGCGGTCACCGCGGGAGCGGGATACGCACGGGAGCATGCAGTCGTTCGCGGCCCGTTCGTGGTCGGCGAGGACCGAGTCCCGGTGATCGGGCGTCCCTTCCAGCACCGGCGTGAGGCAGGTGCCGCAGGTGCCCTGCTCGCAGGAGGACAGGACGTCGGCTCCCGCCTGTCGTACGGCGTGCAGGACGGAGGTGTCCGGCATGACCATCACGGTGCGGCCCGTGCGACGTAGCTCCACCTCGAAGGCAGTCTGGTGGACGGGCTCCGGCAGGGCGCCAGCGTTGAAGCGCTCGGTGCGCAGGCTGTACGAGGGCCAGGCGGCGCAGGCCTGCTCGACGGCCGCCAGCAGCGGCGCCGGTCCGCAGCAGTAGACCTTGGTGGCGGGATCCGGGGCGTCCAGCCAACGGGCCAGGTCCAGCAGGCCGCACTCGTCCTGGGGGCTGATGTGCGCTCGGGCGCCGTGGGCGGCCGACAGTTCCTCGCGGAACGCCATCGAGGCACGGCTGCGGCCTCCGTACAGCAACTGCCAGTCGGCGCCGATCAGTTCGGCCTGGTGGATCATGGGCAGCAGCGGGGTGATGCCGATGCCGCCCGCGATGAACAGGTACCGGTCGGCCGGAACCAGCGGGAAGTGGTTGCGCGGCCCGCCGACACCGACCAGGTCACCCGGCGCGAGCCGGTCGTGCACGTACGCCGAGCCGCCACGCCCGGCCGGCTCGCGCAGGACCGCGATGCGGTAGGTGTACGCGTCCCACCGGTCACCGCACAGGGAGTACTGCCGGGTCGTCCCTTCCGGCAGGACCAGGTCGATGTGCGAGCCAGGGGTCCAGTCCGGCAGCCGCGCGCCGTCCGGGTGGGCGAGAGTGAGAGATACGACGCCGTCGGCGACCGTGTCTTTGGCGCGGATCTCCAAGGTCACCCTGGAGAGGGCGGGTTGGGGGACCCGGAGCAGGCTGTCTGCGACCACGTCGTCGCCTCCCGTCTGTGGAATGCAGGCAGGATGCTCAGGGCCGGGGCTTGCTCGCGACGGCATTCTCATTCAGTGAGAGACGGAGAGACGAATTTCGTGCGGATGTCACACCGATGTCGCGCCACCGTCGCATGACCGCCCGCAGCCCCGTCGTCACGTGCTGCCCAGGGCGCGCGAGATGCCGCGGGCGGCGGTCCGTACGACGGGGACGACCGCCTGGGCGCTCGCGTCGTTGGGCACGATGACGGCCAGCGCCGCCAGCACCGTGCCGTCGCCGCCGCGCACGGGGGCGGCGATCCCGAGGGCCTCTTCGTGGACGTAGCCGGGGCAGTAGGCGTATCCCTGCTGCCGGACGTCGGCCAGGATCGCGCGTAGCTGTGCCGGGGTGGCCGGAGTGTGGGGGGTGTAGGTGGTGAGGGGGCCGGCGAGGATGCGTTCCCTCAGAGAGACGGGGCCGTGGGCGAGCAGCACCAGGCCGCTGGAGGAGGCGTGCAGGGGCAGCCGGCCGGCGACCCGGGTGTAGTTGATCACCGCGCCGGGTGCCGAGAGGCGCTCCAGGAACAGCACGTCGTCGCCGTTGAGCACGCCCAGCTGCACGTGGTGGCCGACGACGTCGTGCACGCCCTCCATGAACGGCATCGCGGTGTCCCTCAGCGAGAGCGTCGGCGAAGCGCGTGTCACCAGCTCCCACAGTCGCACACCGATCCGCACCTGCCGGTCGTCGTCCCGGCTGAGGAAGCCGTGCGCCACCAGCTCGGCCACGAGCCGGGAGGCCGTCGCCACGTGCAGCCCGCTGCGGCGGGCGATCTCCGAGACGGTCAGCGCCGGCTCGTCCTGGCTGAAGGCCTCCAGGATGCGAGCCGCCCGGGAGAGGACCGACTCGTGGTGAGGTGTCTTCATGATCCGCGCTCCGGTGCTCGGGGCATGCGCCGCCGGGAGACCAGCATTGGCAGTCGCTCTCCGGCACGCAAGGGCCGTCCCGTGCAGCCGGAGGGTCGCGGCGTATCGGAGCCGAGAACGGGGATCTTCGCCGAAACGGGATCTTCACCAGGGCGACGGGTCCGGCGCGAGATGCCGAGGGCTTGGAGGGTGACCAGGCCACGCCGGTTCCTGCCGCAGCGGCCGAACAGCTCACGCCTGTGCCGTCGCCCTCGACGGCGCTGTCGGACTTCGGGACGACGGCCGGTTCCTTGGATTCGCAGTGCGCGCCAAGGCCGAGCGGGTCTGTTTGCCGGTGGTGTCGTCACGCGCAGGACGAAGGGAGTTGACGGTTGCCGGTGCGTCGCGCCGGACCGAAGGAAGAGTCTGGTCAGCCGGCCCCGTCGGGTGGCTGACCAGGGGGCGGGTCACGCCTGCACAGTCTCTTGCGGGGCCGTCGTCCGGCGGAGGACGGGCAGCAGGCCGGCTGCCACCAGTGTCGAGGCCAGGCCGAGGAGGCCGACGGCGCCGGCGAGGCTGCCGGTGGCGGACTCGACGGCGATCAGGGCGAGCGGGCAGAGGAACTGCCCGGAGAAGAACGATGCCGTCCACAGTCCGGTGCCGCGGCCGCGGTCGGCGTAGTCCAGCTTGGACATCGCCCAGGTGAGCAGCGAGGGCAGCAGGAAGCCGGTGCCGATGCAGTTGAGGACCGCGCCGACGACCAGGACCGGGGTGTTGGGGGCCAGGCCCATGATCACGAACCCGGCTCCGCACAGGGCGAAGATCGCGGGCAGCCTGCGCTCCGGCCGGCCGGTGAGCCTGGCGAAGGTGAGGCATCCGGTGACGGTGGCGGCGCTGGCGATCGCGGTGGCCATGCCGATGATGCCGCTGCTCTTCACGCCCAGGTCGTCCAGCAGGTAGGCCGTTTCCACCGGGACGGTGTAGAAGACGATGGCGCCGAACACCGACAGCACGCAGATGCCCGCCAGTCGGCGCACGGGGAACGGCCGTGCCTCGGCGGCGGCAGCCTTTTCCGTGGCTGCGCCCTGCCTGGGCTGGGGCAGGCACGCGGCCATGGCGGGGGCGAGCAGCAGCCCGACGGCGTAGAGCCAGAACGGGGTACGCCAGCCCGATGATCCGAGCGCGCCGCCGAGCACGAAGAAGGCGGTGGCGGAGGCAGAGGCGCACAGGGTCTGCAGGGCCAGGTAGCGGTCCCGTACGCGGCCTGTGTAGTAGTCGCCGATCAGTGTGGTGCAGCAGGTCATGATGGCGGCCTCGGTGACGCCGAGGAGGGCGCGGCTGGCCACGATGGCACCGAGGGAGTCCAGCCACAGCGGTGCGGTGCCGAACAGCGCGTACAGGACGGCCGCGACGATCAGGAGGCGTTTGCGTCCCAGCCGGTCGATGATGACCCCCGCGAAGGGGGCCAGCAGGGCGAACGCGAGTGCGGGGACGGTCAGGACCATCGGGACGAGCGCCTTGGCGCCGGGCACTGTGGCGAAGTGCGCCTGCATTTTCGGCAGCACCGGAGCGAGCAGCACCGCGCCGAGGATCGGCAGACAGCTGCCTGTCATCAGAAGCACGACGCGCAGACGGCCCCCGGCTTCGGGTGCGGGCCCGGTGTTCTGGGCGGCGGTGCCGTCGGCGGGCACGGGTGGGGAAG
>NZ_VJZC01000236.1 GCF_009377185.1 Streptomyces spongiae
GTCAGCGGGTGGTCGGTGGGGTGTACTTGTAGCCGACTCGGCGCACCGTCTGGATGGCCTGCCGGTGCTCGGCGCCGAGCTTGCGGCGCAGCCGGGCGATGTGGACGTCGACGGTCCGGCCGTCCCCCACGTGCCCGTAGCCCCACACCGTGGTGACCAACTGGTCGCGCGTGTGCACCCGGTTCGGGTGCGCCACCAGGTGTGCGAGCAGCTCGAACTCCAGGTACGTGAGGTCGAGCGGACGCCCGTCGACCTCGGCGGTGCGCTGCACGGTGTCGATGCGGACGAGGCCGTCCTCGTCGCCCCCCACGGCGACCGCGTCGACCCCGGAGGGCTCCGGTACCGCGAACGGCAGCACCGGCGGCTGCTGGTCGGCCGGTACGAGGACCAGGTAGCCGATCATCGGCGGCTGCCCCGGCAGCGTGGGCAGGGTGTGCTGGGGCGCGGGCAGCCAAGTGGCGCCCGGAGGGAGGAAGTCGGTGACGTCGACCACCTCATCGCGGTCCACGGCTCGCAGCCGGTGCCGGACGGAGCCGTTCGCCGGGGGAGGGGGAGCGGTCGGGGCGGTGAGGGTGGCGGTGGAGAGAGAACGAGTGGTCGCCATGAGAGGTCAGCTCTTTCGCGCGAGAGGTTCGTCGGGAGGGCGACGGCCGCGAGTTCGTGGTCGGGCTCGTCGGGACGTACGTCGTGCGCGCCGGCCGAAGGCCGAGGTGTGCGGCTTTAGAGGGCCGGCGCGTTCGTCGCGCGGCAACACACCCGGTCGAAGTCGTGATGCTGACGGGACGGCCAGAACGGCTCGAGGTCATGGCGACCCGTCGCGGTGTCCTTCTGGAAGCTGGCCATGGGCCCATTGAAGCAGACAGCGGGCCTGGGGAGACAGACTCCTCTCACTGCTTGGACGCTTCTTTGACGTGAGGTGGGCGACACCGGCAACGCGAAGGGGGCGCCCACCGCGAACGGCGGGCGCCCCCTCACGGAGCACGGGTGGATCAGACCCAGCGATCAGACCCGGTGAGCAGACCCGGTGAGCAGACCTGGCGATCAGACCTGGCCGGCCTTCTCCAGGGCGGAGCAGCAGGTGTCGACGAGCAGACGCGTCACCACGTACGGGTCGACGTTGGCGTTCGGACGGCGGTCCTCGATGTAGCCCTTGCCGTCCACCTCGACCTGCCACGGGATACGGACCGAGGCACCGCGGTTCGAGACGCCGTAGGAGTACTGGTCCCACGGGGCGGTCTCGTGCAGACCGGTCAGACGGTCGTCGATGCCGGCGCCGTAGTTCTTGACGTGGTCGAGCGGCTTGGAGCCCTCACCGAGCGACTCGCACGCGGTGATGATCGCGTCGTAGCCCTCGCGCATCGCCTTGGTGGAGAAGTTGGTGTGCGCGCCGGCGCCGTTCCAGTCGCCCTTGACCGGCTTCGGGTCGAGGGTGGCGGAGACACCGAAGTCCTCGGCGGTGCGGTAGAGCAGCCAGCGGGCCACCCACAGGTGGTCGGAGACCTCCAGCGGGGAGACCGGGCCGACCTGGAACTCCCACTGGCCGGGCATGACCTCGGCGTTGATGCCGGAGATGGCGAGGCCGGCCTTCAGGCAGTTGTCCAGGTGGGCCTCGACGATCTCACGGCCGAAGATCTCGTCGGCGCCGACACCGCAGTAGTAGCCGCCCTGGGGGGCCGGGAAGCCGCCCTCGGGGAAGCCCAGCGGGCGGGTGCCCTCGAAGAAGGTGTACTCCTGCTCGATGCCGAAGATCGGCTCCTGCGCGGCGAACTTCTCGGCGACCTCGGTCAGCGCGGCACGGGTGTTGGACGCGTGCGGCGTGAGGTCGATGTTCAGGACCTCGCACAGGACGAGGATGTCGTCGCCGCCGCGGATCGGGTCCGGGCAGGAGAAGACCGGCTTGAGGACACAGTCGGAGGAGTGCCCCTCGGCCTGGTTCGTGGAGGACCCGTCGAAGCCCCAGATCGGCAGCTCGGCACCCTTGGCGTCGTCGGCCAGAATCTTGGTCTTGGAACGCAGCTTGGCCGTCGGCTCGGTGCCGTCGATCCAGATGTACTCAGCCTTGAAGCTCACGGGCCACATCCTTCGGGTGTGTCTTTGAGTCGCAGTCATGCGGGTGCTGCGGCGGCGGCGCTGCGGCACTGGGGCGCCGCGGGGGATATGCCCGGAAGCCTGTCAACAGGCGGTTTCCCGATCATTGCTCATGTGTGAACCCCGTGTTACCTGGGGCTTCTGTGCGCCGGATCACGGCGTGAGAAGCGGGCACGCCACGCGGTGCGTGACGCCTCGCACGGGCGGTCGGGCGCGGCTCGTATGCGATGGGAGTGCCGCGGCGGGAGTGCCGCGTTGGCAACGCTGCGGTGGGAGTGCCGCGGCGGCAACGCTGCGATGGCAATGCTGCGGCGAGAGTGCCGCGGTGGCAATGCCGCGAGGGGAACGCGCCGCTGCCCGTTGCCGTGCCCGTCCTCCCACCGGTTCGCCCCGGCCACCGGTTCGCCCCGGCTACCGGTTCGCCCCCGCCGCCGCGTCCCGTACACCCGTGAGGAACCCCCGGATCGCCGCCAGCTCCCGCTCGTCGTACCCCTCCAGCAGCTCCACCGCGCGGCCGATCAGCGGGCCGAAGAAGGCCCACCCCAGCTCCACCGCCCGCTCGTCGATCTCCACGAGGACCCGGCGCCGGTCCCGCTCGTCCCGCACGCGCCGTACGTGCCCGAGCCGCTCCAGCCGGTCGACGACGGCGGTCGTGCCCGCCGAGTTCAGCCCGAGGAGGGCGCCGAGGCGGCCCGCCGTCATCTCCGCGTCCGAGCCGGACCGGGACGCGTCCATGAGCGCGATCAGGGCGCGCACGTCCGTGGGGTGCATCCCGTTCCGGCTCGCGAACCGGGCGCTGTGCAGGCCGAGTTCGACGGTCGCCGCGCGCAGCAGGTGCACGATCTCCATCTCGCGCTCGTGGTCGGGCACACTGTCCTCCGGCTATCATCTCGCTCACCGAGTATCTCGCTGAACGAGATAATAGGCCAGGGGAGGGCGGGGCGCATGAGCGGCCGCGGCACGTACGACATCCAGGGCTTCCACACGGCGTACGACAAGGTCCTGGCCAAGTGGCCCACGGACCGGGAGACACTCGACGTCACCACCCGGTACGGCACCACTCATGTGAACGCGTGCGGACCGCGCGACGCGCCCCCGCTCGTGCTCCTGCCGGGCGGCGGCGGGGCGACCTCGGCTTCCTGGTTCGCGAACGTCGAGGCGCTCTCTCGCGCCCACCGTGTGTGCGCCGTCGACCTGATCGGCGAGCCGGGCCTCAGCACACGTGAGGCCGGCCACCCCCTCCGTACGGTGGCCGACCTCACAGCCTGGCTGGACCTGCTCCTGGACGGTCTGGGCGCCGACTCGACCGCGCTGTGCGGGCACTCCTACGGCGCCTGGATCGCTCTCCACTACACCCTGCACGCACCCCACCGGGTCCGCCGCCTGGCACTGCTCGACCCGACCGGGTGCTTCACCCGATTCGCGACCGCGTACCTCCTGCGGGCCGCCCCGATGTTGCTGCGCCGCACCGCCCGCGCCACCCGGGCCTTCCTGGACTGGGAGACCCGCGGTGCCCCCGTGGACCCGGAGTGGCTCCGCCTCCAGGAGGCGGCCGCCGGCTTCCCCTTCGTACGACCGGTCACCGGCCCGGCTCCGGACCGTGCGGCCGCGTCCGCGCTGGACGTGCCGGCCCTGCTGCTCCTCGCCGGGAACAGCAGGGCCCACGACGCCCGCAAGGTGGCGGCCCGTTCCGTCGAGTGGCTGCCGCGCGCCGAGGTGACGGTCCTCCCGGACGCCACACACCACACGCTGCCGCACGCGAACTCATCCGAGCTCGACGCCCACTTGACGGCCTTCCTGTAGGGCCGCCGGCCTCACCCCACCCTCTCGATGAGGGCCCTGCGGATCAGAAACTTGCCGGGTTCCCTGACCTGCTCGAACGCGGCGTCGTTCAGCAGGACGCAGCTGCCGGACACCGAAGTGACCTCCACCGTCGTGGACTTGTCGTTGTCCAGGTTGGTGACCTTCAGCTTCGTACCGGCCGGGAACTGGTTGCTGGACGCGGCCGGGGCGCCCGCCTCGCCGGAGAGGGTGACGGTGGAGCCGTCGCAGACCTGCTCCCCGGAGCCCGCGGCGGCGTCGTCGTCCGCGGGCGGGGCGGTCGCGGGATCCGAGGCCTCCGCGCCCGCGGACCCCTCGGAGCCCTGGGGGTCCTGAGCCGACCCCCCGGTCTCCGCGGCGCCGCTGGTCTGCCCGGTCTGGGTGCCCTGGGAGTCCTGAGCCGACTCCCCGGCCACGCAGCCGGATGCCTCCTGCTTGCGCTCGATCTCCGCGATGACCGCCTCGCGGTTGGCGATCCGGGCCTCCGACTGGGCGTCGGGGTTGGCCCGTTGCCCCTCGATGAACCGCTCGTTGTTGCCGAGCGCGGTGGCCAGTCCCTGGCAGACGGTCGAGTCCGCGGCCGTCTGGGCGGCGTTCGACGTGGCCGCCATGGCGAAGGCCCCGCCTCCCGCCACCGCCACCGCGGTCACCAGCAGCGCGACCTTCTTCTTCGTACCGATCGTTCTCCTACGCGACATGCGCGCCTCCTGTCCCCGACCGCCTCGGCGGCCGGATCGGGTGAGTACGCCACTGGGTACGAGATCTCGAACGAAGTTACTCAACGGTTACGGGGGTCTCCCAAGTAACGTGCGTCACACGCGACTTGGTCACGCGATGTGGCCGCGAAATCCGCTCCTACCGCTCCAGAACATCCCGAACCGCCTCCTCCGTGCGGGCCACCACCGCGCTGCCGTCGTCGGCGGTGATGATCGGCCGCTGGATGAGCTTGGGGTGCTCGGCGAGCGCCCGCACCCACCGGTCCCGCGACGCGGCGTCCCGGTCCCACGTCTTCAGGTCGAGTTCCTTGGCGGCCGGTTCCTGGGTCCGTGTGATGTCCCACGGCTCCAGCCCGAGCCGCGCGAGCACCTCCCGGATCTCGTCCTCGGTCGGTACGTCCTCCAGGTACCGCCGCACGGTGTACTCGGCACCCTCCGCGTCCAACAGGGTGAGCGCGCTGCGGCACTTCGAACAGGCCGGATTGATCCAGATCTCCATGCGGGACACGGTACGCGCGCCGTGGTGGGAGTCATGCGGGAGCCGGGGCGGTGGGGACCGGGGCGCCGGCGCCGGGCGCCCGTTCGGCGCTTCCGCGGCTCCGGCCGCGTGTCCAGTGGGCCGGTCCGTCCGCTCGCGACGAGTCTTGGGGCCGGCGGAGGCGTTCAGCACAGACGACACAGACGACACAGACGACACAGACGACCGGGAGTCGCGCAATGTCCGACGACGGACAGCAGATCCGCGGCCTGATCGAGCACTGGGCCGCGGCCGTACGCCAGGGCGATCTGGACGGTGTCCTGGTCGACCACACGGACGACATCGTGATGTTCGACGTGCCGCCGCCCTACGAGGGGGTCCGCGGCATCGACGCCTACCGCGAGACGTGGCCGCCCTTCTTCGACTGGCAGGCCCAGGGAGCCTCGTTCGACATCGAGTCGCTGGAGGTCACCGTCGGCGCCGATGTCGCGTTCGCCTACGCCCTGCTGCGCTGCGGAACTCCGCACGAGCTGGCCGAGCAGCCGGAGAACCGCTTGAGGCTCACCCTCGGGCTGCGCAAGCAGCACGGCCGCTGGGTGGTGGCACACGAGCACCACTCGTTCCCGAACGTCTCCTGAGCTTGTGCTTTATCTTCGGGCGTCACGCAGAGTAATAGCTTGCCCGTCTGCGTCAGGCACGTAGTTTGTCGCCGCCGGAGCGGACCGGATGCCGCACACGGCTCGTGTGCAACGGGGTTCAGAAGGTATCGAGATGAGTTCTGGCACCCCTTCGAGTGTCAGCAACGAGACTTCGAGTGTCAGCAACGAGACACAACGAGACGAGACGAGTCGTATTGCATCACTCCGGATGTGTGCGTCATGATGACGACGCAAGACGACGAGACGGCTCGTCTCGTCATCGAGTCGTGGATGTGGGGAGCGGTGCCATGAATCAGCGGTTTGTCCAGGTCGACCCGGCGGTGCGGCTGTGGTCCGAGGTGCACGGCGACCCCCGGGATTCCACCCTGTTGCTGATCATGGGGGCCGGGGCGTCTGGGCTGGGCTGGCCGGAGGGACTGGTTGATGCGTTGGCCGTGCGCCACCGCGTCATCCGCTACGACCACCGGGACACCGGCCGCTCCAGCTTCAGTTTCGACACGCACCCGTACCGCATCGTCGACCTTGCCTCGGACGCGATCGCCGTCCTCGACGCGTACGAAGTGGAGCGGGCGCACATCGTCGGTCACTCCCTGGGCGGCATGCTCACCCAACTGCTGATCGCCGATCACCCCGAACGGCTGCTCAGCGCAACAGTGATGGGCACCGGCGCTCTCAGCAGCACCCCACTGTCGCACCCGGACGGCTCCCGAACTCCCGTAGACCGACTCCCGCCCATCGACGCACGGGTACTCGAACTGTGGTCCCACCCCCACGAGGACCGTGGCCTGGAGGGCGAGCTGGACCACCGCGTGGAGCACTGGCGGCTGCTCAACGGTGATCAGATCCCCTTCGACTCCGAGGAGTTCCGGGCCTCGGAGCGCCGCATCATCGAGCACACCGGGCGCTACGAGGCGCCCATGACCCACGGGCGCGCGGACCACTCCGGCATGGACCGCACCGAGGAACTTTCGCGCACCGAGGTGCCGACCCTGGTTATCTCCGCCCCGGCCGAGCCCGTCTTCCCACCGCCGCACCCCGACCATCTCGCCCAAGTGATCGCCGGGGCGCGGCTGGTGGAGATACCGGGCATGGGGCACGCCCTGCCCCGCGCCGTCCACGCACCCCTGGCCGCAGCCGTTCTCGACCACACCCTGGCCACGGACGCCCGCGCCCGACCAGGGGCGGGGACGTAACCTCGATCTCCTCGTCGGCTAAGCGCGGCACCTGGCGAGGAAGATCCAGGCGTGTTCGTCACCTGGCGGCGGATGGTGTGCCGTCCTAGCTGTGCTCAATCCCCTGGTGGGTGATGCTTGGTGAACGGGGGCACCCGTCCTAGGCTTCAGCTCGCGCCGTTGGCGGCCATCGCCCACCTCAATGGTGGTGGCGAGAAACAGGCGATCGATGAACTGCTCGCGTTGACCCGTTGAGCACACTGGCGGCCCTCGAACAGAGCTCGCACTTGAGGGGGTCTTTGCTTTCGCCAGATAAGCGGGCGGCCTTCGCGCGATCGTGTGCCGTGTCGAATCAGGCTTCTGATCAGCGTGAAGGCCGTGAAAATGAGTCTGCTCTTATCCGGGGCCCGGCGGGAGACGCTGGCGGAAGTCTCTCGTTTTCGGGGCGATTTCTATGCGTGCCTGACCGCCCGGGGCGATGAACTGTTCGAGCTCGCGGACGCGGTGCTGTGCGCGGACGGCCCGGTGAGGTCACCGGTCGATCTGACGCTCACACCGGAGCACCGGCGTGGTCACGGAGGGATGTACGGCGGCCTGAACAAGGGGTGTATCGACGCCGAGCAGCTGAGAACGGTGTTGGCCGGCCTGCCGCTGCCGCGTTTCCCTGATGGGAGGCTGGTCCTGGCCGTCGACGTCTCGCCGTGGTTCCGCTCCGACGCGCTGTGCTCAGCGGAAAGGTTGTTCTGCCATGTCTATGGCCGTGCGAAGTCCGCATCCCAGTTCATCCCGGGCTGGCCCTACTCCTTCGTCGCCGTCCTGGAGCCCGGCCGCACCTCCTGGACCACGATCGTGGACGTGGTCCGCCTGGGGCCGGTGGACGACGCCACCGCGGTGACTGCCGCCCAGCTCCGCGACGTGGTCGAGCGGTTGATCGCGGCAGGGCAGTGGGTGTCCGGCGATCCGGAGATCGTCATCGTGGGCGACGCCGGTTACGACATCACCCGCCTCTCCTGGGTCCTGCGGGACCTGCCTGTCGAACTGGTCGGCAGGGTCCGCTCCGACAGGGTGATGCGGCTGCCGAAACCACCCCGCGTCTACGACCCGCAGGGCGGACGGCCACCCAAGCACGGACCGGAGTTCCGCTTCAACACACCGGAGACCTGGCCCGAGCCCTCCGTCGTCACCGCGACGAACACCACGAACTACGGAAAGGCCCAGACCCAGGCATGGGACCGCGTCCACCCACGCCTGAACCACCGCTCAGCCTGGCTCGACCACGAAGGCGAACTCCCCCTGGTCGAGGGCACCCTGATCAGGCTGAAGGTCGACCACCTCTCCAAGGACCGCGAAGCACCACCGGTCTGGCTGTGGTCCTCCAAGACCGGCGCCAGCATGCAGGACGTCGACCGGTGCTGGCAGGTCTACTTCCGCCGCTTCGACCTGGAGCACACCTTCCGCTTCACAAAGCAGAGCCTCGGCTGGACCACCCCGAAACTCCGCACCCCCGAAGCAGCGGACCGCTGGACGTGGATCCTCGTTGTCGCCCTGGCACAACTCCGGCTCGTCCGGCCACTGGCCGCCGATCTGCGCCGGCCCTGGGAGAGGCCCACCCCGCCCGCGCAGATGACCCCGGCCCGTGTTCGCCGCGGGTTCAGGAACATCCGTCCCCACATGCTGTGTCCAGCCCGTGTTCCCAAACCCCGCGGCACCGGCCCCGGACGACCACCCGGTGTGAAGAACCGGTGGCGGGCACCCCGCTACGACGTCGGCAAGACCGTCAAACGCTTCGAGACGCTGGTCGCTCTGCGTGACGCCCGAAGATAAAGAGCAAGCTGAGGGATGTTCAGGATGTTCAATTCCCTTGCTCACCTGGGCTTTTGATGGGCTCCAGGGCTCCTGATTGTCAGTGGTGGCCAGTAAAATAGAAGCAGTGTTCGAGGGTGTCGCCGGAGATCCCGGACGACGCCCTGACCGCGACAGGAGGATGCCCGTGCCCGCTGCCGCACTGACGTCGAAGCCGCTGCCCACCCAGTCCACGGCCAGGAGGCCGGTCCAGCTCGACCTGCCGTACGCGCCCGTCGAGAAGCGCCCGCTGCCGCCCGGCCGCCCCCGCGACTGGTACATCACGCACAACCGCCGGCTGAAGGCGATGCGCCTCGCCATCGCCCTGCTCGACTCCGGGGTCCACCTCCCGACCCAGGCCCGCAACGAGACGATCCGCGGCACGGCCGAGCTCATCGGCGTCCACCCGCCGTCCGACACGACATGCCACATGGTGCGGGCGCTGATGCGCTACAGCCGCTGAGGCGGCGCGAGTCTCCGGTGCCGTCCACTCCGCGGGGGTGGGCGGCACCGGTATGTCGTTATGTCCGGAGGAGGGGAAGGCGAGGCGATCGCGCCAGAGTTGGCCGGAGATCGCCCTAGCCGTACGGCCCGGAGGTCCATACGATTCGGTCGCTCCAGGTCTTCACAGCTCCTTCACAGGCCCGGGTCGGTGTACGTATCTGCTTGGCATGTACATGACCGTTCCGAGCCGTTCGGTCCGAGACGGCCCACCGCGCACGCGCTGGGCCGCACCCCCCTGGTTCCGGCGGTGCGCATCCGCATCCGTACCGCCGTAACACCGAAAGCAATGGAATGGGAGAACCATGGCTCGTGGACTCTTTCTGGGTGGCGCGATCGCCGCTCTGGTAGCCACCGCGTTCCCGGCGCAGGCATCGACCTCGTCGCCGATCTTCACCGACCCGCCCCCGGACAAGATCATCATCAAGGTCGCCACGGTGAACGGATCCGGCTGTCCCCTGGGCACGGCGGCGGTCGCCGTCTCCCCCGACAACACCGCCTTCACGGTGACCTACAGCGACTACCTCGCCCAGGTCGGCGGCGGCGCCCCCTCCACCGCGTTCCGCAAGAACTGTCAGCTCAGCCTGAACGTCCACGTACCCGGGGGCTTCACCTACGCCATCGCCAGCGCCGACTACCGCGGCTTCGCCTCACTCAAGAGCGGCGCGAACGCCACGCAGAAGGCCTCGTACTACTTCCAGGGCTCCCCGGACACGGCCTCCAGAAGCCACCCGTTCAACGGCCCGTACGAGGACAACTGGCAGGCCACCGACGAAACCGACTGGGCCCAGCTGGTCTGGGCGCCCTGCGGCGAGGAGCGGAACTTCAACATCAACACCGAGCTGCGGGTCAACAGAGGCACGTCACCGACCAGCAGCACCAGCTTCATGACCATGGACTCCACGGACGGTGACATCAGCACGATCTACCACATGGCCTGGAAGGAGTGCCCGGCGAAGTGACCGGAGGCCGGCCCCGGGCCCGGTGTGACACCGCGCCAGGCCCGGGACGGCGGCCCGGACAGCGCGTTACGCGTACTGGTCCAGCAACCCCGCCACATACGCCTCCAGCCGGGCCCCCAGCACCTCGGGGGTCAGGTCGGTGCGGCCGAGCTCCCGCCAGGGCCCCGCGAGCTTCGCCGCGTCCGGGGCGTAGCCCAGCGCGTCCAGCAGCCTCCAGTACAGGTGGTCCCCGCCCTCCGCGAGGCGACGGCCGCCCCGAGCCTCGTAACGCGCGCGGAACCCCAGCCCGTGCTCCGGCCCGTGCAGCAGCGCGAGTGCCGTCGAGCAGTGCGCCACATCGAGGTCCGCGGGCCCCCACGAGGTCTCCACCCAGTCCACGACCCCACTGATCCGCAGGGTCTCGCCGTCGCCGGTGAACAGTACGTTCCCGGGGTGGAAGTCCCGGTGCAGGAAGCATCCCTCGTACGCGGGCGCCGCGCGCCGGATCACGTCCACCGCCCGCTCCCACAGCTCACCGGCGGGAGCGTCGACCCGTTCCGCGGACGTCCACGCCTGGTAGGTGCGGGGCCGTTCGTCCGGTACGACCGCGTGGACACGGGCCAGTTGACCGGCCAACAGGGTGAGCCGCCGTTCGAGGTCCTCGTCACCGACCCGCACCGTGCCCGGCAGCAGGGACATCAACAGCGAGGGATGATCGGCGTGTTCGGCCGTCGCGTCGAGCGCGCGCGGCTCCGGGACCGGGACGCCGTCGTACGACGCGAGCAGCGTGAGCACGGACGCCTCGCGGGCCAGCAACCCCGGCGCGTGGCGCCGGAAGAAGGGCCGCACGAAGGAGCGCAGCACCAGACCGGAGCCGTCGTCGAGGGTGAGACGGCGCATCTGGGAGCTCCAGCCCCCGCGCAGGACCGTGGTGTCACGGACGGCGCGCCCCTGTGGCAGTTGCTTGGCCACCCACGCCCGCGTCGCCGTCCACCCCTGGTCGCCCAGGCCCGTCAGCACGGCGTCCACGAACTCCCGCCGGTCGTCGGCCCGGTCCCGGAACCACAGGCCCAAGTAGTGGTCCGCGTCCGGGAGTTCGAGCCGGGTGAACTGCGCGTGGGCGGACAGGGCGTCACTCACCGCCTCGGTCACATCCGGCGGGATGATGTGGTCCGAGCCGGGCACGGCGAGCACCGCCCGGCCGGTGTACGTCCGGAGCGCGTCCAGCGCCGGGGACCCACGCCAACTCCCGGGCGCCCGGATGATGGTGCTGAACTCCCCTTCACCGTCCCCGAACGGCACCGACCACGCCTCGGCCGCGTACACCGCCGGCGCGCACAGCCCGATCGCCACCACCCGCTCCCCGTAGTGGCGGGCGAGATCCGCCACCGTCTGCCCGCTCATGCTGAACCCGACGAGGACCAGCGGACCGTCCGCGGGCACCCGTGCGTCGATGACGGCTACGGCCTGCTCGAAACGCTGCCGCAGACTCAACTCCCGCAGCTCACCCGTGCTGTCACCGTGCCCCGAGAAGTCGAACGCGAGACCCCGGCAGCCGCGCGCCACGAACTCGTCGAGCAGCGGGACCAGACGTTCCTTGCTGCCGTTGCCGGCGCCGTGCAGGAGGACGGCGGTGGGTGAGTCGTCGGGTGCGTCTTCGGCACCGCCGTACACCCCGCTGAGTCTTTCGCCGTGGTGGTCATGCGTGAAGGAGGAGAGTCGGCTCATGCAGGTATTCATTCACGGTGCACGCATGGCGCGCCTGGTAATTGGGATGCGGGCGGGGCGGCCGGGCGAGCATCCTGGACACGCGGACGGGATCAGTCCGGCACCGGTCCACCCACACCACGAAGGAGGTCCGCCATGAACACCGTCATCCTCTCGGCGACCGCCGTCCTGGTCGTCCTGGGGTTCTCCGACAGCGTCTACTGGCTCGCCGCGGTGGCCCTGCTCTACGTGTACATCCGATACGGCCGTACGGGAGGCGGGTCCTCGGCGACATCGTCGACCGGATCGCCGGCCGGCGGTCCGGCGGGCGCACCGTCAACCTACCGCGCGTACCGCGAACGCCGTGACCAGCAGGCCAAGTGGGAGCGCCGGTACCGCCGCGAGCGCCCGTTCGAGACGCGTCGGCAGGAGCGCACCAAGTAACAGGGAGCGCATCGAGCAGGCGGGGCTCACCACCCCGGCGCGCCCCAGATCGGGAACCAGCGGCTCAGATCCTGTTCGATCCGCAGATCGTCCTTGAGCGCGGCCCTGACCTGCAGTTCCAGCGCGTGATCGCGCCGCTGGCCCGAACCGGCCAGCGGCGCGAACGGATAGAAGGTCCCGCGCTTGTACAGATACACGAGCCCGAGCCGCCGCGCGCTCCGTGCGTCCCCTGCATCCCCTGCGTCCCGTACGTCGTGGAAGGCGACCACCGAGCACAGCAGCTGCGGACCGAACCCGCTGCTCTCCAGCGCGCTGTTGACCGCGTGCAGATCACCCACGAGCGCGGGCAGGTCCTCCGGCCCGCGCCGGGAGACCAGCCACGAGTACCCGTACTCGTCCCGTACGGCCTCGACGGGCGGGCCCTGGCGTCCCGTGTCCGCGTCGAGCAAGGCCTGTACCTCCTCGCGTGCCTCGGCGAAGGCCGCGCCCTCCGCCGTCGCGAAACACACCGAACCCTGCCCGGTCGGAGTGAAGCCGACCGCGGCCTGCAAGGTCACCGCGGCCGACGGAAGGCCGAAGAGCTGATCGAGGTCGGGCGCGACCGGCTTCGTCCGGCCCAGCAGGATGTCCAGCAACCCCATGCTCACCCCTTCCCGGACGGCGACGCCTCACCCAGCTCGGCGGAGATCCGGCCCAGCTGCTCGAGCCGCTGCTCCAGGCTGGGGTGGGTGGAGAAGATCTGCACGATGCCGGGGTTCCTGCCGAAGGCGGGGGTGAAGTAGAAGGCGTTGAAGGCCTGTGCCGTCCGCAGGTCCTTGCTCGGGATGCGGGCGATGTCCCCGGTGACCTTGGTGAGCGCGGAGGCCAGTGCCGACGGCCGCCCGGTGAGGTGGGCCGCCGCCCGGTCCGCGGCCAGCTCCCGGTACCGGGACAGGGCCCGGATGAGCAGGAAGCTGATCGAGTAGACGGCCGCGCTGATCCCGATCACCGCCGCGAGTATCGCCGCGGTGTTCTGGTCCCGGCGTCCTCCGAACACCTGCGAGTAGAAGGCGAACCGTACGATCAGCCCCGCGATCACCCCGAGGAAGGAAGCCACGGTGATCACGGCGACGTCCTTGTGCGCCACGTGCGACAACTCGTGCGCGAGCACGCCCTCCAGCTCCTCCGGTTCCAGACGCCGCAGGAGCCCGGTGGTCACGCACACCACGGCATGATCGGCGTTCCGTCCGGTCGCGAACGCGTTCGGCATATCCATGTCGGAGACGGCGACGACCGGTTTGGGCATGTCCGCGAGGGTGGCCAGCCGGTCCACCACACCGTGCAGCTCGGGATACTCCTCACGCTCCACGACCCGCCCGCGCATCGCGTACAGCGCGATCCGGTCCGAGAACCAGTACTGCGCGCCGAGCAGTGCGGCGGCGATCACCACGACCAGGATCCAGCTCTTCAGCAACACGATCAGGGCGCCTACGAAGGCCACGTACAACAGCCCGAGCAGGAAACCCGTGACCACCATCCGCGCGACCAGTCCGCGGTCGCTCCGGAAACGGTTCACCATCTGTATCACCCCGCACTCAGGCACTCGTCCCCTAGCCAGTGTGCACCTGGGGATCCCCATGAAGCGGTCCCGATCAGCCCTAGGCGGGGCAAAGGGTTCCGGGGTTGGTTTCCGCCCCCGCCGCCCCTACCCGTCCCATCCCCAGGGG
>NZ_VJZC01000237.1 GCF_009377185.1 Streptomyces spongiae
CACCAGCCCCGCCCGCTCCCCCAGCCGCGAGGTCACCACGTCGAGGTGAGCGGTGGAGCGGGGCAGCGCCCGCTGGTACAGCAGCTCGCGCACTCCGGTGAGGAAGGGAGTTCCAGCCAGATCCCCGGCGATCATCAGGACGCCGGGATTCAGCAGCGTCACCACCGTCGCCAGCACGTTGCCGACATGCCGCCCGGCCTCCCGCGCGAGCGCCATCGCCTCGGGGTGCCCCGAGACCAGCAGATCGCGCACATCTGAGCCCGAGGCCGCCGGAACCCCCGTCTCGGCCAGCTTCCGGGCCACGGCGCCACCGCTCGCCACGGCGGCCAGACAGCCGTACGAGCCGCACTTGCACAGCGCGTCCGCGCCCTCGGGGACCCGGATGTGCCCGATGTCCCCGGCGCCGCCGTCGATCCCGCGGTAGATCGCGCCTCCGACGACCACTCCGGCGCCGATACCCGTGGACACCTTGACGAGGGCGAAGGCCGAGCAGTCCGGGTAGCCGGTGCGCTGTTCGCCGTACGCCATGAGGTTGGCGTCGTTGTCGACGAGGACCGGGGTGCCGGTGGGGCCGGTCGGGCCGCCCGCGTGCTCGGCGAAGGCGCGGGACAGGCGGCCTCTTATGTCGTGGCCGTCCCAGCCCGGCATGATCGGCGGCTGGACCACGCGGCCGGTGTCGCTGTCGACCGGGCCGGGAACCGCCAGGCCGATCCCGCACACCGCGTCCGCCGACTGCCCGGCCTTCTCCAGCAACGCGGCGAACCAGCGGCCGAGTTCGTCCAGTACGGCGTCCGGGCCGTCTTCGATGACCAGGGTGCCCGTGTGCTCGGCCTGAACCTCGCCCGTCAGGGAGAGCACTGCGGCGCGGGCGTGCCGGGTGTCGAGGTCGGCGGCGAGGACGACGGCGTGGGAGTCGTCGAACTCGAGGGTGATGGAGGGGCGTCCGCCGAGCGGGGAGTCCACCGGGCCGCCGGCGCCCTCGCGCAGCCAGCCCGCCCGGAACAGCCGGTCGAGGCGCTGGCCCACCGTGGCCCGGGACAGTCCCGTGGCCTGCTGGAGCGCGCCCCGTGTGGTGGCCCGGCCGCTCCGGACCAGTTCAAGCAGATCTCCGGCACCGGCGTGGCTGCCCGCCTTCACGGCTCTTCCCCTCATACGCACCCCTTGCCTTCCCCCTTGCGTTCACCAACTCTGCATTACATCCTGAGTTTTGCGTGTTAAATAGACGTAACTCAACGGTGCCTACTGCCGAACCTGCCGGCTCGACGTCCTCGGGAGCCCTGCGTGGACCGCTCACCACAGCTCACCGCCCGACACGGGATCGGGCCCTGCCCGGACGGGATCACGCACTTCGGAACCGGTGTATACAACCCAGCCGGCCAGGCCGTCATGGCCGACCCGGCCATCGTGGCGGCCCCGGCCATCGTGGCGGCCCCGGCCGACCCGGCCACGACGGCCGGTTCCCTGCACAGCCGGGCGGCCCGGGTCCTGGAGGGCAACTGGACGGGGACGTCGACCGTGCCGTCACGGGGCCTGTATCCGCACCAGTGGTCGTGGGACTCGGCATTCATCGCGATCGGCCTCAGGCACCTGTCGCCGTTGAGGGCACAGACGGAGCTGGAGACGCTGCTCGACGCCCAGTGGGGCGACGGCCGTGTCCCGCACATCGTCTTCAACCCCTCCGTGCCGCTCGACGCGTACTTCCCGAGCCCCGACTTCTGGCGCTCCTCGACCGCGGGGCGCGCTGCGGGCGCCCCGCGCACCGTACAGACCTCGGGCATCGTGCAGCCACCGGTGCACGCGCTGGCCGCGTGGCTGGTGCACCGGGCCGATCCCGGGCTGTCCCGGGCGCGCGGGTTCCTGCCCCGGGTGTACCCGCGCCTGGCCGCCTGGCACCGCTACCTGCTGCACCGGCGCGACCTCGGCGGAGGCGGTCTGGCCTCGGTGGTCCACCCCTGGGAGCAGGGCATGGACAACTCCCCCTGCTGGGACGCCCCGCTCGCCCGTGTCACCCCCGCCCCGGCCCGCTCCTTCCGCCGCGCCGACCTCGACCACGGCGCGCCCGAGGACCGGCCGACGGACCTGGACTACGGGCGGTACGTGCGGCTGGCGACGGACTACAGGGACGGCGGGTACGCGGACGGGACGGGTGACTTCGCGGTGGAGGACCCGGCGTTCAACGCGCTGCTGATCGCCTCCGAGCACGCGCTCGCCCGCATCGCCCACGAGCTCGGCGCCCCGGGCACGGCCCGGCACGCGCGCGCGGAGCGGCTGACGGCCGCCCTGGTGGAGCGGCTCTGGGACCCGGCGGAGGGCCTGTTCTTCTGCCGGGACGTGCGCGGCGGCGGGCTGATCCCCGAGCGCGGTGTGTCCGGGCTGATCCCACTGCTGCTGCCCGCCCTGCCACGGGACGTCACGGGCGCCCTGGTCGGTACGGCGAGCGGACCGCACTTCGGTCTCGGCGGGCCCGCCCGTCTGGTACCGAGCTACGACCTCACCGGTGAGTCCTTCGATCCGCACCGGTACTGGCGCGGGCCCGCCTGGTTCAACACGGCCTGGCTGGTGGAGCGCGGGCTGCGGCTGCACGGTGAGCGGGCGCGGGCCGACGCCCTGCGGGAGGACTTCCTGAGCACCGCCGACACGTCCGGGTTCGCGGAGTACGTCGACCCGTACACCGGCGATGCCTGCGGCGCGGGCGACTTCAGCTGGACCGCCGCGCTCACACTCGACCTGCTCCACGAGCCCGTGGGGCAGGCAGTGACCCCCGTGGGCATCGGCACGTTCGACATGGGAGACAAGGGCAACAAGGTCGACAAGGTCGACATGAGGGATCGGGGAGAGGACCGGGGATGACGGACCTGGGAGAGGACCGGGGATGACGGACCGGCAGCATCTGCTCGTACGCGGCGGGACGTTCGCGACCGTGGGCGACGGCGGCGACATCAGCGGGGTGCGCGGCGGCGGCTCCCCGGACGGGCTGTTCGTGCGGGACGCCCGCCACCTCAGCCGCTGGCAGCTCACCGTCGACGGCGCCGTGCCCGAGACGCTCACGCCGGTCGCCGACGGCGACACCGCGCGCTGCGTCCTCGTGCCGCGCGGCGGCCGCCAGGAGCCGCCCGCGTACACGCTCTTCCGGGAACAGGCCGTCGCCGACGGCGCGTTCGTGGAGTCGCTGCGCGTCACCAGCAACCGTCCGGTGCCGACGACGGTCCGTATCGCGGTCACCGCGGACGCCGACTTCACGGACCAGTTCGAACTGCGCTCCGACCACCGTACGTACACCAAGATCGGCGCCGTGCGCTCCCGTGAAGTCCTCGACGACGGCGTGGAGTTCGGCTACCGGCGCGGCGAGTGGCGCTCCCGTACGACCGTCACGTCCGAGCCCGCGCCCGACGGCGTGGAGGAGACGGGCACGGGCGCCCGCCGCCTCGTCTGGGCCCTCGACCTGGAG
The DNA here is from genome assembly GCF_009377185.1 of Streptomyces spongiae. Taxonomy (GTDB): domain Bacteria; phylum Actinomycetota; class Actinomycetes; order Streptomycetales; family Streptomycetaceae; genus Streptomyces; species Streptomyces spongiae. The sequence goes on from NZ_VJZC01000237.1 coordinate 3,449, forward strand.
CCGCACGGCTCGGCGGAGCTGGCGCTGCGGGTGGCGGCCCGGCCGCACGGCGCGCCCCGTACGCGGGAGGTGCCGTCCTCCCCCGCCGCCGCGACCGAACAACTCCTCGCTCTGGAGGGTGAGTTCGCGGAGGGCGTGCCCTTCCCGACGGGCTGGCCGGAGCTGGCGGCGGCCTGCGCGCGCGGGATCGGCGACCTCGCCGTGCTCCAGGTGCCCGCGACGGGCCCGGACGGGGAGGAACTGCGTGTCCCGGCGGCCGGAGTCCCCTGGTTCCTCACGCTCCTGGGCCGCGACGCGCTCCTCACCTCGCTCTTCGCTCTGCCCTACCGCCCGGACCTGGCCGCCGCGACCCTCCCCGCGCTCGCCGCCACCCAGGCCACCGAGATCGGCCTCGACTCGGTGGCTCAGCCGGGCAAGATCGTGCACGAGGTGCGCCACGGCGAGCTGGCCCACTTCGGGCAGGTGCCGTACGGGCGGTACTACGGCTCGGTGGACGCGACCCCGCTCTTCCTCGTCCTCCTCGGCGCGTACGTGGAACAGACCGGCGACGTGAGCCTGGCCCGCCGTCTGGAGCCCCACGCCCGTGCGGCGATCGGCTGGATGCTCGACCACGGCGGCCTCACCTCGCGCGGCTATCTGGTGTACCGCGCCGACCAGGGCGGCCTCGCGAACCAGAACTGGAAGGACTCCCCCGGCGCGATCTGCTCGGCCGACGGCAGCCGTCCCACCGGGCCGGTGATGGCGGCGGGCGCGCAGGGGTACGCGTACGACGCGCTGCGCCGCACGGGTCATCTCGCCCGCACGGTGTGGGAGGACGAGGTCTACGCGGCGCTGCTGGAGCAGGCCGCGGCCGATCTGCGCGACCGCTTCCAGCGGGACTTCTGGATGGAGGAGCACGGGTTCGCCGCGCTGGCCCTGGACGGTGAGGGCAACCATGTGGATGCTCTGGCGTCGGACGCGGGGCATCTGTTGTGGTCGGGGTTGCTGGACAAGGAGTACGGGGAGTCGGTGGGGCGGCGGTTGCTGGAGCCGGACTTCTTCTCGGGGTGGGGAGTGCGGACGGTTGCCTCCGGGCAGGCGGCGTTCCATCCGCTGTCGTATCACCGGGGTTCTGTGTGGCCGCATGACAACGCGCTCGTCGCGCTCGGGCTTGCGCGGTACGGGTTGCATGACGAGGCGCGGACGGTTGCCCGTGGGCTGGTGGACGCGGCTACGGCAACCGGGCATCGGTTGCCGGAGGTTCTCGCCGGGTACGGGCGGGGCACGCACCCGGAGCCGGTTCCTTATCCGCATGCGTGTGTGCGGGAGGCCCGTGCTGCTGCGGCGCCGCTCGCGTTGCTGACGGCTGTTGGGGGCGCGTGAGCGCTCCGCTGCGTTGAGCGGTTTGAGAGCTCGGGACCGCCTGTTCGGTTCCTGACCGCGGGTTGTGTGTGGCTTGTCGCGCAGTTCCCCGCGCCCCTGAAGCGGGCCCGCCTCCTTCAGGGGCGCCCCCTCACCCCAAGCGCCGCGACGCCCTCTGCAGCAGCGTCCTCAGCAGGGCGACCTCTTCGGTGCCGAGGGCAGTCGTAAGGCTCTCCTGTTCGCGTTCGACCGCCGCCGTCCAGCGGGTCAGTGCCTCGCTGCCCCGCTCGGACGCGAACACCAGCACGCGCCGCCGGTCGGTGTCGTCCACCCGGCGCAGGACGAGGTTGAGCGAGACCATGCGGTCGACGACCTTCGTCAGGGTCGGCGCGGAGAGCAGCGCGAACTCGGCGATCTCCGTCATCGGGTGCCCGACGCCGTCGCCGAGGTACGAGAGCACGCGCCACTCCTCGAGCGTCGCGCCCTCCTCCTTCAGTGCCTCGACGAGCCTTCCGACGACGCTCCGTTCCACGAGGGTGAGCGCTCGCGCGAGGTCGAGATCTGTTACGGCCGCCGGAGTGGTCGTGGTCATCGCCCTGCCAAGAGTCGTCGTGGTGATCGAGGTAGTTCCACGATACAGTCATTTCCCTATCGCCGTGAAATATTCTCGTAGCAAGCAATGGCTAGAGTGAGCGCCTATGATCGAGAAGGCGTCTGCCCTGCTCGGCTCGCCGGCAGGCCCTCGGACCCGTGACGCTCTGGATGTCGCCCTGGTGATCCCACTCCAGGGTCCGGCCGGGATCTTCGGACCGTCCTGCGAGTGCTGCGCCCTGCTCGCGGCCGAGGAGGTCAACGCCGAGTCGGGCGTGCTGGGCAAGGAACTCCGGCTCGTCCTGGTCGACGGCGGGGCGCCGCCGCAGCAGGTGGCCACCGAGATCGACGCGCTGATCTCGGGCGGTGTCGTCGACGCGGTGGCCGGCTGGCACATCTCCGCCGTACGTGAGGTGGTCGCTCCGCGCATCGACGGCCGGGTGCCGTACGTGTACACCGCGCTCTACGAGGGCGGTGAACGCCCCCCGGGCGTCTTCCTCACCGGCGAGACCCCGAACCGCCAACTACGGCCCGCGCTCCAGTGGTTCGCATGCGAACTCGGCATCCGGCGCTGGACCATCGTCGGCGACGACTACGTGTGGCCGCGCTCCTCCGCCCGCGCCGCCCACCGCTATCTGCGCGAACTCGGCGGCGAGGTGTGCGACGAGATGTACGTGCCGCTCGGCACCACGGACTTCGGTCCGGTACTGCGGCGGGTGGTGGCCAGCGGCTGCGAGGCCGTGCTGATGCTGCTGATCGGCGACGACGCCGTGCTGTTCAACCGGGCCTTCACCGCCGCCGGACTCGACCGTGACCGCATCCGGTTCAGCTCGCTGATCGAGGAGAACGTGCTGCTGGCGACCGGGCCGGAGAACACCCGGGGCCTGATGACCTCGGCGGGCTACTTCGAGGACCTGCCGACCGCGTACGGCCTCGACTTCGCCGCCGCGTACGGACGCCGCTTCGGCCCCGGCGCACCGGTGCTCAACAGCCTCGGCGAGTCCTGCTACGAGGGCGTGCGGATGCTCACCGAACTGCTGCGCCGGGCGGGCGGCATGGACGTGGAACGGATCCAGGCCACCGCCGAGGGCCTGGAGTACGAGAGCCCGCGCGGCACGGTCCAGGTCCAGGACCGCCACCTGAAGCAGCGTGTGTTCCTCGCGGCGGCCGACGGACTCCAGTGGGACGTGCTCCAGCAGCTGCCGTAGCCCCGAGGCCCCCTCGCACGTACGCATGTTTACACGCACGTAACGCGCCACCCTCTTGCCCATTTACTTCGAGAGAAAATACTTTTTTCTCGAAGCTTTTGAAGGTTGGTCGTCCATGGCTATGTACGAGTACCGCTGTACGGGCTGCGGCCCCTTCGACGTGATCCGGCCGATCGGCCGGGCGCTGCCCGAAGAGCCGTGCGAACTCTGCGGAGTTCACGCCCGCCGCGTCTTCACCGCCCCGAACCTCACCCGCACTCCCTCCCCCCTGGCCCGTGCCCGGAACGCGTCCGAGGCCAGCGCCCATGAACCGCGCGTCGTCACCGAGGTGCCCCCGGCCCGGCGCCGTACGGCTCCGCCGGCCGATCCCCGGCACACCCTGCTGCCCAAGCCCTGACCCCACGTTCACCTGTCCCGGAGGCAGTTCATGCCCGAAGTCGTCTTCAGCGTCGACCAGGCCCTGTCCATGCGCGACCAGAAGGTGCCCGGCCACAACCGCTGGCACCCCGACATCCCGCCCGCCGTCACCGTCCGGCCCGGCTCGGAGTTCCGTATCGAGTGCCGGGACTGGACCGACAACCAGATCGGCAACAACGACTCCGCCAATGACGTCCGTGACGTCGACCTCACCCACGCCCACATGCTCAGCGGTCCGATCGCCGTGGAGGGCGCCGAGCCCGGTGACCTGCTCGTCGTGGACATCCTCGACCTGGGTCCCGTACCGCAGTCGGCCGGCGAGGGGTCCGGCCAGGGCTGGGGCTACACCGGGGTGTTCGCCAGGGACAACGGCGGCGGCTTCCTCACCAACCACTTCCCCGACTCGTACAAGGCCGTCTGGGACTTCCACGGCCAGCAGGCCACCTCCCGGCACATCCCCGGGGTCCGCTACACCGGCATCACGCATCCCGGCCTCTTCGGCACCGCGCCCTCCGCCGAGCTGCTGGCCCGCTGGAACGCCCGCGAACAGGCCCTCATCGACACCGACCCGAACCGCGTACCGGCGCTCGCGCTGCCCCCGCTCGCCGCGGGCGCCCTGGCCGGCACGGCGGACGGCGAGACGGCGTCCCGGATCGCCGCCGAGGGCGCCCGCACGGTCCCGGCCCGCGAGAACGGCGGCAACCACGACATCAAGAACTTCACCCGCGGCTCACGGGTCTTCTACCCCGTCCATGTCCCCGGCGGCCTGCTGTCCGGCGGCGACCTGCACTTCAGCCAGGGCGACGGCGAGATCACCTTCTGCGGCGCGATCGAGATGGGCGGCTTCATCGATCTGCACGTCGACCTGATCAAGGGCGGCATGGAGAAGTACGGCGTCACGACGAACCCGATCTTCATGCCCGGCAACGTCGCGCCGCAGTACAGCGAGTTCATCTCGTTCGTCGGCATCTCCGTCGACCACGAGACCGACACCAACCACTACCTCGACGCGACGATGGCGTACCGCAACGCCTGCCTCAACGCCGTCGAGTACCTGAAGTCCTTCGGCTACACCGGCGAACAGGCCTACCTGCTGCTCGGCTCGGCGCCGATCGAGGGCCGGATCAGCGGCGTGGTGGACATCCCCAACGCCTGCAGCACCCTCTACCTCCCCACCGCGATCTTCGACTTCGACATCCGGCCCACCGCCGAGGGCCCCAGGAAGGCCGACCGCGGCCAGTGCGCGGTCACCTCCTGACGAGAAGTGCTCCTGAGAGACCTGAGAGAAGTGCTCCTGAAAGGCAGACAGTCCCATGCGCGAACATCTCACTTTCCCTCTGGGTGACTTCACCACCCAGCACGGCGCCACCCTGCGCGGCGCCCACCTCGCCTACACGACGTACGGCGAACTCAACGCCGCCAAGTCCAACGTGATCGTCTACCCCACCTGGTACTCCGGCCGGCACTGGGACAACGAGTGGCTCATCGGCTCCGGCATGGCGCTCGACCCCGACGAGTACTTCATCATCGTTCCGAACATGCTCGGCAACGGCCTGTCCAGCTCACCGAGCAACACCCCGCCGCCGTACGACCGCGCCCGCTTCCCGCGCATCACGGTGTACGACCAGATCGAGGCCCAGCACAAGCTGGTGACCGAGGAGTTCGGCATCGAGCGGATCGCGCTCGTGACCGGCTGGTCGATGGGCGCGGGGCAGACCTTCCAATGGGCCGTCAGCTACCCGGAGATGGTCGAGCGGATCGCCCCCTTCTGCGGCTCCCCGCGCACCAGCCTCCACAACAAGGTCTTCCTGGAAGGCGTCAAGGCCGCGCTGACCGCCGACGCGGTCTTCAACGGCGGCTGGTACGACGAGGGCAAGTGGCCGACCACCGGACTGCGCGCGCTGGCCCGGGTGTACGCGGGATGGGGCTTCTCGCAGGCGTTCTACTGGGAGAAGGAGTACGAGAAGCTCGGCTACACCTCCCTGGAGGACTTCCTCGTCGGCTTCTGGGAGGGCTTCTTCCTCGACGGCCGCGACCCGAACAACCTGCTCAGCATGTTGTGGACGTGGCAGAACGGCGACATCGGGCTCACCCCCGGCTTCGACGGGAACACGGAGGCGGCGCTGGGCTCCATCAAGGCGACCACGCTCGACATGCCCGCCGAGAAGGACCTCTACTTCCCTCCGGAGGACGAGGCCTGGGCCGTCAGCCACATACCGGGCGCCGAACTCCGCGTGATCCCCGGCATCTGGGGCCACTTCGCCGGCGGCGGAAGCAGCCCCAAGGACACCGAGTTCATCGACACGGGAATCAAAGAACTGCTGGCCAAGCCGGGCGGGTTGGCGTAGCCATGAAGGGCAGACTGCCGCACGAGGTCAGCGCCTCGATCATCGCCTTCGCCACGGTCTTCCTGCTCCTGAGCCCGCTCCACATGCCGACCTGGGCGATCTTCATCACCTGGGCCGGAACATTCCTGCAGGGCGGTCCGAGCACCGCCAACGCCATCTCCATGATCACCGCCACCACCACGGGTGCGGGATTCGCGGTCGTGGCGGTCCTGCTCAACCGGGAGACGGGCACGATGTTCGGCACGGGGGAGTTCGCACAGACCCTGGCGCTCGGCGTGGTGATCTTCTTCGTCAACGGCACCCTGCTGGCCACCGGCCGGCTGAAGCCGTTCTCTCTCATCCCTGGGATGTTCTTCGGCTTCGCGTCGACCTTCGCCACGTACTTCGGCGGATTCGGGTATGACGCGGGGAATCTGGGCGCCGCCTTCGTCAGCGCCGCCGCGATGTGTGCCCTCGGCCCGCTGTGCGCCGTCCTGGGACTGCGCCTGATGTTCGCACCACCGGACGCGCCACCGGACGCGCCGGACGCGGCGCGGAAAGCGGAGTCGGCGCGGAAAGCAGAGCCGACGCGGGAAGCGGAGCCGATTCCGCGTGAGTCCGAGGAGGTGACCGCCCGTCCCGCGACTCCCTCACCCTCCTGACGTGTCCAGCTCCGCGTCCTCACTCACGCCCGCGCAGTCGTACGGGTCCTTGAGCCAGCCGTCCGGCAGCACCACGCGGTTGTTGCCGGACGTGCGGCCGCGCGGGCCGTCGGCGCCGGTCGGCCAGGGCTGGTCGAGGTCCAACTCGTCCAGCCCGGCCCGGAGTTCGTCCAGCGAGGACGTGATCGCCAGGCGCTTGCGCATCTCCGAGCCGACCGCGAAGCCCTTGAGGTACCAGGCGACGTGCTTGCGGAAGTCGATGACGCCGCGGGACTCGTCGCCGAGCCACTCGCCGAGGAGGGTGGCGTGGCGGACCATGACGTCGGCCACCTCGCGGAGGACCGGGCGGGCGTAGGCACCCGTACGACCCTCGAAGGCTGCCACGAGGTCCGCGAACAGCCACGGGCGGCCCAGGCAGCCGCGGCCCACGACCACCCCGTCGACACCCGTCTCCCGGACCATCCGCAGCGCGTCCTCGGCCGACCAGATGTCGCCGTTGCCGAGGACGGGGATCTCCGGTACGTGCTCCTTCAGGCGGGCGATGGCGTCCCAGTCGGCCGTGCCGCCGTAGTGCTGGGCGGCCGTGCGGCCGTGGAGGGCGATGGACGTGACGCCCTCCTCGACGGCGATGCGGCCGGCGTCGAGGTAGGTGATGTGCTCGTCGTCAATGCCCTTGCGCATCTTCATCGTGACGGGGAGGTCACCGGCGCCGGAGACGGCCTCGCGGAGGATCGCGCGGAGCAGGTTGCGCTTGTACGGGAGGGCCGAGCCGCCGCCCTTGCGGGTCACCTTGGGGACCGGGCAGCCGAAGTTGAGGTCGATGTGGTCGGCGAGGTCCTCCTCCGCGATCATGCGGACGGCCTTGCCGACGGTCACCGGGTCCACGCCGTACAGCTGGATCGAGCGCGGGGTCTCCGACGCGTCGAACCTGATCAGCTGCATGGTCTTCTCGTTGCGCTCGACCAGGGCCCGGGTCGTGATCATCTCGCTGACGTACAAGCCCTTGCCCGCGCTGAACTCCCTGCACAGCGTGCGGAAGGGCGCGTTCGTGATGCCGGCCATGGGGGCGAGCACGACGGGCGGCTGGACGGTGTGCGGGCCGATCCGGAGGGGACCCGTGGGGGCGACGGTGGGCGTGGACATTCCCCCATTGTCACGTACTCCGGCCACCGGTTCCAGTCATTAGTTAGGCGCACTATCGACTTTGCTACGATGGAACGCATGCCCGAGCTCAGCCACCGCCGACGCCTGCTCGTCCTCGCGATCTGCTGCATGAGCCTGCTGATCGTGAGCCTCGACAACACGGTTCTGAACGTCGCCCTCCCGTCGATGGAGAAGGATCTGGACGCGAGCGTGTCCGGGCTCCAGTGGACGATCGACGCGTACACCCTCGTCCTCGCCTCGCTGCTTATGCTCTCGGGGGCGACCGCGGACCGTATCGGCCGCAAGCGGGTCTTCATGGCCGGGCTGGTCGTCTTCACGATCGGCTCGGCGCTGTGCTCCCTCGCCCCGAACCTGGAGGCGCTGATCGCCTTCCGGATGGTGCAGGCGGTGGGCGGCTCGATGCTGAATCCCGTCGCGATGTCGATCATCACCAACACCTTCACCGCCCCGCGTGAGCGTGCCCGCGCGATCGGTGTGTGGGGCGCCGTCGTCGGCATATCGATGGCCGCCGGTCCGCTGGTCGGCGGGCTGCTCGTGGAGTCGGTCGGCTGGCGTGCGATCTTCTGGCTCAACATCCCGGTGGGCCTCGCCGCGCTCCTGCTCACCCTGCGCTTCGTCCCCGAGTCCCGTGCCCCGAAGGCCCGCCGCCCCGACCCGGTCGGGCAGGTCCTGGTGATGGCCCTGTTCGGCTCGCTCACGTACGCGATCATCGAGGCGCCGAACTCCGGGCTCGCCCACGTCGCCCCCTTCGCGGGTCTCGCGCTCGCCGCGCTGCTCGGCATCCTCTGGTACGAGCCGCGCCGTGCCGAACCCCTCATCGAGCTGCGGTTCTTCCGGTCGGCGCCGTTCAGCGGGGCGACCGTCATAGCGGTGGGCGCGTTCGCGGCGCTCGGCGGGTTCCTGTTCCTGTCGACGCTGTACCTGCAGAACGTGCGCGGTCTGGACGCCCTGCACGCGGGCCTGTGGATGCTGCCGATGGCGGTGCCGACCTTCCTCTGCGCGCCGCTGTCCGGCCGGCTGGTCGGCAGCCGGGGGCCGCGGCTGCCGCTGCTGCTGGCCGGGTGCGCGATGACGTCGAGCGGTGTGCTCTTCGCCGTTTTCGAGGCCGAGACGTCGAACGTCACGCTCTTCCTCGGGTTCCTGCTGTTCGGTGTGGGCTTCGGCTTCGTCAACTCCCCCATCACCAACACCGCCGTCTCCGGCATGCCCCGCACCCAGGCCGGGGTCGCCGCCGCCGTCGCCTCCACCAGCCGCCAGATCGGTCAGACCCTCGGGGTCGCGGTGATCGGCGCGGTCCTGGCGGCGGGCGTGAGCGCGTCGTCGTACCGGGACACCTTCGTGTCGGCCGCCCGGCCCGGCTGGTGGATCATCGCGGGCTGCGGCCTCGCGGTGCTGGTCCTGGGCGCGCTCACGACGGGCCCGTGGGCCCGCCGGACGGCCCAGCGCACGGCCGAACGGCTTGAGGCGACGGAGGTCCGGGACGCGGCGGGAGTGGTGTCCTGACCTCTCGTACCCGTCGCGCCCGTCGTACCCGGCCGCCCGCGCTCATGGTGCGAGGACCCTCAGTCCGGCCCTGTGGACGGGACGGCGACGGGACGAACAGCGACCGATCGTAGGTCGGGGGCGCTCATGGTCCCGCCCATCTGGGCCTCGCGGGCGCGGGCCGCTCCCTTGTGGGCCCGGATCCGCTGGTCGGTCTCGCCGGTGGCGGCCGCGACCGTGGCGGCGGTGGTGTGGTGGGTGAGGGCCTCGTCGTGGCAGCCGGCGGCGTGGAGTGCCTCGGCGAGGCCGTTGAGCGCCGATGCCTCGCCGTAGCGCTCGCCGTTCTCGCGGAACAGGTCGAGCGCGCGCCGCTGGTGGGCCGCGGCCTGCTCGTACTCGCCCAGCCGCAGCCGTACGTCGCCGAGCCCGGACAACGCGTACGCCTCGCCCCCGGCGTGTCCGAGCTGCCGGAACAGGGCGAGGGCCTGCCGCTGGTGGACGACCGCCTCCTCGTACTCGCCCAGCCGCAGGCAGGCGTTGCCGAGGTGGGTGAGGGTGCGGGCGCGGCCGATCCGGTCGCCGGTCAGGTCGTGCAGGGAGAGGGCCTGGCGCTGGTGGACGGCCGCCTCGTCATACTCGCCCAGGCGCAGGCAGACGTTGCCGAGGTTCGTCAGCGTGCGGGCCTGCCCCACCCGGTCGCCGGTCTCCCCGTACAGAGTGAGGGCCTGCTGGTGATCCCCGGCGGCCTCGCGCAGGTTGCCCAGCCTCCAGTGGACGTTGCCCAGGTTGGACAGGGTCCTGGCCTGCCCGGCGCGGTCCCCCGTCGTACGGTGCAGGGCCAGGGCGCGTACGAGGTGGTCGGCGGCCGACGCGGCGTCGGCGAGCCGCCAGTGCACGACACCGAGGTTGGTCAGGGCGTGGGCCTGTCCCCCGAGGTCACCGGACATCTCGGCCGCGCGCAGGGCGTTGCGGTGGATCTCCAACGCCTCCGTGTGGTGCCCGGCGTCCAGATACCGGAACAGCAGCGCGGCCAGCCGTACGGCATGCCCCGGGCTGCCCCGGTCCGCGGCGACCGCGCAGACGGCGGCCAGCGTCGGACGCTCCGCGTCCAGCCAGGCCCGCGCCGCCACGGGGTCACCGAGGTCCGGCAGGACACCTGCCGTGGGCGCGGCTTGGGGCCTGTGATGCCGCTCGGCGGGATAGAGCACGTCCATGGCGGCGGCCGCCGCACCCAGGTAGTGGTCGAAGAGCCGCACCAGCGCCGCCCGCCGCTCCTCCTCCGAGTCGTGCGCACGGGACAGCCGGTCCGCGTAGGCCCGCAGCAGATCATGCGTACCGAACCGCCCGGCCCGGTCGCGCTGGAGGAGATGCGCGCGGGCGAGGACGTCGAGGGAGTGGCGGGCTGTGCGGAGGGGGGTGTCGGGGGT
>NZ_VJZC01000238.1 GCF_009377185.1 Streptomyces spongiae
GGATCGCATGGCGCGCGTGCGCCTGAAGGGCACTGGGCGACACCGTGCTGTGAAGCCGGTCAAGGGCGGGCGTCAGGTCGTGGCGCTGGCCACGGTGTTGTCGGCGGCGGGGGTGCAGACGGCCGTGACGGCGGGGACCGCCGAGGCCGCGCCCACATGGACCGAGGGGCCCATCTTCAACGACCCGCTGGGCACCACCGACGAGCAGATCGCCATCCGTACGCGGCTGATCCAGCTGACGGACGCGGCGCTGCCGGGTTCCACCATCAAGGTCGCCGTCTACCACGTGTGGGAGGCGTCGGTGGTGAACGCGCTGATCGCCGCCAAGAACCGCGGCGTCAACGTGAAGGTGCTCCTCGACGAGTCGAGCATCAGCGACCGGCCCGCCAACACGTCGTACAGCACGCTCGCGTCGGCCCTCGGCACGAATCGCGCCAAGGCGTCGTACGTGACGACCTGTCCGGTGGACAAGTCGTGTCTGGGTGACCCGCAGTACGGCCAGTCGATCATGCACAACAAGTTCTGGCTGTTCTCGGCGGTCGAGGGCGCCACGAACGTCGTCGTGCAGACGACGTCCAACTCGACGCCCTCGGCGCACACCAAGTTCTTCAACGACGCCCTGTTACTGCCGAACAACCCGACGATGTACGACGCGTACGCGGACTACTTCGACACGATGGTCGCCAGGGACTGGAAGTCCTGGGAGTACCGGACCGTCAGCAACGGTCTCTACAAGGCCTACTTCTTCCCGCGGGCCGGGAACACGCGGGACACCGACACCGTGTACTCCGTGCTCAACAACGTCCAGTGCACGTACAAGGACACCGCCGGGGTCACCCAGAAGACCTGGGTGCGGGTGTCGATCTTCAAGATCACGCGGTTGGCCATCGCCGAGAAGCTGCTCGCGCTCAAGAAGGCCGGCTGCAACGTCAGCATCGTGTATGCCGAGTCGGACAGTGCGGCGAGTTCGGGCGGGACCAAGGGGACGTGGGAGAAGATGCACACGTCCGGCGGCCCGACGGTGCGCTGCTACAACGACGACCGGGACCCGCTGAACCCGGGGCAGAAGCTGACCACGCCGTACATCATCCACTCCAAGTACATCCTCGTGGACGGGATGTACGACGGGGTGCGGAACAAGGTCAGCTTCACGGGGTCGGGGAACTACACCGGGCCTGCCCTGCGGGAGAACGACGAGTCGATCGTCAAGGTCGACGACGACGCCGTGCACGACATGTACAAGGCGCACTTCAACAAGGTGATCGGGGTCGCCTACCCGGGCAAGGCGGACACCACGGACCTGTGCAAGGGTGTGAAGCCGCTGCCCGCGGACGGTGAGCAGCGCGTCACGTGAGGGCGGAGGGGGCTCGGTTTGACCCCTTCGGGCGTGGCCCCGTAACCTTGACCGTCGGCGTGTCCACTGATGCGTCACATCCTCGTAAACCTCTTCCTCCCAGGCGCCGGGCGCTCAGGGAGAGGCCGTCCGTGTGTCGGGTGGCTGGACTGCGGGGGTGCCGTTCCCGAGCGAGAGAGTGAGATCCGCGTGTACGCCATCGTGCGCAGCGGTGGTCGCCAGCACAAGGTTGCTGTCGGCGACATCGTTGAGGTTGACAAGATTTCCACCGCCAAGGTTGGCGACACGGTCGAGCTCTCGACCCTGCTCGTTGTCGACGGCGACGCTGTGACCAGCGACCCGTGGGTGCTGGCCGGCATCAAGGTCCAGGCCGAGGTCGTGGACCACCACAAGGGCCAGAAGATCGACATTCTGCGCTACAAGAACAAGACCGGCTACCGCCGTCGTCAGGGCCACCGCCAGCAGTACACGGCGATCAAGGTCACTGAGATCCCCGCGGCTGCGAAGTAAGGGACTGAGGAGAGATGGCACACAAGAAGGGCGCATCGTCCACCCGGAACGGTCGCGACTCGAATGCCCAGCGGCTCGGCGTGAAGCGCTTCGGCGGTCAGGTCGTCAGCGCGGGTGAGATCCTGGTCCGTCAGCGCGGCACGCACTTCCACCCGGGTGCGGGCGTCGGCCGTGGCGGCGACGACACGCTGTTCGCGCTGCAGGCCGGTGCGGTGGAGTTCGGCACCGCTCGTGGCCGCAAGGTCGTGAACATCGTTCCGGTCGCCTGATCGGAATTCTTCGCGAGGCGGACCTCACTTCCCGGCAGGGAAGCGGGTCCGCCTTTCGCGTGTTGCAGTACTGAGGCACACGCGAAGACAGCAGTACTGAAGACTCTCGTACGTTTCTGGAGGCACTGACCATGACCACCTTCGTGGACCGCGTCGAGCTGCACGTCGCCGCGGGTAGCGGAGGTCACGGCTGTGCCTCCGTCCACCGTGAGAAGTTCAAGCCGCTGGGCGGGCCCGACGGCGGCAACGGCGGACGCGGCGGTGACGTGACCCTGGTCGTCGACCAGTCCGTCACCACGCTGCTCGAGTACCACCACTCGCCCCACCGCAAGGCCACCAACGGCAAGCCCGGCGAGGGCGGCAACCGCTCCGGCAAGGACGGTCAGGACCTGGTGCTGCCGGTGCCGGACGGGACCGTGGTGCTCGACAAGGCGGGCAACGTGCTCGCGGACCTGGTCGGGCAGGGGACGTCGTACGTCGCCGCCCAGGGCGGCCGGGGCGGGCTCGGCAACGCGGCACTGGCCTCCGCCCGGCGCAAGGCCCCCGGCTTCGCACTGCTCGGCGAGCCCGGCGATCTCCAGGACATCGTGCTGGAGCTGAAGACCGTCGCGGACGTGGCGCTGGTGGGCTACCCGAGTGCCGGCAAGTCCTCGCTGATCTCCGTGCTCTCCGCCGCCAAGCCGAAGATCGCCGACTACCCGTTCACGACGCTCGTCCCCAACCTGGGCGTGGTGACCGCGGGCGCGACCGTGTACACGATCGCCGACGTGCCGGGACTCATCCCGGGCGCCAGCCAGGGCAAGGGCCTCGGCCTTGAGTTCCTGCGCCACGTGGAGCGCTGCAGCGTGCTCGTCCACGTCCTGGACACCGCCACACTGGAGTCCGAGCGCGACCCCGTCTCCGACCTCGACGTCATCGAGGAGGAGCTGAAGCAGTACGGCGGCCTGGGCGACCGCCCGCGGATCGTGGTGCTCAACAAGATCGACGTACCCGACGGCAAGGACCTCGCCGAGATGGTCCGGCCGGATCTGGAGGAGCGCGGATATCGCGTCTTCGAGGTCTCCGCGGTCGCGCACACGGGGCTGAAGGAACTGTCCTTCGCCCTCGCCGACCTGGTGGCCACGGCACGCGCGGCCCGGCCGAAGGAGGAGGCGACCCGGATCGTCATCCGCCCGAAGGCCGTGGACGACGCGGGCTTCACCGTCGTACGCGAGGACGAGGGACTCTTCCGGGTGCGCGGCGAGAAGCCCGAACGCTGGGTCCGCCAGACCGACTTCAACAACGACGAGGCCGTGGGCTACCTCGCCGACCGCCTGAACCGCCTCGGTGTCGAGGAGGAGCTCATGAAGGCGGGCGCCCGGTCGGGCGACGGCGTCGCCATCGGGCCCGAGGACAACGCCGTCGTCTTCGACTGGGAGCCCTCCGTCATGGCCGGCGCCGAGATGCTCGGCCGCCGTGGCGAGGACCACCGCATGGAGGGCGTACGGCCCGCCGCGCAGCGCCGCCGGGACCGCGATGCGGAGCGGGACGAGGCGCAGCGGGAGTACGACGACTTCGAGCCGTTCTAGCCTCCGGGACGAGCGCTAGACCAGGACGTTCTTGTAGAAGACGTTGGAAAGGCGCTCGTTCGCCGTGGTGTTGGAGGCGAAGCCGAAGAAGAGGCGGGGCTCGCCGCCCGCCGTGGTGTAGACGGCCATGCCCTCCGGTTCGCGGTAGCTGAGGGTGGAGCCGGCCCCGGTGAGGAACTTCTCCTTCACCGCACCGGTGTTCAGGTCGACGCTCCAGAGGTACGTGGAGTCCTCGTTGTCGTGGAGCCCGGTGAGGCAGTACAGGTACTGGCCGTACGCCGTGTATCCCTGGAAGTCCTTTGAGTCCGTGATGACCTGCGGCTGCAGGAAGTTGCTGATCAGGGGGTTGCTGAAGTCGCCGTTCGTGGCGGCGGTCAGGTCGTACGCCGTGAAGCGGTGGGTACTTGAGCCGGCGGGCCGGTAGCGCACGATCAGCCGGTTGTGCGTCGGGTCGATGGCGCAGGTGTGCCGGTCCGCCGTGGACACCGGGGTGTACTTCGTGACCGCCGACGACGAGGCGGCCAGCGTGGTGCCGCTCGCGTACTTGAAGCGGCCGAGCCGCTTGCCGTACCCGTCGCCGTCCGCGACGGCGTCGGCCCACAGGTAGGTCGAGGAGCCGACGGCCTGTGCGCCGATGGAGACCCCGTGACCGAAGCCGGTCAGGTACATGTGACCGATCTCGTTCCAGGTGCTCCACGAGAGCTCGGTGATGCACAGGTCACCGGACCCCTCGGCCGAGCCCTGGCGCACCTGGGCCGTGAACAGCCGCTGGTTGGTCTGGTCGAAGGCGAAGCTCTGCATCACGGTGCCGTCGTGGAGCTCACGGTTCCGGTACAGGTCGTACGACTCCTCCCCGCTCAGTTGGAACCGCTTCGAGGTCGGTACGGCCGCCGACACGGCCCCCGCGCCGTATCCGAGTCCGAGCGTGGCGAGTCCGAGCCCGCCTCCCGCGCGCAGCAACGTGCGGCGGCTCAGGGGTTCGTTCATCAGGTCCTCCCGTTGGCATGCGAAGAGCAGGTGAACTGCAGGAAGACCCTAAGCGAAAGGCCCCGGGAGTGATCTCCCGGGGCCTCAACCCGTGCCGTACGACGAGGTGTTACGGCGAGGTGCTACGGCGCGAGCCTGTGACGAGGCGTCACGCGGTCACGGTGTCCGTCCCGTTGGACTCCGAATCCTCGGACATCTCCTCGGAGGCCTCACGCGGCGAGGGGATCTCGCCGGGCATGCGGGACTCCATGAGCACGCGGCGGTCTTCGGCCTTCGTGCACAGGGCCTGGATCGCCTGGTTGAAGCGCGCCAGGGACGGCGGGTCCGACGGGCCGAGCAGGTGCTCCTTCAACTTCGCACGGGCCGCGGTGAAGTGGTCCTTCTCCGGGTGGCGCACCGATTCCAGGAGAGCCGGGACGCCCTCGGCGGTCGGAGTGAGGATGACGCCCGCCGACACGGTCGGAAAGCCCGTGCGGAACGCCTCCTCCGTCATGCCCGAGGTGTTGGCGACCGCGTACGGCTTCTCGCTGGACAGCCAGTCGGAGACCACCGACGAGACATCGCTGATCAGCAGGTCCGCCTGGTTGAAGCAGGTGAAGATCGCGGGACGCGCGTTCGTGATGATCTGGTGCTCCCACTCCGGGAACGACGCCCAGTACGCCTTCTCCCAGGCCGTCGTGGCCTCGGCGATGGCTGCCTCGCGTGCGCCGTCGGGCGTGCCCTGGAGCAGCATGCGCTCCATTTCGTCCGCGCTCGTCCGGAAGTGCGTCGAGGTGAGCTTGTCCAGTTCGACCGTGCGGCGGGCCAGCTCGGCGGCGGCCTCCGGGCCCGGCCGGGAGCCGGAACGACGGGTGTTGGCCTCGCGGATCATCGCCTTGATGCGCTCGTTCGCGGCGCCCGCGCGCGGGTCGACGGAACCCGTCATCGGGTGCGGCTTGTACAGCAGGCGCACGTTGTCGTCGGCCAGGAGCCCGCGGACGACGTTCTCACCGGCCAGGACCACGGACGTGTTGCCGGGGTTGCCGTCCCAGCCCTCCCAGGTGGGGGCGTACAGGACCGTCGTGTACGCGCCCGTGGGCGCGCCCGAGTAGGGGCGGATCGGCGCGAGCTGCGGGCGGCCGACCTCGACGATGTCCTTGTCCTCGACACCGACCTCGGCGAGCGCGTACCGCTCGCGCGCCGCGGGACCGGCGACCCACACCTCGTCGTACGCCTTCGCGTACGGGTTGCAGGAGGACAGCTTGTCGCTCTCGCCGTGGTTGATGAACGCGTGCTTGACCGAGGGGATGCGCAGCACCTGCGAGGTCTTCGCGGCGTTCGCCGGGTGCAGCATCATCTGCAGCGTCGAGTTCTCCAGCGAGAACATCGTGGCGACCTTCGGGAAGCAGATGATCGGCACGTCGGTGGCGTCGATCTTCTGCACCATGAACCGCTCGCGCAGCACGATCAGCGGCTTGCCCTCGACCTTGGAGAGCGTGGAGAGCCACATGTTCGCCTGGTACGCCGACGTCGTGCCGCCGGAGAAGTACATGGCGACCGTCGGCTGGTAGTCGGCCAGCCACTGGTCCAGCCACTCCATGACCTTCTGCTCGCTCTTCGCCCGCTTCTTCGACGTCAGCCAGGTCCCCAGGTACACCGTGCCGCCGAGGGCCAGGGCGACGGCGGCGCCGACGCCGATGGCGCCCCAGAGCCCGTCCTCGGTGGTGGCGGTGGCCATCAGTCCGGCGGTGGCCGGCAGCGAGAACGTCAGCAGACGCTGGGCCTGGCGGCGGGCCAGCAGGCGCGGCGGGGCGGTGGTCAGGTGCAGTGCGGACGCGTCGATGTTCCGCGTCACGATCGGCAGCGTCCGGCTGCGGCGCACCAGTACGCCCACGCCCTGGCAGGTGAAGTGCACCGCGTAGAAGAGGCACAGGCCGATCATCAGGGGGGCGTGCTCGGTCTGAGGGTCGATGCCGTCGATCCGCAGCAGCCCCACCAGGACCAGCATGTCGCGCAGCAGCTGCCGGACCAGCGTGTCGAACCGGACCTTGCCGAGGACCGCGAGCAGGCCGGGGTCCCGGTACTGCAGGGTGGTGTCCAGGACGAGGCCTGCCGCGCTCGCGGCGACGAACACCGGGACGTTCGGCAGCAGCGCGGAGACGATCTGGGCCGTGAAGAGCGCGAACATCGCCAGCAGCGCGGACAGCTGCGCGATGCGGCGGGGGGCGAGCCTTGCGGAGGGCACGGGCTGGGCTCCTGCGGAGGGAAACGACGACGGATGGGGGAAAGCAAACGGAGAGGGTAGTGCGGAGAGGGTAGTGGGGGCGGCACGCCACCGTGCGCGCGCCCCGGGCGTTTTTCCGCGCCGGGGACGCCTCGAACAGGAGAGGCCGAACCCTGACGGTAGGACCTAGGGCGCCGGAGGAGCAATCTTCGCCGGGATCAACCATGGGAAAAGGTACATAGTCTTGGAACCTCGCTGGGTTTTTGAGCGTCTTCTCATATTTCTGCGAAAGCGCCGTTCCGTACCGGGTTCCGGATGTTCGTCCGCCATCCGTGTGCCATTCCTCCGCCGTCCGGCCGCCGTCCAGCCGCTGTCCGGCCTCCGTCGGGCGGAAGTCCATCCACCGAAATGCCGCGACATCCGTCCCTCGTGCTCA
Source organism: Streptomyces spongiae (assembly GCF_009377185.1). Classification (GTDB taxonomy): domain Bacteria; phylum Actinomycetota; class Actinomycetes; order Streptomycetales; family Streptomycetaceae; genus Streptomyces; species Streptomyces spongiae. The sequence continues at coordinate 7,328 of NZ_VJZC01000238.1, forward strand.
CGTAGATTGCAGACACGGGTTGGTCGGAACAGCGGAAATGTGGGGATACGCGTGTCTACGGCAAGACGGGGCGTGGCGGAAGCGCACAGGATCGTCGTCAAGGTGGGCTCCTCGTCCCTGACCACGGCGGCCGGGGGACTGGACGCGGACCGGGTGGACGCCCTCGTCGACGTGCTCGCGAAGGTTCGCAGCGGTGGTGAGAGGGAGATCGTGCTGGTCTCGTCCGGTGCCATCGCCGCCGGGCTCGCGCCGCTGGGTCTGCGTCGGCGCCCCAAGGACCTCGCCCGGCAGCAGGCTGCCGCGAGCGTCGGCCAGGGCCTTCTCATGGCCCGATACACGGCTTCCCTGGCCCGCTACGGCGTCCGCGTGGGCCAGGTGCTCCTCACCTCCGACGACATGAGCCGCCGCGCCCACCACCGCAACGCCTCGCGCACCCTCGACAAGCTCCTCGCGATGGGCGCGCTGCCGGTCGTCAACGAGAACGACACCGTTGCCACGGACGAGATCCGCTTCGGCGACAACGACCGCCTCGCCGCTCTCGTCGCCCACCTCGTCCGGGCCGACCTGCTGGTCCTGCTCTCGGACGTGGACGGTGTCTACGACGGCGATCCCAGCAGGCCCGGCACCTCGCGGATAGCCCAGGTACGGGGGCCCGAGGACCTCGCCCACGTCGAGATCGGCAGCGCGGGCAGGGCCGGCGTCGGCACCGGCGGCATGGTCACCAAGGTCGAGGCCGCCGGGATCGCCACCGGGGCGGGCATCCCCGTGGTCCTGACCAGTGCCGTCCACGCGGCGGACGCCCTCACCGGCCGCGACACCGGCACGTACTTCCACCCCACGGGCAAGCGCTCCGCCGACCGGCTGCTGTGGCTCCAGCACGCCTCCACGCCGCAGGGCTCGCTCACCCTCGACGACGGGGCCGTGCGCGCGGTCGTCGAGCGCCGCAAGTCCTTGCTGCCCGCGGGTATCGCGGCGGTCGAGGGCGAGTTCACCGCGGGTGACCCCGTGGAGCTGAGGGACGGCGAGGGGCGCGCGGTGGCGCGGGGGCTCGTCAACTTCGACGCCAAGGAGATCCCCCAGCTGATCGGCCGCTCGACGCGGGAACTGGCGCGCGAGCTGGGCCCCGCGTATGAACGAGAGGTCGTACACAGAGACGACCTGGTCCTGCTTCACCCGTGACCGAACGTGCCCGGAAACGGCCACATCACAGGCTTTCGGCGGTGCACGTTCCGTAAAACCGCCACGCGGAGCCGTCCGGCCTGCTCAACTTTGTTGCAGGGAGATTCCGCCCGACCAAGGCCCGGGCATGGCCATACTGCGAAAAGGAGGCCGTCGTGAGACGAGTGCGCCCTGGGGCGGCGGCGTCCCGCGGTGGTGGTACCTCCCAGGGGGTCGGCGAGGAGCGCGCGCTGACCAGCGTCGCGGCCGGAGACGCGTACGACGGGCAGCCTTCCGGACCGGTCTCGGGGCAGCCTTCCGGGCAGCCGTCGGGCGCGGAGGAGCCGACGGACCTTCCCCGGCTGTGGCATGTGACGCTCAGCGTCTCGGGCGGTGAGGCCCCGCTGAAGGAGGTGCGGCGCGGCCTCGAACAGCTCGCCCACGACCACCCCTTTCTGCTGACCAGCCGGTACGCCACCGACCACGCCGAGATCCGCTACTGGGAAGAGGCCCGCGACCTGCACGACGCGGCCGCCGTCGCCCTGCGCCTGTGGGGCGAGCACCGCCAGAGCGCCAAGCTGCCGCCCTGGGAGATCGTCGGCCTGGAGGTCATCGACCGCGAGACGTACCACCACCGCATCGCCGAGGGGTACGGACCGCTGCCGGCGACACCTGTGGGAGTGCATCCCTTCTGAGGGCCTCCTGGGGCTTTCTGGGGGCCTTGTGAGAGGTGCCTTTCGCATCGCTTCGGGTGCGGTGAGAACCCTGTCTCGCGCTGTGGGATAGCAGATGGACGTCTCCGTCCGGCGCACTACCCTTCGAGCATGACCACGCTCTCGCCGTACGACGCAATGTCCCCGGTCACCCAGGCCGCCTACCGCGCCAAGGCCGCCGCCGCCGACCTCGCGCCGCTGCCGCGCGCCGAGAAGGACGACGCGCTGCTCGCGATCGCGGACGCTCTGGAGGTCCGCACGAGCGAGATCGTCGCGGCCAACGCCAAGGACATCGAGCGCGCCCGCGAGGCCGGCACCAGCGAGGCGATCATCGACCGGCTGACGCTGACCCCGGAACGGGTGCGGGCCATCGCCTCCGACGTCCGGGACGTCGTGGGGCTTCCCGACCCGGTCGGCGAGGTCGTCCGCGGCTCCACCCTGCCGAACGGCATCGACCTGCGCCAGGTGCGCGTCCCGCTGGGCGTCGTCGGCATCATCTACGAGGCCCGCCCGAACGTGACCGTCGACGCCGCCGCCCTGTGCCTGAAGTCCGGCAACGCGGTGCTGCTGCGGGGCTCGTCGTCCGCGTACGAGTCGAACACCGCCCTCGTGCGTGTGCTGCGGGACGCCGTCGGCGGCGCCGGGCTGCCCGCCGACGCCGTACAGCTCGTGCCCGGCGAGAGCCGTGAGTCCGTCCGCGAGCTCATGCGCGCCCGCGGTCTCGTCGACGTGCTCATCCCGCGCGGCGGCGCCTCCCTGATCCGTACGGTCGTCGAGGAGTCCACCGTCCCCGTGATCGAGACGGGCACCGGTAACTGCCATGTGTACGTCGACGCCCAGGCCGACCTCGACATGGCGATCGAGATCCTGATCAACTCCAAGGCCCAGCGGGTGAGCGTCTGCAACGCCGCCGAGACGCTGCTGGTGCACCAGGACATCGCCCCCGAGTTCCTGCCGCGTGCCCTGGACGCCCTGGCCGACGCCGGGGTGACCGTGCACGGCGACGAGCGCGTGCTGGCCTACGCCAAGGAGACGCGGGCCACCGTAGTCGAGGCCACGACGGACGACTGGGAGACCGAGTACCTCTCGTACGACATCGCCGCCGCCGTCGTCGACTCGCTCGACCGGGCCGTGGAGCACATCCGGCTGTGGACCTCCGGGCACACCGAGGCGATCGTGACGACCTCCCAGCAGGCCGCCCGCCGCTTCACCCAGTTGGTGGACTCCACGACGGTCGCGGTGAACGCCTCCACCCGCTTCACCGACGGCGGCCAGTTCGGCTTCGGCGCCGAGATCGGCATCTCGACGCAGAAGCTGCACGCCCGCGGGCCGATGGGGCTGCCGGAGCTGACGAGCACGAAGTACATCGTGACCGGCGACGGACACGTACGGCGCTGAGCAGTTGAACTCGGAACGAGCAGGCGCGAGTGACCGGGCACCCGGCGCGCGTTCCTGTGAACAGCCTTCGCACAGCGCATGAATTTCCATACCGTCTGCCCAAATTGACCCCCCAGGACTACTCTGGATCCCGTGCCGGAGGACGTGGGGGGCACGCCGTTCCCTGACGGCTGGGAGCCCGACGACGACCGCGACCGCGGAGGTATGGACGAAGAGTTCGCCTCCGTGGTCTTTGACGAGGCCTTCGTACGGGCGGCCGTGGTCCATGAGCCGACCGCTGTCGAACGCCTCCTAGCAGCCGCCCAGGCCCGCGCGGAAGCCCAGGAGGCCGAAGCGCGCCGGGCGCACACCAGAGGCGCACGCGGCGACGACGAGCGCTACGAGGACGGCTTCGGGCCCGACGGTGATTTCGGTCACGGCCGGGACTTCGACGACCTGGACGACACGGAGATCCTGGAGGGCCGCTACGGCGCGCCGGGGCCGTACGGCAGGGCCTACGGCAAGCAGGCCCGCTGGCACCGGCCCGTCGCCTGGGTGCTCGCCCTCGTGATGGGCATAGGCATGGTCGCCCTCGCCTTCACGGCCGTCTACCGCGGCGCCTCCTCGGGCGGCCGCCAGGACCAGGTCCCACCGCCCGCCTCCACGGGCGTCGAGCAGGGCGGCGGCACGGGTCCGTCAGGTCCGGCCGAGCCTTCGGCCTCGGCCGACTATTCCCAGCCACCGGTGTCTGCGGTACCGCGCACGCCCTGAGCCAGGCCCGTTCCACCGTCCGACAACCGTTCGAAAACCTGGTGAGAACCTGTCAGAACTTGTCACGCAGCCGGGCGTTTACCTGGCCCTCAACAGACCTACTCTGAAGGTATGGGCGGGCCAGGAGACCCACCTGAGGGGCCACGTGAAGGTGCTCCCGGTGGTGGAGAGGACGAGTACCGATCCGTCGTCTTCGACGAGTCGTTCGTCCGTGCTGCCCGCCTCCAGGAGTTCTCCGCCCAGGAGCGCATCGGCGACCACGCCCCCGCCGTACGCCGCCGCCCACCCCTGCGACGCGGCCTGTCCCGGCAGGCGGTGATCCTGGTCCTGCTGATCGCCGTGGCCTTCGGCACCGCTATCTACATGGGCGTGCGCCATCCGTACCAGACGCCGGCCGCACAGCCCACCGATCCCCTGCGGATGACCGTCATCCCGCTCGCCCCCCAGGCCCCGGTGCCCGGCTCCACGAACCCCGAGAACCTGTACGCGCACAGCCCGGCCGCCCAGTTCCGTGTAGGCGCCGAAGGCATCACCATGCCCGCCACCCGCCGCACCGCCCACTTCTCGGACAGCCAGGTCGTCACCGCGCTGAGCACCGCCAAGGACTACCTCGTGGCCTCCGCCCTCGCCCCGGAGGTACTGAACGGGACGTCTGTCCGGCCCGCCCGGATGCTGCTCGACCCGCAGCAGCTCGACCAGTTCGACGAGAGCTTCGACCGCCCCACCGCCGACGGGCGGCACGCCCCCACCGGCTGGCTGGTCCGCTTCGATCCCTCCCGCGCCGAGCTCGCCGACACCAAGGTCCGCGTCCAGGGCACGCTGCAGGCCGCCGAGTACGACTCCCGCACCCTCGAGGTCACCGCCGAACACACCCTGGTCTACGCGCTGCGGCCCGCCGACTCCGAAGACAAGGCCAAGGCATCCCTGTTCACCGTCCGGCGCGAGTTGCACTTCCGCTTCGACACCGACGACCTGCGCACCCACCAGGCCGAACTCGTCGTCTCCTACGTCCAGGCCGGGCCGCTCGCCTGCGCCGACGACTCCACGAACCACCTGCGCCCGCTGCTCGCCGGCCAGACGGCCAAGGAGGGCGGCCCGGCCGGCACGGATCCCTTCGCTACGGGCGGTGCCACGGCCCTGTGTGGCTCACTGGCCCAGAGCGCGCAGCCCAAGGTGTGATCCGGCACAGAGCCGAGCCCCGCTGACGGAGCCCGCGGTCACTCGTCCTCGTCGGGGCGCCTGTCCTTGGGAGAGTCGCCACCGCTGCTCGCGAAGCCCCCGAACCCTCGCCGCACCCGGCCGCCGAGGTCGCCCGCGCCGCCCGCGATGTCGGTGACCAGCTTCATCAGCGGGTCCCTGGAGTTCTTCACGTCACTGGCGTAGCTGGCCGCCGACTGCCGGAACGAGTCGGTCACCGAGGTGTCCCTGTCCTCGTCGCGCCGCGGATAGTGACCGTCCATGATCCGCTGGTAGTCGCGGGACTCGGCCCACTTCTTCAGCTCGGCCGCGCGGACGGTGGTGAAGGGGTGCGAGCGGGGCAGCACGTTGAGGATCTTCAGCACGGAGTCGCGCAGGTCGCCCCCGGCCTCGTACTCGTCGGCCTGCGCGAGGAACGCGTCCACGTTCATCTCGTGGAGGTGGTTGCCGCCCGCGATCTTCATCAGACCACGCATCGAGGCCCGCAGGTCCTGGCCGACCAGCAGACCCGCGCGGTCCGCCGACAGCTCCGACTTGCGGAACCACTCGCGCAGCGCGGTCACGATCGCCATGATCGCGAGGTTGCCCAGCGGGATCCACGCCACCCGCAGCGCCAGGCTGGTCAGGAAGAGCAGGATCGTGCGGTAGACGGAGTGGCCCGAGAGCGCGTGGCCCACCTCGTGACCGACGACCGCCCGCATCTCCTCCTCGTCGAGCAGCTCGACGAGCCCCGTGGTGACGACGATGATCGGCTCGTCCAGGCCTATGCACATCGCGTTCGGCTGCGGGTCCTGGTTGACGTACATCGGCGGGACCTTCTCCAGGTCCAGGATGTAGCAGGCGTCCCGCAGCATGACGTTCAGATGGGCGAACTGCTCGTCCGAGACCCGTACGGAGTCGGACAGGAACAGCAGCCTCAGGCTGCGCTCGGGCAGCAGACCGCTGAGTGCCTTGAAGACCGTGTCGAAGCCGCTGAGCTTGCGCAGGGCCACCAGGGCCGAGCGGTCCGCGGGATGTTCGTACGCCCGCGAGGAGATCCCCTCGAAGCGCCTGCGCTGCCTGCTGGGCACGTTCTCGTGCCCGTTCTGCTCGTGGCTGTCGTCGGACATGTGTCCCCCATGCGTCTGATGGCCCTGTGTGCCCCCCGAGGCGAGGTCCAGCCTAGGCGGAGATACCGTGACACGGCAGCACACCGTAAGGAGCGATCCCATGGAGCACGTCCCGGCAGCCCGCTGGATCACCGAGGCCGCGTCCGCAGCCGAGAGGCAGGGACCGGGCAATCTGCTGCGCGTCGTACTGATCGTGATGGTCGTCGGGTGCGTGCTGGTCGGGTGGTTCCTGCTGCGCGGCTACCGGCGGGACGACGACGGCTGACAACCGGCTTCGGGGCGACTCCGTGGTGAGGCGGCTCCGTTTCGTGGTCGCTGCTCGGTCCGGTGGCCTCCGGACGGGTGCTCGGGGCGGTGGTGTCGGGTCGGCTGTCGCGTACGTCCTGGGCGGGAGGGGGCTCGCGTACGTGGCCTG
>NZ_VJZC01000239.1 GCF_009377185.1 Streptomyces spongiae
GTGATGGGACGGGTAGGGGCGGCGGGGGCGGATTCACTCCACGCCGATCAGCAGCAGCGCCCCCTGTCGCCCGCCCCCATACACCACCGTGTCCACCGCCAGGTACGACTCCCGTACGCGGGACTCCAGGTGGTCCGCGATGGCGGCCGGGGCCTCGTCGCCCAGTACCAGCGTGACCATCTCGCCGCCGGCGGACAGCATGCGGTTGAGGACTGTTTCCGCCGTGGTCGTGACGTCGGAGCCGATGACGGCGACGTCACCGTCGATGAGACCGAGGACGTCGCCGGCCTGGCAGATGCCGGCCATGGTCCAGGACTCGCGCTCGGCGATGACGACCTCGGCGTAACGCGTGGCGCCCGCCGCGGACGTCATGGAGACGACGTCCTCGTCGAAGCGGCGGTCCGGCTCGTGGACGGCGAGCGCGGCGATGCCCTGGACCGCGGACCGCGTGGGGATCAGGGCCACGCGGACGCCCTCCGCCCGCGCCTGCTCGGCCGCCGCGGCGGCCGTGTGCCGCAGGTCCGCGTCGTTCGGCAACAGCACCACCTCGCGCGCGTGGGCACGTCGTACGGCCTCCACCAGTTCCCCGCTGGCGGGGGGCTCCCCGGGGCGGGCCAGGACCGTCGTCGCCCCGGCCTCGGTGTACAGCCCGGCCAGCCCCTCCCCCGGCACGACCGCCACCACCGCGCGCGGGGCCCGCTCGCGCGGCGGCCGCCCGGGCGCCATGTGCGCGTCCTCCGCCCCGAAGTGCGTGATCCTGATCCGGTACGGCCGCCCGGCCTCGACACCCGCCTCCACGGCGGCACCGGCGTCGTCGACGTGCACGTGGACGTTCCACAGCCCGTCGCCGCCGACCACGACCAGCGAGTCCCCCAGCGCGTCCAGCCGTTCCCTGAGCCGCGCCACGGCCGCGTCGTCCGCCTCCAGCAGGTAGATGACCTCGTAGGCGGGCCCGCCCTCCTCGCACCCGTCGCCGTGCACGCGCGCGTGCACGTCCTCCGCCCCCACGACCGGGGCCGAGACCGGGGCCGAGGCCGGAGCCGCCTGCGATACGGCGCCCTGCTTCGGCGCCTCCCCCGTGAACGTCTGCACCAGCGCCGCCAGAACCGCCACCAGCCCGCGCCCGCCCGCGTCCACGACCCCCGCGCGCTGCAGGACGGCCAGTTGCCCCGGCGTCGCCGCGAGGGCCGCCCGTGCGCCCTCGTACGCCGCCCGGGCGACCGCCCCGCAGTCCCCCTCGGCTCCGCCCGCCGCGTCGGCCGCGGCGGAGGCGACCGAGAGGACCGTGCCCTCGACGGGGTGGGCGACCGCCTCGCGGGCGGAGTCCGCCGCGTGCCGCAGCGCGATCCTCAGGCCCGGGCCGTCGGTGTGGGCGGCCTCACCGTCGGCGGCCAGCACCTGCGCCATGCCCCGCAGCAACTGCGCGAGGATCGTTCCCGAGTTCCCCCGGGCCCCGATCAGCGCGCCGTGTGCCATGGCCCGGACGGCCTCGGCGAGCAAGGGGGTGCCCGAGCCGTCCTCGGCTCCGTGGCCCGCCGCCTCGTGCCCGGCGAACACCGCCTCGACCGCCGCCACGGCCGACTCCACGGTCAGGTACAGGTTCGTCCCGGTGTCGCCGTCGGCCACCGGATAGACGTTGATCGCGTCGATCTCCTCGCGGGCCCGCCCCAGTGCCTCCAGCGCGAGCCCGCACCAGGTACGCACCGCGAGAGCGTCCAATGTCTGCGGCACCTGCGGCACCTGCGCCTCCTCGAGCTGCTGGGCTGCTGGACGTGGGACGCAGCGTAGACCCAGAGGTGGTGTGAGCTGGAAGAGGGCCGGGGACGGACCCCGGACCGACCATGGTAGTTTCGTTGTACGGGAGCAGTCGTTGTATGCTGCTCCGGTTGCCCGATCCTGATCGGGCTCTCCCCCTGGCAACGCCACTCAGATCTCTGATTGTGGATCCTGATCGATCGCTGATCTTGATCCCGGCATGCCGGGATCAACCGTAAGTGCATCTGAAGTCTTTGGAGTGACCCGTGGCTGCCAACTGCGACGTCTGCGGCAAGGGGCCGGGCTTCGGCAACAACATCTCGCACTCGCACCGCCGTACGTCCCGCCGCTGGAACCCGAACATCCAGCGTGTGCGTACCGTGGTGGGCGGGACGCCGAAGCGCGTGAACGCTTGCACCTCGTGCATCAAGGCCGGCAAGGTCTCGCGCTGACGCTCAGCTAGCGCGCGGCCGCTGTCTGGTTCGCTGCACGAAGCCGGTCCACCGAGTGTGGACCGGCTTTTTGGTGTTCCCGGACGTCCTGATATGTCCTGCACCGAAGCAGCTACCTCCTGAACCGCCATCCGTGATCCACGGGCCCGATCCCGCCCCCGAGCGCGAACCCTTCGGCGATCGCCCCCGTCACGTACTCCTTGGCCGCCGCCGCCGCCTCCGGCACGCTCTGCCCCTTCGCGAGCCCGCAGGCGATCGCGGACGCCAGCGTGCATCCCGTGCCGTGGGTGTGCCGGTTGTCGTGGCGTGGGGCGCGCAGCCAGTGCTCCTCGGAGCCGTCCGTCAGCAGGTCCACGGCCTCCCCGGGCAGATGGCCGCCCTTGATCAGCACCCACGCCGGACCGTACGCCAGGACGGCCGCCGCGGCCCGCCTGAGGCCGTCCTCCGACTCGACCCGGACGCCCGTGAGTTGGGCGACCTCGTCCAGGTTCGGCGTCGCCACCGTCGCGACCGGCAGCAGCTTCGTGCGGACGGAGTCCAGCGCGGTGGCCGCCAGCAGCGCGTCCCCGTGCTTCGACACCCCCACCGGGTCGACGACTGCCGGGGCGTCCGTACCGCCGATCAACTCGGCCACCGCCTCGACGAGTTCGGCCGAGGCCAGCATGCCGGTCTTGACCGCGCTCACGCCGATGTCGTCGACGACGCTGCGGTACTGGGCCCGCACCGCCTCCACGGGCAGCTCCCAAGCGCCCTGCACACCGAGGGAGTTCTGGGCGGTGACGGCCGTGATCACGCTCATGCCGTGGGTGCCCAGGGCGAGCATCGTCTTGAGGTCGGCCTGGATACCGGCCCCGCCCCCGGAGTCGGAGCCGGCGACCGTCAGCACGCGTGGCAGTGCACGAGTCGCGCTCACTGTTCTATGTCCCCTCTATGTCCCCGAAGTGGTCCCAGCCGCCCTTTCTCGTCCATGGTGCCCCGTCGACGGTCACGTGGGGCAGCGCCGAGGGGTTGAGCACCTCGCCGATCACCTTCCAGCGGGCGGGCAGCTTTACGTCGGGCGGGAAGGTCGCCACGATCGCGTGGTCCTCTCCCCCGGTCAGCACCCACTGGATGGGGTCGACGCCGACGGCCTGCCCGATGTCGTTCATCTGGGTCGGGATGTCGATCGCGCCCGAGCGGACGTCGATCCTGACCTTGCTCGCCTCCGCGATGTGCCCCAGGTCGGCGATCAGTCCGTCGCTCACGTCGCACATCGCGGTCGCGCCCAGCCCGGCCGCCGCGGGTCCCGCGTGGTACGGCGGCTCGGGGCGCCGGTGGGCCTCCACGAAGGCGCGGGGCGAGCGGAACCCGCGCGACAGCACGGCGTGCCCGGCGGCGGACCAGCCGAGCCAGCCGGTCACGGCCACCACGTCGCCGGGCTGCGCGCCGGCCCGGGTCACGGGCTCCTGGTTGCGCAGGTCGCCGAGCGCGGTGATCGAGACCATGATCGTGTCGCCGCGTACGACGTCACCGCCGACCACGGCCGCGCCCGCGACCTGGCACTCGTCGCGCAGCCCATCCATCAGCTCGGACGGCCAGGTCGCCGGGAGCTCGGCGGGAACGACCAGCCCGAGCAGCAGCGCGGTGGGGACGGCGCCCATGGCCGCGATGTCGGCGAGGTTCTGCGCCGCCGCCTTGCGCCCGACGTCGTACGCCGTGGACCAGTCGCGGCGGAAGTGCCGCCCCTCCAGGAGGATGTCGGTGCTCGCCACGACCCTGCGGTCGGGTGCGGCCACCACCGCGGCGTCGTCGCCGGGGCCCACCCGGACCGCCGGGGTAGTGGTGAGCCGCGAGGTGAGCTCCCTGATGAGCCCGAACTCCCCCAGCTCGCCCACGGTTCCCTTCACCGTGTCTCACCTGGTCCTTTCAACGATCGTCGCCCGTTCGCCGGCGGGCATGCCCCTCGGTACGGTCAGGTCGACCGTCAACCAGTGTCGTGCGTGCGCCCCGATGTGCGCGCCACAGCCCCCATGGGTCTCCCCGCAGTGAGCGGCGACGCGATACCGTGGCGTTCCTTTTCCCCACATGATCCTCGTGGCCGCCCTGGAGGTTCCGTGGTACAGGCGTACATTCTGATCCAGACGGAGGTCGGCAAGGCGTCGACCGTCGCCGATACGATCAGCAAGATCCCTGGAGTCATCCAGGCCGAGGACGTGACAGGACCCTATGACGTGATCGTGCGCGCGCAGTCCGAGACGGTCGATGACCTCGGCCGCATGGTGGTCGCGAAAGTCCAGCAAGTGGACGGCATCACCCGCACCCTGACCTGCCCCGTCGTGCACCTCTAGCCCCCGTCTACCCTGTGGCCGGTGAACATCTTCCGTCACCGGCACCGCACCCTTGTCGGGTTGCCCGTCCTGGCCCTGCTGATCGTCGCCGCGGGCTGTTCCTCGAGCGACGACAGCGGCTCAGCCGCGGTTCCCAGCCCGGGCGCCAAGGTCACCGGGCTGTGCCGAAACCTGGACGAGGCGCTGCCGGACAAGGTGGACGGCCTGAGCCGCGAGGATCCCGAGCCCCGGTCGACGCTGACCGCGGGCTGGGGAGGCTCGGCGATCATACTGCGCTGCGGTGTCGAGCAGCCGCCCAAGATGGTCGACCCCAAGGTGGCGAAGGGCACCGACCCGGACGCGGTGGCCGGCGGCGTGAACGGCGTGGACTGGCTGATGGAGAAACGGGACGACGGTTCATACCGCTTCACCTGCGCGAATCGCTCCGCGTACGTGGAGGTCAGCGTGGTCAAGGGGCGCGACAGCTCGGGGGCGCTCATTGACTTGGCGGGGGCCGTCAAGAAGGCGATTCCGGAGGGCATCGCCGACTGAGGGCTCGGCTGGGTGAGTCGATTGAGCGCCGTTGCGGGACGGTCGTCGGACGGCTGCGGGTCCGTTGTGGCTGGTCGCGCAGTTCCCCGCGCCCCTTACGGGGCGCTCACCGGAGTCCCGTAGACCTCCGCAACGCCGCCTCCACCAACCGCTCCACCAGCTCCGGATAGCTGATCCCGCTCGCCTGCCACATCGCCGGGTACATGGAGATCGGCGTGAACCCGGGCAGCGTGTTGATCTCGTTGATCACGAACTCACCGTCCTCGCCGAGGAAGAAGTCCGCGCGGACCAGCCCCTCGCAGGAGGCGGCCTCGAACGCGTCCACCGCGAGTCGCTGGACCTCGGCGGTCTGCTCGTCGGTGAGCGGGGCGGGCACGATGCCGGGCGTCGAGTCGATGTACTTGGCCTCGAAGTCGTAGTACGCGTGCGTCTCGGGCGGCGGGATCTCCGCGGGCACCGAGGCGCGCGGGCCGTCCTCGAACTCCAGGACCCCGCACTCGATCTCGCGGCCGCGCACCGCCGCCTCGACGAGGATCTTGGGGTCGTGCTGCTGGGCCGTCGCGATCGCCTCGTCGAGGCCGGACAGGTCGTCGACCTTGGTGATCCCGATCGAGGACCCCGCGCGGGCCGGCTTCACGAAGAGCGGCCAGCCGTGCTCCCCGGCGAAGTCGATGATCTTCTTGCGGGCGACGGACTCGTCGCGCTCCCACTCGCGCGGCCGGATCACCACGTACGGGCCGACCTTGAGCCCGAAGGAGGTGAACACCCGCTTCATGTACTCCTTGTCCTGGCCGACGGCCGAGGCGAGGACGCCCGAACCGACGTACGGGACCCCGGAGAGCTCCAGGAGGCCCTGGAGGGTGCCGTCCTCGCCGTACGGGCCGTGCAGCACGGGGAAGACGACGTCGACCTCGCCCAGCGCCTTGGGGACCGATCCGGGCTCGCTGTAGACGACTTCGCGGTTCGCCGGGTCGACGGGGAGGATCACCCCGCCCTCGGCGGACTCGGCGAGCTGCTCCACGCTGGGCGTACGGCGTTCGGTGATCGCCATGCGGTCCGGGTCGTCGGCGGTGAGCACCCAGCGGCCGTCCCGGGTGATGCCGATCGGCAGGACGTCGTACTTCGTCCGGTCGATGGCGCGCAGGACGGCGCCGGCGGTGACCATGGAGATCCCGTGCTCGGAGCTGCGGCCGCCGAAGACGACGGCCACGCGCGGCTTGCGAGGCGGCTGGCCAGGGCTCTGGGGGAGGTTCTCGGTGCTCATATCGGGTTGAGCGTACCCGTAGGTAGCGCGCCAAGTCAGTGCCCCACCGGCCCATCGCGCGGCGAGTTCCCCCGGTCGTCGCCCAGTGTCGTACGAACGGCCGCGGAGCGTCGTACCTCAGTGGCGCTCCGGCTTGGCGCTGCGCGACATCAGTTCCTTGAGGGCGACGACGGGCGGCTTGCCCTCGTGGACGATGCCGACGACGGTCTCGGTGATGGGCATGTCGATGCCATGGCGGCGTGCCAAGTCCAGTACGGACTCACAGGACTTGACGCCCTCGGCGGTCTGCTTGGTGACCGCGATGGTCTCCTGGAGGGTCATGCCCTTGCCGAGGTTGGTGCCGAAGGTGTGGTTGCGGGACAGGGGCGAGGAGCAGGTGGCCACCAGGTCGCCGAGTCCGGCGAGGCCGGAGAACGTCAGCGGCTCGGCGCCCATCGCCAGGCCCAGCCGGGTGGTCTCGGCGAGTCCGCGCGTGATGAGCGAGCCCTTGGCGTTGTCGCCGAGGCCCATGCCGTCCGCGATGCCGACGGCGAGGCCGATGACGTTCTTCACGGCACCGCCGAGCTCGCAGCCGACCACGTCGGTGTTGGTGTACGGGCGGAAGTACGGCGTGTGGCAGGCGGCCTGGATGCGCTTGGCGACGGCCTCGTCGGTGCAGGCGACCACGGAGGCGGCCGGCATGCGGGCGGCGATCTCACGGGCGAGGTTGGGCCCGGTGACCACGGCGACGCGGTCCTGGCCGACCTTGGCGACGTCCTCGATGACCTCGCTCATCCGCATGGCGGAACCGAGTTCGACACCCTTCATGAGGGAGACGAGGACGGTGTCCCGCGCCAGCAGCGGCACCCATTCGGCGAGGTTGGCGCGCAGGGTCTGCGAGGGGACGGCGAGGACGGTGAAGTCGGCTTCGGCGGCGGCCTCGGCGGGGTCCGTGGTGGCCCGCAGGTTCGCCGGGAGCTCGACGCCGGGCAGGTAGTCGGCATTGGTCCGGGTGGAGTTGACCGTGTCCGCGAGCTGCGCGCGCCGTCCCCACAGGACGACGTCGCATCCCGCGTCGGCGAGCACCATCCCGAACGCCGTGCCCCACGAACCGGTGCCGAAGACGGCCGCCTTGACCGGCTTGCTCACGTGCTCTGCTCCTCTTCCTGTCCCTGCTTGCCCATGACGTGGTGCTCGGCCTGCTCCGGGTGCGTGGCCCGGCGGCGCTGCTCGATGCGCACCTGCTTCGGGTCGTACGGCGTCTCGGGTGCCTTCTCACCGCGGATGGTCTCGAGTTGCGCGGTGACGGCGGCCATGATGACCTCGGTGGCCTCCTTCAGGAGCTCCGGGGTCATCTCCTTGTCGTAGAAGCGCGAGAGGTCCACCGGCGGGCCCGCCAGCACCTGGTGGGTCTTGCGCGGAAGGAGGTCGGGCTTCTTGGCGTACGGCGCCAGCAGCAGGTTGGCTCCCCACTGGGCCACCGGGATCACCGGGCACCTGGTCTGCAGGGCGACCCGCGCGGCGCCGGTCTTGCCGGTCATGGGCCACAGGTGGGGGTCGCGGGTGAGGGTGCCCTCGGGGTAGAACGCGACGCATTCCCCGCGCTCGACGGCCGCGATCGCGGCACGGAAGGCGCTCAGCGCGTCGGTGCTCTCGCGGTAGACGGGGATCTGTCCGGTGCCGCGCATCGCGGCACCCACGAATCCCTTCTTGAAAAGCCCGCTCTTCGCGAGGAATCGGGGAACGCGCCCGGTGTTGTACTGAAAGTGCGCGTACGCGAAGGGGTCCACGTGAGAATTGTGGTTCACCACGGTGATAAATCCGCCGTCGGCCGGAATGTTCTCCATTCCGCGCCAGTCCCGCTTGAGCAGAACCACCAGCGGCGGTTTGCAGAGGACCGCTGCGAAGCGGTACCAGAAGCCGATTCTGCGGCGGGGCACGCGGACACCTTCCTCTAGAACCTTGGGCCGGGGCCCGGGGAGCCGCACAAGTGTGACCCCAAGCCGACGGTCTGTCGAGAACACCGTACGCCGCGCCGAGCGCGCCGCTTGTAAAGGCCGGGTGAGAATGGCCGCGGCAGACAACGGGCCAGGCGGAGGCCGACGACAGGGCCTCGGCCCGGTGAGGGAGGAGCGGAGCGCACGTGCAGTGGACCCTGGTCGTGCCCCTGAAGCCGCTGGCGCGGGCCAAGAGCAGGCTCTCGGACGCCGCCGACGACGCGGTGCGCCCGGGGCTGGCGCTCGCGTTCGCGCAGGACACGGTGGCCGCGGCGCTCGCCTGTCCCGCCGTCCGGGATGTGGCGGTCGTCACCGACGACGAACTGGCGGGCCGCGAGTTGGCCGCGCTGGGGGCCCGGATCGTCCCGGACAGCCCCGGAGCGGGCCTGAACGCCGCTCTGGCGCATGCGGAGGCCGTCGTTCGCACAGCAGAGCCCGAACGGCCCGTGGCAGCCCTGAACGCCGATCTGCCGGCTCTGCGTCCCGCGGAATTGGCCCGGGTCCTGGACGCCGCCGCGGAATTCCCGCGCGCTTTCCTCGCGGACGCCGCTACGACGGGTACGACGCTGCTGGCCGCTGGCCCCGGTGCGGAATTACTCCCGGCCTTCGGCACCGATTCCCGCACCCGCCATCGTGCCTCCGGGGCCGTGGAACTCCTGCTCGACGCGGTGGATTCCGTACGCCAGGACGTGGACACCGGCGACGACCTGCGGGCGGCGCTGACGCTGGGGGTGGGTCCCCGTACGGCCGCCGCGGCCGCGCGGCTCCTGATACCCGGACAGTAGGCTGCGCCTCATGCAGGCGACCGCGTACACGTACGATCCCGACACCCGCAGCGGCCAGGTGCTGCTAGACGACGGCACCCCGGTGCCCTTCGACGCCCCGGCGTTCGACGCGGGCGGCCTGCGGCTGCTGCGGCCCGGCCAGCGCGTGCGCATCGAGACGGAGGGCGAGGGCGACACCCGCCGGATCACCCTGGTGACCCTGCAGACCCTCTGAGACACGCCGGCTCGGCTTTTCCGGGAGCTCGCGCGTTTCCTGGGAGCCCCTGTTTTTCCGGGAGCGCCGGGTCTCTTCCGGGAGCGTGGGTTCCCTTCCGGGAGCGCCGGATCTCTTCCGGGACCGCCGGTTCCCATCCGGAGGCCCTGGCTCTCCTCCCTGGCTCTCCTGGACCGCCGGTTCCCTTCCGGGAGCTCCCGCTCTTTTCCGGGCCGCCGCGTACCCAAACACGCCGCGGGCCGGGCTCCCCGTGGGAGTCCGGCCCGGCGCGTGAGTGTCTGCGTCCCGGCTTACCTGCGGGTGGTTGCCTTCTTGGCGGTGGTCTTGCGCGCCGTCGTCTTCTTGGCGGGCGCCTTCTTGGCCGTCGCCTTCTTCGCCGGGGCCTTCTTCGCCGTCGCCTTCTTGGCGGTGGTCTTCTTGGCCGCCGCCTTCTTCGCGGCCGCCGTCGTCTTGGCGGGGGCCTTCTTCGCAGCCGCCTTCTTCGTCGCGGCCGTGACCTTCTTGGCGGGCGCCTTCTTCGCGGCCGCCTTCTTCGCGGTGGTCTTCTTGGCCGCCGCCTTCTTGACCGTCGCGGAAACACCGCCGGTCAGGCTGCCCTTGGGCGCCTTCTTCACCGCGACCTCGCCGCCGCGCGGCAGCTTCTTCGTACCGCTCACCAGGTCCTTGAATCCCTGACCCGCGCGGAAGCGCGGCACGGAGGTCTTCTTGACCCGAACCCGCTCACCCGTCTGCGGGTTGCGGGCGTAACGGGCCGGACGATCAACCTTCTCGAACGAACCGAAACCGGTGACCGAGACCCGTTCACCGGCGACCGTCGCGCGGACGATGGCGTCCAGTACCGCGTCGACCGCGTCGGCGGCCTGCTGGCGGCCACCGAGCTTGTCCGCAATCGCTTCTACGAGCTGCGCCTTGTTCACGTCTTCCCCTTCGGAGACATTGCCAGAACGAAACTGTTCAAGCCTTTTCGCACGTTAGGCAGATATATACCGCAAATCAAACACGAAACGGGCTAATCACCCTTGTGCCGCAGCGAACTAGGACTGTCGCGGAGTTCCTCAGTGGTCCTCTTCGGGGATCCGACCCTCGTCGAGGTCCTTCATGAAGCTCTCCAGACGCCTTGCCGCGTCGGCGAGGTCGTGCTTGGCCGCGGCCGTAATGACCAGCAGCTTCCGGGTCAGCGCCATCCGTACGCCCTCCGGGACTTGCGATGCGCGCACCCTTGCGTGCGCTTCCTTGAGTTGGTCCGCGACTGCCGTATAGAGCTCGAGTTGGCCGTCGTGTTCCATGCACAGATTGTGCCATCTGGGGCGAGTTGTCGCCTGCGGAGGGGGCAACTGCCGTCTCCCAGCGGCCTTCCAGGCACCTCGGAACCCCGCGGCACCGGGACTCGGGTACCCCGCCAAACTCCCTTGTAACCAGGGGAGTTGCCATGCCTCCCTGGCCTGCTCGAACCCCTGCCGGGGGCAGATACAGCTGTACCCCCAACCGTCCACGATTGGGGGTACAGAGGGGTGTTGCGGTGGCTGGAATCGGCCTTGTGCCGAAGCCGGTGGACCCTGCTATGAGGCCCCGGGCGCCCTCCTGCGGGGCGCCCGCACCGGTATCGGCCCGGCCCAGGGGGCCTCAGATCTTGAGCGTCTGCGGCTTGTACGCGGGACGCTTCGCCTCGTACGCGGCGATGTCGGCCTCGTTCTGGAGCGTGATGGAGATGTCGTCCAGCCCGTTCAGCAGCCGCCAGCGGGAGTTCTCGTCCAGCTCGAAGGAGGCGGTGACGCCCTCGGCACGCACCTCACGCGCCTCGAGGTCCACCGTGACCTCAGCCGTCGCGTCCTTCTCCGTGAGCTCCCACAGCGCGTCCACGATCTTCTGCTCCAGGACGACCGTGAGCAGACCGTTCTTGAGCGAGTTGCCGCGGAAGATGTCGGCGAAGCGGGAGGAGATCACGGCCTTGAAGCCGTAGTTCTGCAGCGCCCACACGGCGTGCTCGCGCGAGGAGCCCGTACCGAAGTCGGGACCGGCGACCAGAACGGTGGCACCCTCCCGCTCGGGCCGGTTGAGCACGAACTGCGGGTCCTTGCGCCAGGCCTCGAACAGCCCGTCCTCGAACCCGTCCCGGGTCACCTTCTTGAGCCAGTGGGCGGGGATGATCTGGTCGGTGTCGACGTTGCTGCGGCGCAGCGGGACGGCCCGGCCGGTGTGCGTGGTGAATGCTTCCATGGCTCTCAGACTCCAGCGGGCGTACGGGTGTCGGCGTCGGACAGGTCGGCGGGGGACGCCAGGTGGCCCAGGACGGCCGTCGCGGCGGCGACCTGCGGCGAGACCAGGTGTGTACGGCCACCCTTGCCCTGCCTGCCCTCGAAGTTGCGGTTGGAGGTGGACGCGGAGCGCTCACCGGGGGCCAGCTGGTCGGGGTTCATGCCCAGACACATGGAGCAGCCCGCGTGCCGCCACTCGGCACCGGCCTCCTTGAAGACGCGGTCCAGGCCCTCGTCGACGGCCTGCAGACCCACGCGCGCGGAACCGGGGACGACCAGCATCCGCAGGCCGTCGGCGATTTTGCGGCCCTCGACGATCGCCGCGGCGGCACGCAGGTCCTCGATACGACCGTTGGTGCAGGAACCTACGAAGACGGTGTCCACCTTGATGGAACGCAGCGGCTGACCGGCCTCCAACCCCATGTACTCCAGGGCCTTTTCGGCGGCGAAGCGCTCCGAGGCGTCCTCGTACGAAGCGGGGTCGGGGACGGACGCCGAAAGCGGCGCGCCCTGACCGGGGTTGGTGCCCCAGGTGACGAACGGCGACAGCGCGTCGGCATCGATGACGACCTCGGCGTCGAACTCGGCGCCGTCGTCGGTGCGCAGCGTCTTCCAGTACTCGACGGCGGCGTCCCAGTCGGCACCCTCGGGGGCGTGCGGACGGCCCTTGAGGTACGCGAAGGTGGTCTCGTCGGGGGCGATCATGCCCGCGCGGGCGCCGGCCTCGATCGACATGTTGCAGATGGTCATGCGGGCCTCCATCGAGAGCTTCTCGATGGCGGAGCCGCGGTACTCCAGGATGTAGCCCTGGCCGCCGCCCGTACCGATCTTCGCGATGATCGCGAGGATCAGGTCCTTGGCGGTGACACCCTCGGGCAGCTCGCCGTCGACGGTGATCGCCATGGTCTTCGGGCGGGACATGGGCAGCGTCTGCGTGGCCAGCACGTGCTCCACCTGGGAGGTGCCGATACCGAACGCCAGCGCGCCGAAGGCGCCGTGCGTGGAGGTGTGGGAGTCACCGCACACGACCGTCGTGCCGGGCTGGGTCAGGCCCAGCTGGGGGCCGACGACGTGTACGACGCCCTGCTCGACGTCGCCCAGCGGGTGCAGCCGGACGCCGAAGTCGGCGCAGTTCTTGCGCAGCGTCTCCAGCTGGACCCGGGAGACCGGGTCGGCGATGGGCTTGTCGATGTCGAGGGTCGGGGTGTTGTGGTCCTCGGTCGCGATGGTGAGGTCGAGGCGGCGCACGGTGCGGTCGCTCTTGCGGAGGCCGTCGAAGGCCTGGGGGCTGGTCACCTCGTGCAGCAGGTGCAGATCGATGAAGAGGAGGTCGGGCTCGCCCTCGGCGCGCCGGACGACATGGTCGTCCCAGACCTTCTCCGCGAGTGTCCTACCCATCGCTTTCCCTCCGGCCGGCCTGTCCGGCGCCGGCTCAACTAGAGATCTTGGGGTGGCAACGCCCGCGTCCCCCTGGCCTGTGGGCGTGTGCCGCCGGGCCCGTTGGTCGGCGGGCCACTGTGACTTCCCAGAGTGGCGCGTTCCACCGAAAATTGAACTTGCGTTTCACAGAGTGAGACGCGAGTATCGTTTCATGGACAACAGTAGCGGCGTCGGCGTTCTGGACAAGGCAGCCCTTGTCCTGAGCGCTCTGGAGTCCGGTCCGGCCACCCTCGCGGGCCTGGTCGCGGCGACCGGACTGGCACGACCCACGGCCCATCGGCTGGCCGTGGCGCTGGAACACCACCGCATGGTGGCACGTGACATGCAGGGCCGTTTCATCCTCGGCCCGCGCCTGGCCGAGCTGGCCGCGGCGGCGGGCGAGGACCGCCTCCTCGCGACCGCCGGACCGGTGCTCACCCACCTCCGTGACATCACGGGCGAGAGCGCGCAGCTCTACCGCCGTCAGGGCGACATGCGCATCTGCGTCGCCGCGGCGGAGCGTCTGTCCGGACTTCGGGACACGGTCCCGGTCGGCTCGACGCTCACGATGAAGGCGGGCTCCTCGGCCCAGATCCTGATGGCGTGGGAGGAGCCGGAGCGTCTGCACCGCGGTCTGCAGGGCGCCCGCTTCACGGCGACGGCCCTGTCGGGCGTACGGCGCCGGGGCTGGGCCCAGTCGATCGGCGAGCGCGAGCCGGGCGTCGCGTCCGTCTCCGCTCCCGTCCGCGGCCCCTCCAACCGAGTGGTGGCCGCCGTCTCGGTCTCCGGTCCCATCGAGCGCCTGACCCGCCACCCGGGCCGTATGCACGCGCAGGCGGTCATCGACGCCGCCGCCCGCCTCTCCGAGGCCCTCCGCCGCACCGGCGGCTGACGCGACGCTCGCACGTCAACCACCTCTCCCCTACACCACCCGAAAAGGGCCGGCCTCAACGCCGCGGCAGGCCCTGTCGGGGCGGCGACACCCCGGGTTCTTCAGGGGGGTGGGGAACTGCACGCTCTTAAGGGGCGCGGGGAACTTCGCGACAAGCCACGACGAGCCCGCACACCCCCCACAC
>NZ_VJZC01000240.1 GCF_009377185.1 Streptomyces spongiae
GGGTAGGGGCGGCGGGGGCGGAAAACGTCGTAGGTGTAGGACATGCCGCAGGCTTACCGCACCATGGGCGTATGAAAGAGCTGGCCGGGCGCCTCACCGCGCTCGACCCGGACGCCGGCGCCGCCGTACGGGTCATCGCCTACTTCGACCGACTGGCCGAGTCCCGGGCCGGCCTGGAGGCGCTGGTTCGTGGTGCGGCCGTGCTGGCCGGCTGCCCGGCACGGCTCGTCGACACCGGACGGCGGGTGCGCGTGAGGGTGGAACCCGACGGCCGCCGCCGGGACGGAGCCACGGACCTGCCACCGGACCCGGGCTGGCCGTCGCAGGCGCTGACTCCGGACGGCACAGCGACCCTGTGGCTGGAGCGGGCCGGCGCGGGCCCCAGCGTGGTCGACGCGGTGATCCTGGAACGGGCGGCAGGCGCGATCCGGCTGGTCCTGGACCGTACCCGCGGCCGGGCACCCGTCTCCCCCGCCACGGACCCCGCGCTCGTCGAGACCGTCCTCGACCCCACCGCCCCCGAACAGGCCCGGTCGCACGCCGCCCGGCACCTGGGCCTCGACACCGGTGACCCCGCCACACGGGCGCGCGCCCTCGCGCCCCTCGACGGCCCGCCACGGATCCTGCCCGCGCACCACAGGGCAGAGAGCCCGGCCGACACCGAGTTGCCCGCCGGCCGCCTCGGGGTCGGCCCCGCCGTTCCCGTGCTCGACCTGCCCCGTTCCTGGGCCGCCGCCCGTGTCGCCCTGCGGTTCACCGCCGAGGGCACGGCGCGCGATCCGGGCCCCGGAGTCGTGCACGCCGACGAGCTGGGCGGTATCGCCCTCCTCGCCGATCTCGTCGTCCCGGGCGCGGAACCGCCGCCCGACGTGCAGGCTCTGGAGAGCGCCGCGACGGACGCTCCCTGGATGCTGGGCACCCTGTACGCCGTCGTCTCCACGGCGAGCCTGCGCGCGGCCGCCGCCGAGGTCAACGTCCACCATTCGACGCTCCAGGACCGGTTGACCCACGCCGAGTCGCTCCTCGGCTGGCCGGTCCGCACGCCTCAGGGACGCCTGCGACTGCAGCTGTCCCTGGTCATGCGGAAGTTGGTGCGAGGCTAGGGAGAGGTCAGGGATACGGCGGCGGTCGGTGCCCTCGTGCCCGAAGCGTCACGGCACGCCGCGAACCGCCGTCCCTGCCTGCGAAGTCCCGCATCCCGTGCCACCACGCCCACCGGGACGTTACCGTTCGGTAGACGACGTCCCACCGGAGGTGTCCCGTATGGCTCCCGACCGTTCCGCGGGTCTGGCGGAGTGCGTTCGCGCGCTGGCCGCCGGGGAGGTGACGTCGCGGACGCTCGTCGAGCGGGCGCTGGCCCGGATCGAGGCGACCCAGCCGACGCTCAACGCCTTCCGCCGGGTACGGGCGGAGGCGGCCCTCGCCGAGGCCGACGCGGCGGACACGGACCTCGCGGCGGGCGTGCGGCGACCGCTGCTCGGGGTGCCGGTGGCCGTGAAGGACGACATGGACGTCGCCGGCGAGCCCACCGCGTTCGGCTGCCGCGGTGAGTTCCCCCCGCGTACCGAGGACGGCGAGGCGGTACGGCGGCTGCGGGCGGCCGGAGCGATCGTCGTCGGCAAGACCAACACCTGCGAGCTGGGCCAGTGGCCGTTCACCGAAGGGCCCGCCTTCGGAGCCACCCGCAACCCCTGGCACCACGACCACACGCCGGGCGGCTCGTCCGGAGGTTCGGCGGCCGCGGTCGCGGCGGGCCTGGTCCCGGCCGCGCTGGGCTCGGACGGCGCCGGCTCGGTGCGCATCCCCGCGTCCTGGACCCACCTCGTCGGCATCAAGCCGCAGCGTGGACGCATCTCGACCTGGCCACGCCCGGAGTCCTTCCAGGGCATCACGGTCAACGGCACCCTCGCCCGCACGGTCGCCGACGCCGCCCTCCTCCTGGACGCGGCGAGCGGCAACCACGAGGGCGACCTGCACCGGCCGCCCAAGCTGAGCGTGTCGGAGGCAGTGGACCGCGACCCCGGGCGGCTCAGGATCGCCGTGTCCCTGAAGCCACCGTTCACGGCGCTGCCCGCGCGGCTCGACCCCAGCGTCCGGGAGCGTGTCCTGGCCGTGGCGGAGCGGCTGGCCGCGCTCGGGCACATGGTCGAGGAGGCGGAGCCCAGCTACGGGCGGATCGGCCTGACGTTCGTGCCGCGCGCCACCGCCGGGATCGCCGAGTGGGTCCGCGAGATCCCCCATCCGCACCTCCTCGACCGGCGCACCCTCGACTCCGCCCGCCTGGGCCGGCTGCTGGCCGGGGCGCCCCTGCGGGTGGCCCGCCGCGCGGAGGCGTCGCTGCACCGGCGGATCGGGACGCTCTTCACGTCGTACGACGTGATGCTGGCCCCGACGACCGCCGCTCCCCCACCGCGGATCGGCGCCATGCTGAACCTCGGCGGCCTGGGCACCGACCGGGCGATGATCGCGGCGTGCCCGTACGCCTGGCCGTGGAACGTGCTGGGCTGGCCCGGGGTGAACGTTCCCGCCGGGTTCATCGACGACCTGCCCGTGGGTGCCCAGTTGCTCGGCCCGGCGCACAGCGAACCCCTTCTCGTGTCGCTGGCCGCCCAGTTGGAGGCGGACCAGCGGTGGCACGAGCTGTGGCCGCCCGTGCGGTCCGCCGCGGATCCGGCTGCCGCCTGAGGAACCGGGCGGGGGCCGACCCATACCGTGGCCCGGACCTCCGCCCGTAGGCTGTGACCATGGGCGACGCGTCGATGGTCGGGCTGATGGGGCGGGTCACCGGAACGGTGGGGCCCGGGCTGGTCGGAGAGGTGATCGTCCGGGTGCGGGGCGGTGCCGAGCACTTCCTCGCGTATGCGGCGTCCGCCAAGGAGCGCATCGAGCCGGGGACCGTGGTGATGGTGGTGGAGTACCTTCCGCCGCGGACGGTCTATGTGACGGTGGCGTACGACAGTTGAGCATGCGGCTCTCCAGGTGAGAGCGGTGTGCGTCAAGGTTGCGGCAAGGATTCGTCGGCGTCTGTACCCCGGGCGTACACGGAGGGACACTCGCGTTCGTTCGGTGCCGTCAGGGCACCATGCAAAGGGGGCGAGTGCCGATGGTCGTCGGCGTCGTCGCGGGGGCTGCCGTCCTCGCGCTCATTTTCATCGTCGTGGTCTTCAAGCTCATGTGGCGGGTGGCGGAGCCCAACGAGGCACTGATCATCTCCGGTTCCAAGCACAGGACCGAGGGCCTCGAGGAGGGCATGGGCTTCCGTATCGTGACCGGGCGGGGCACGCTCGTGCTGCCCGGTGTGCAGGCGGTGCGCAAGCTGTCGCTCGACCTGAACGAGACCGAGCTGTCCGTGGACTGCGTGACCCACCAGGGCATCCCGCTGAAGGTGCGGGGCGTGGTCATCTTCAAGGTCGGCGACGACTTCGTGTCGATCGCCAACGCGGGCCGCCGGTTCCTGGACCAGCAGAAGCTGATGTCGGAGCGGGTGCACAACGTGTTCGCGGGTCATCTGCGGTCCATCGTCGGCGGGTTGACGGTCGAGGACATGATCCGCGACCGGGAGAAGCTGACCGGGCAGACGCGGGCCGCGTGCGGCACGGAGATGGAGAAGCTCGGCCTGATCGTCGACTCGTTGCAGATCCACGAGATCGAGGACCCGACCGGGTACATCAAGAACCTGGCCATGCCGCACGCGGCGGCCGTCCAGCGGGACGCGCGCATCGCGCAGGCCGAGGCGAACCGCCTGGCCACCGAAGCCGAGCAGCAGTCGTTCGCCCGTATGGCCGAGGCGACCCGGGACAGCGAGATCCTCCAGGCCGGCTACCAGGCCGAACGCGACAAGGCCGCCGCACGGTCCCGGCAGGCCGGACCGCTGGAGGACGCCGCGTCCCGCCAGGAGGTCGTGGTCCAGGAGACACGGGTCGCCGAGTTGGAGGCCCACCGCAGGGAACAGCAGCTCCAGGCGGACATCCGCAAGCCCGCGGACGCGAAGGCCTACGAGAAGCGCACGCTGGCCGAGGCCGAGCGCGACGCGCGGATCTCCGCGGCCCAGGCCAAGGCGAAGGAGACGGAGCTGGCGGCCGTGGCCGAGGCGACCCGGGTCAAGGCGGCCGCGGGTGCCGAGGCGGAGGCCACGAAGGCGCGGGGCGCCGCCGCCGCGACCGCGACCCGGGCCACCGGCGAGGCGGAGGCCGCGGCCCAGCAGGCCAAGGGCCTGGCGGCCGCCGAGGCCACACGGGCCAAGGGTCTCGCGGAGGCCGAGGCCATCAAGGCGCGCGCCGCCGCGCTCGCGGAGAACCAGGAGGCCGTGGTCGCCCAGCAACTCGCCGAGAAGTGGCCGGAGATCGTCCAGGCGGGCGCGAGCGCCTTCGGCAACGTCGACAACATGGTGCTGCTCAACGGCGCCGACGGCATGGCGGACGTGTTCGCGAAGGCGCTCACCATGGGCGGTACGGGACTGGGGCTCGCCCGTCAGCTCCTCGCCTCGATGAACCAGAACGGCGTGGCGGACAACGGCAACGGCAACGGCTCGGTCGCCGGGCTCAACGGGTTCGTGCCGCCGCGGGCGGAGACTGTGCCGGTGGACAACGACGAGAGGTGAGATGACGAGGGGCCAGGCCCTCCAAGGGGGGCCTGGCGCGTACCGGGGGCGGACGGAGGCTCTAACGTGGCCCGCGTGACTGCGTTTGCCGCTGAAGACGTCCCCGGCCGCCACGGCCCCTCTGCCACCACCGAGGCCGACCCCCGCAGGGTCGGCCGCGTGCGCACCGAGTACTCGCCCGCGCACGACGGCGACCCCGATCCCGGCGAGATCGTGTGGACGTGGGTGCCGTTCGAGGAGAACGACGGGCGGGGCAAGGACCGGCCCGTGCTGGTGGTCGCCCGCGAACCCGCGGGCACCCTGCTCGCCGTACAGCTGTCCAGCAAGCGGCACGACGGTGACCGTGAGTGGGTGCCGATCGGGAGCGGGCCGTGGGACCGGTCGGGGCGGGAGTCGTGGGTGGACGTGGACCGGGTGCTGCGGCTGCATGAGGCGGGGATGCGGCGGGAGGCGTGTGCGTTGGACCGTATGCGGTTCAACTCCGTTGTGCGGCGGTTGAGGGAGCGGTACGGGTGGGTTTAGGCGGGTTAGGACGTGCGGGTTCGTTGTGGCTGGTCGCGCAGTTCCCCGCGCCCCTTGACCAGCCCCTGCTGAACACCCGTTCGAAGGCGCCCCGGATTGCCGTGCCCCGCGTGCGGTCCAGTACCCCGAACACCACCTGCTCGAAATAGCCCTCGAAACGCCCCTTCACCAGCAGCGTCCGGAACGCCTCCGCCACCTGGCCCGGGTCGTTCCCGAACACCCCGTAACCCCACGCCCCCAGCACCAACTTCCCGTACCCGCACGCCGCGGCCGTCTCCAGTACCCGTCCGGCGCGGGTGGCGAGGACGTGCGGCAGCTCGGGGGCGCGCTCCGGCGCCGTACGGCGTACGACCGAGGCGTTGGTCGCGGAAGACGGGCACGGCCGGTGAGTGGATGACACGGTCCGTGTAGAACGGGTCGCGACAGGACACACGCGTACAGCGCGGAGGCGCGGCACAGGGCCTCCTCCTGGGCTTGCGGCGCCGCCCATGAACCCGCCGCCCGGGTTGCGGACCGAGGCGAAGTTCAGGACGGCCGGAAGGCCGTCTTCGCGAACCAGCCGCTGCTGGGCGGCCTGCAGACTGCGCTCCCCCATGGCCAATGAGCGTGGGGACGGCGCTGACCTTGGGTGTGACACCTCACGCCCGTCAGCCGTGCGGTACGCGCCCTAGGCGACGATGGTCTCCGTCTCGCGCGCGATTGCGCGCAGGCGCGCGCTCATGGCGCTCCCCCCCGTGCGCGCCATGAGCGCGACCCGGTGTGCCTCCCCCGTCGTGCTCATGCACGCATCCTGAGCGATGCTGGTCGTGCGCCGCAACGGAATTTCCTGGTCCGGAACGGCCCGTGAAAGCTGCGGAAACACGGCCTCAGGGCCCGGAGAAACGAGGTTCTCGCATACGAAAAGACACGATGTGCGCCCTTGTGCGAACCGGCGTGAGCGTCTTGGGTAGGACGAGCATTGCCGGTCCGGCCTATCAGACACCGGGCCGGCGACATGGTGGAATTCTCAGGAGGATCCCGACATGTCTGATTCACCCAGTGGCTGTACGGAGCAGCGCTCCGCGGTCACCGAAGCCGAGGTCGAGGCGCTGGTACGCGGTATCTGCTTCAAGACCGGCCCGCCCCGCACCCTCGGTGTCGAACTGGAATGGCTCGTCCACGAGCTGCGCGACCCGCGGCTCCCGGCATCACCCGAACGTCTCGAAGCGGCCTATGCCGCACTGCGGACCCTGCGCCTCTCCTCGGCGCTCACCGTCGAACCCGGCGGCCAGCTGGAGCTCAGCTCCGCGCCCGCCACCTCCCTGACGGAAGTCATCGGGTCCCTCTCCGCCGACCTGGACGCCGTCCGCGCGGTACTGCGCGAGGCGGGACTCGTCCTGAACGGCTTCGGCCAAGATCCCTGGAACCCTCCCCTCCGCTTCCTTCACGAGCCCCGCTACGACGCGATGGAGCAGTGCCTCGACCGCTTCGGGCCCGAGGGCCGGGCCATGATGTGCTCCTCCGCGTCCGTCCAGGTGTGCCTGGACGCCGGGTACGAGGAGCCGGGCCCTCTGGGCTACGGGCGGCGCTGGTGGCTGGCGCACCACCTGGGCGCGGTCCTGCTGGCGGCGTTCGCCAATTCCCCGGTCGCCTGTGGTCGCACCACCGGCTGGCGCTCCACGCGTCAGTCCCTGTGGTCGGCGATGGACCCCGGCCGGGCCGGCGCTCCCCCGCTCGACGGCGATCCGCGGGCGGCCTGGGCGCGCCACGTCCTGGACGCGCCGGTGATGTGCGTGCGGGCCGACGAGGGCCCCTGGGGCGTCCCGGAGGGCATGAGTTTCCGGGACTGGACCCGGGCACCCTCTCCGCCCGGTCGTGCGGATCTCGACTACCACCTGACGACCCTGTTTCCACCCGTTCGGCCCCGCGGTCACCTCGAACTGCGCATGATCGACGCCCAGCCCGGCGAGGACGGGTGGATCGTGCCGCTCGCCGTGACGGTCGCCCTGTTCGAGGACCCCGAGGCGGCGGAGGTCGCCTACCGGACCGTCAAGCCCCTCGCGGAGCGGGCGGGACCGATGTCGGCTCCGTTCAATCCGCTGTGGATCGCGGCCGCCCGGTCGGGTCTCGCCGACCCCGAGTTGCACGAGGCGGCGGTCGCCTGCTTCGACGCGGCGGCCGAGGCGCTGCCCAGGCTGGGCGCCGCCGACGACGTACAGGCGGCCGTCGCCGGGTTCACCGAACGTTATGTCGCACAGGGCCGCTGCCCCGCCGACGATCTGCTCAGCCGGCTCCACGGGAAGGACATCCGCACATGACCGCCGACGGGACGACCGATCCGGAGATACTCCGCGAGCGCGCGCTCGATGCGCTGACCACGGCCCGCGCCCGCACCGCGCTGCTCACCTCCTGCGTCGAGGAACCCGAGCTGACGGCCCAGCACTCGCCGCTGATGTCCCCGCTGGTGTGGGATCTCGCGCACATCGGCAACCAGGAGGAGCTGTGGCTGCTGCGGACCGTCGCGGGGCGTGAGGCGATGCGGCCCGAGATCGACGGGATCTACGACGCGTTCGAGCACCCGCGGGCCGCACGGCCCTCGCTGCCGCTGCTGCCGCCCGCCGAGGCCCGCCAGTACGCGGCGGAGGTGCGCGGCCGGGCGCTCGACGTGCTGGAGAGCACCGCGTTCCACGGCACCCGGCTCACCGAGGCGGGTTTCGCGTTCGGGATGATCGCCCAGCACGAACAGCAGCACGACGAGACGATGCTGATCACCCACCAGCTCCGCAAGGGCGGCGCGGCCCTGACGGCTCCGGATCCGGAGCCGGTACTGTTCACCGGCCCCTCCGAGGTGCTCGTGCCCGGCGGCCCGTTCATGATGGGCACCTCGACCGAGCCCTGGTCGCTGGACAACGAGCGGCCCGCGCACCGGCGTCTGGTCCCGCCCTTCCACATCGACACCACCCCGGTGACGAACGGCGCCTACCAGGCGTTCATCGAGGACGGCGGCTACGACGACGAGCGCTGGTGGGCCCCGGAGGGCTGGGACCACATCAAGGCGCACGGTATCGCGGCACCGCTGTTCTGGCGTCGTGACGGCGGACAGTGGCTGCGGCGGCGCTTCGGCGTCACCGAGGTCGTGCCGCCGGACGAGCCGGTCCTGCACGTGTCCTGGTACGAGGCCGACGCGTACGCGCGCTGGGCGGGGCGCCGGCTGCCCACGGAGGCCGAGTGGGAGAAGGCGGCCCGCCACGACCCGGCCACCGACCGCTCGACGCGCTATCCGTGGGGCGACGCCGACCCGGCGCCCGAGCACGCCAACCTCGGCCAGCGCCATCTGCGCCCGGCGCCCGCGGGCAGCTACCCGGCGGGGGCGTCGCCGCTCGGGGTGCGGCAGTTGATAGGTGACGTGTGGGAGTGGACGTCGAGCGACTTCCTGCCCTACCCGGGGTTCACTGCGTTCCCGTACAAGGAGTACTCGGAGGTGTTCTTCGGCCCGGAGTACAAGGTGCTGCGCGGTGGTTCGTTCGCCGTGGACCAGGTGGCGTGCCGGGGGACGTTCCGCAACTGGGACTACCCGATCCGGCGGCAGATCTTCTCGGGCTTCCGCACCGCGCGGGATGCCTCGCCGGAGATCGCGGAGCTCGCCTGATGTGCCGCCACCTGGCGTTCCTGGGGCCCGAGGAACCACTCGGCAGGGTCCTCGTGGACCCGCCGCACAGCCTGTACCGGCAGTCGTGGGCGCCGCGGCGGCAGCGGTACGGAACCGTCAACGCCGATGGTTTCGGCGTCGGCTGGTACGCGCCGGGCGATCCGGTGCCCGGGCGCTACCGGCGGTCCGGGCCGGTCTGGGGCGACCAGGGCTTCGCGGACCTGGCCCGGGTCGTGCGGACCACCGCGCTCCTGGCCGCCGTGCGGGACGCGACCATGGCCGGGGCGGACGGGGAGGCCGCGGCGGCGCCGTTCACCGCGGGGACCTGGCTGTTCAGCCACAACGGGGCCGTCGCCGGATGGCCCCGCTCCCTGGCCCCCCTGGTACCGACCCTGCCCCCGGTGGATCTGCTGTCGCTGGAGGCCCGCTCCGACTCCGCGTTCGTCTGGGCGCTGGTCCTGAACCGGCTGCGCGGCGGTGACGAGGAGGGGCAGGCGCTCGCCGACACGGTCCTGGAGGTCGCCCGGGCGGCGCCCGGCTCCCGGCTCAACCTGCTGCTGACCAACGGCGAGACGATCGCGGCCACGGCCTGGGGCGACACGCTCTGGTACCTGGCCGAGCCCGGCCGCCGCACGGTCGTCGCGTCCGAGCCGTACGACGACGACCCGCACTGGCAGGAGGTACCCGACCGCACGCTGCTCACGGCGAGCCGTACGGACGTGCTGCTCACCCCGCTGAAGGACCTCCCGCTGAAGGACGTCGAGAACCAGGCGCCCGACACTCCCGGCCTCACGGCATCCGACGACAAGGCACCCGCACCACCCAAGGAGCCCATCGCGTGAGCCAGTTCCATGTGACCCGCACCCTGCCCGAGGACGCCACGGAAGCCGCCCTGCGCTCCGACGTCCAGCACGGCCTCACCCGTACGCCCAAGACGCTGCCACCGAAGTGGTTCTACGACGCCCACGGCAGCGAACTGTTCGAGCAGATCACCGACCTGCCCGAGTACTACCCGACCCGTGCCGAGCGCGAGATCCTGCTGGCCCGGGCGCCGGAGATCGCCGCCGCGGCGGGCGCCCGCACCCTCGTCGAGCTGGGCTCCGGCTCCTCGGACAAGACCCGGCACCTCCTCGACGCCATGCCCGACCTGCACACGTACGTGCCCGTCGACGTCAGCGAGAGCGCTCTGCGGCAGGCGGGCGAGTCGCTGATCGCCGAGCGGCCCGGCCTGCGGGTGCACGCGCTGATCGCCGACTTCACCGCCGCGCTCACCCTGCCGGACACGCCCGGGCCACGGCTGGTGGCGTTCCTGGGCGGCACGATCGGCAATCTGCTGCCCGTCGAGCGTGCCGGGTTCCTGGCCTCCGTACGTGCCCTGATGTCGCCCGGCGACGCGCTGCTGCTCGGCACGGACCTGGTCAAGGACACGTCGGTGCTCGTGGCCGCGTACGACGACGCGGCCGGGGTGACGGCCGCGTTCAACAAGAACGTGCTGGCCGTGGTGAACCGCGAGCTCGGCGCGGACTTCGACCTCGGTGCCTTCGAGCACGTCGCCCGGTGGGACACGGAGAACGAGTGGATCGAGATGCGGCTGCGGTCGCGGTCGGCACAGACCGTGAAGATCCCCGCGGTCGACCTCGCCGTCGACTTCGCCGCCGGGGAGGAACTGCGCACCGAGGTCTCGGCGAAGTTCCGCGAGAACGGTGTGCGCGGTGAACTGGCCGCCGCCGCACTGAAGCTGACGCACTGGTGGACGGACCAGGAGGCGAGGTTCGCACTGTCGCTGAGCGTGGCACGGTGAGAGGGCCGGCTCGTCAGCCGATGTCGTCGGTCAGGGCCTCCGTGAGCCGGCGGGAGGCGCGCTTGGCCTCCGTGGCGGGATCGGCGCCGGTGAGCACGGCGGTCATGTAGTCCTTGATCGGGTTGTTGGCCTCGACGGCGCCCCACTGCGGTGACGCGGGGGTCGCCCGGCCCTGTGCGGCGCCCGCCGCCATGGCCGCGACACCCGCGTCGTCCGCGACCACGCTCGCCAGGGTGGTCTTGTTGGGCACGTAGTCCATCGCCTGGGCGAGTTCGGTGTCCCACTTGGCGCCGACGAGGGCGGAGATGACGGCGACGGCTCCCGCGCGGTCGTCCGTGCGCTCGGGGACGACGAGGTCGGAGCCGCCGGTGAAGACGGCACCGGGCTTGCCGGCCGTCCTGCCGGGGACGGGGAAGTACCCGAGGTCGTCCTTCAGGTCGGGGTTCTCGCTCACGATGGCCTGGGCGAGCCCGGGCACGGCCACGGCCTGCGCGACGTTCCCCTTGGCGAACACCCCTGCCAGGGGCGGGTGGTCCTCGTCGGCGTCCTTGGGCCCGTCGCCGAGCGCCTGGAGGCGCCGGTAGAAGTCCATGGCGCGCAGGGCCGCGGGCGTGTCGAGGGTGCCCGTCCACCTGCCGGAGCCGGCCGCGGACTCCTCGGCGAGCTCGCCGCCCTCGTCCCAGATGAGCCCGGCCAGCGTGTACCAGTCCTGTCCGGGCAGGTAGATGCCCTGCTGCTGCCCGGAGTCGAGCTTCTCGGTGTCGGCGAGCCACTGGTCCCGTGTCTTCGGCGGCTTGTTGATGCCGGCCCGGGCGAACAGGTCCTTGCGGTAGATCACGACACGGTTGGCGGCGTACCAGGGGATGCCGTACTGGTGGCCCAGGAACCGGGCGGGTTCGGCGAGACCGGGCAGCCAGTGGTCCATGCCCCAGTCGCGCATCGACTCCAGGGTCAGATCGAGCAGCCCGCCCTCGTCGACGTACTGGGCGACCTGGGTGTTGCCGACCTCGATGACGTCGGGCCCGGTGCCGTCGTGCGCCTGGAGCGCCTTGCTCACCTTGTCGCCGATCCCGGTCCATTCCTGGATGCGGATGTCGAGCCGGAGGTCGGTGTGCTTCCGCTCGAAGTCCTTGGTGAACCGCTTCAGGAACACGTCCGAGGCGCTGTCCTTCATGAGCCACACGGTGACGGTCCGCTGTTCGTCGTCGCCGGGGAGGACGCCGCACGCGGTGAGCAGGGAGAGGGCGAGGAACACGACGGCGGAGCGACGTCTCACGAGGGGGTCCTGTTCTGCCTTGCCGGAGGTCCGGACAGGGAGGGTGCGCCCGACGTGGGGGACGAGCTGGTCGCTCGTACGGGATGGCGGGATTTTGGTATAGACCATTGGTCGGCGTCAAGGGTTCCCGCATCCACTCCCCCGACGTCTCGCGGACCGCCGCACTCTGCGGCACCGTGGAGTGACCCGTGGCGCACGGGCCACGACAGAGAGGATCACTTGTATGTCCGACCACACCTACCGCGTCACCGAGATCGTCGGCAGCTCCCCCGAGGGCGTCGACCAGGCCATCCGCAACGCCATCTCCCGCGCCTCACAGACCCTGCGTGAGCTGGACTGGTTCGAGGTCACGCAGATCCGGGGCCACATCGAGAACGGCGAGATCGAGCACTTCCAGGTGGGCCTGAAGGTCGGCTTCCGGCTGGAGGAGACGGGCTGACCGCTTGGGGCACACGCTGCGGCGACGGTGCCCTCAGGTCCGCCCTTCCCGCTCCTGCGCCACCTCGAGCGCGGCCGACGTGGCCGCCCATCGTGCCCGTACGACCGTGAAGCCCGCCCGTTCGGCGTCCTCGCAGACCAGTTCGTCGTCGTCCACGAGGACGCGGATCTCGCGGGTGCGGGCGAGGCGGCGCAGGATGTCCAGCTTGGTGCGGCGGGCGGGCCTGCGGTCACCGTCGCGGCGCATGAACACGCGCCCCTGGGGCAATCCTTGGGCGGCGAGCCAGTCCAGTGTGTCCCGCCGGCAGCGCTCGGGCCGCCCGGTCAGGTACGTCACCTCGCACTCCTCGGCGCTCTCCTTCACCAGCGCCACGCCCTCCGCCAGCGGCGGATCGTGCGGCGCGGCCGCGAAGAACGCGTCCCAGTCGCGCGGTGCGCGCTCCAGGAACCGCTGCCGGTGCGCGGTGTCGGCGAGGGTGTTGTCCAGGTCGAACACGGCGAGGGGCCGGCCGTCCTCACGCTTCTGCTCCGTCACGCCGTCCACCCTAGGGCGCCTGTACGGGGCCACCGTCACCGGCGCCAGATCTGCCGGTACGCCTCCTGGTAGCCCGAGGGGTTCCATGTGGTGTCGCCCTCGCTGTTGTCGGCCGTGCTGATGTGCACGGGGGCGACGTATCCGCTGGCGGGTTGTCCGGAGAAGGCGCGGTTGAACTCGTCGACGATCTGCCAGCCCTGCAGGGACAGCGGTTCGGGCACGGTGGCGGACTGGTATTGCTCGTTGTTGATCCGCTGGAAGGCGGAGGGGTCGCCGTCGCCTGCGCCGATGTTGAAGGGAGGGCCCTCCCCCGGTTCGCCCGCCGCGCGGAAGGCGGGTGCGGCGTCCGCGAAGTACAGGTCGTTGATGGCGACGGAGTGGGTCCACTCGCTCCGGAACCGCGAGAGGAGGGAGGAGACCTCCCGGGGGGTCCGGCTGCTCGCGTCGGGGATCGGGATGTTCGCGGACGCCAGCAACCGCACGCCCGGACAAGTCGCGAGCTGCTTCCCGATCAGGTCGGACTTGAACTTGGCGAAGGGGATGGAGGCGTCGGTGAAGACGACGGTCCCGGCGTTGCCGTTGGAGGTCGCGATGATCCACTGGGCGCTGATCCGGGCCACGTCCTGGACCCTGGTGGTGACGTTGGTGAAGAGCCTGGGGTTCTCGCTGGGCCCCGGGGCGGCTACCGCGTGCCAGCCGATCAGCGGGATGCCCGCGGCGCCTGCCTGCTGGACCTGCTGCGAGGTCGAGTTGGGGTCGAAGCCCCCGATGACGATGCCCGAGGGCTTCAGGGCCACGGCCTGGCTGAAGGCCGACTGGATGCCTGCGGGCGTGCCGCCCCCGTCGATCACCCGGACGTTCCAGCCGACGACCCTCGCCGCTTCCCGCACACCGTTCGCGGCGCCCGCCACTCCGGGGTTGGTCATGGTCTGCGCGACGTAGACGATGCTCCTCCCGGTCACCGCCGCGGGACCGCTGGTCGGGCCGTTCCAGGGGACGTCGGTCCGCTCGGCCCGTTCCACGGCGGACTCGGCACGGGCGTGCACGGCCGGGCAGCCGTTCGGGCCGGTGGTGGCGTTCTCCGGGCCGGTCGACGACCCTCGTTCGCAGCCTGCGAGGACGGCCGCCGCCACCAACAGGGTCGTGGCGGCGAGCCTGGGCGGGAAGCCTCTGTGGACGGTGGCACGGTTCATGGAGTGGTCCCTGGGGTGCTTCCGTCCGGCGGGGAGGAGGACGGGGCGGGCG
>NZ_VJZC01000024.1 GCF_009377185.1 Streptomyces spongiae
GGGCGAGGGGCCGCCGGGACCTGAGTTCCTTGGCGAGGAGCTTGTGGCGGTACTCGCGGGGCATGTCCTCGTAGCGCCAGGACTCCTCGCCGAGCCGGTCGAAGAGCTGGCCGAGGGCGTGGTGGTGGGCGTCGGCGTGTTCGCGGACGTCCATGGTGGCGAGCTGGAGGCCGAAGGCGGCGAGGGTGCGGATGGTGCGGTTCATGCGGCCGTCGGCGAAGAGGGCGCCGCGGTGCTCGCGCAGGGAGGTCTGGATCAGGGTGAGGTCCCCGAGGAGCTCGGTGGTGCCGAGGTAGTCGCGGCCCGGCTCGTGCGAGGTGCCCTTGGCGAGGCGCTGCTTGGTGTTCTCCAGCTTCTGCCGGATGCAGGTGGCCTTGAGCCGGTAGGGCTCCTCGGCGTTGAGGCGCTTGTAGCGGGGGCTGATCTCGGGGAGTGCCTCCAGGTCGGACTGGAGCGAGGACAGCAGTTCTTCCGTGGCGCCGGTGTAGCGGATGGAGTTGGAGAGGAAGCCGCGGAGTTCGTCGATGAGGTCGAGGGCGTCGTTGATGCCGTGTTCGTGCTGGAGGATCAGCACGTCCCAGGTGACCTGCGGGGTGACGTTGGGGTTGCCGTCGCGGTCGCCGCCGATCCAGGTGCCGAAGGTCAGCGGACGGGTGTCGTCCGGGAGGGTGAAGCCGACGCGGTCGAGTTCGGCGGTGAGGTCCTCCAGGACGTCGCCGACGGCGTTGGCGTGGAGTTCGTCGAGGTAGTAGATGGCGTTGCGGGCCTCGTCGGCGGGTTCGGGGCGGACGACGCGGAGCTCGTCCGTCTGCCATACGAGGTCGATGTTCTCGGCCAGACGGATGTCGTAGCGGCGCCGGTCCGACTCGATGACCGGGGTCTCCAGCAGCGCGGCGATCCTGCGCAGCTTGTTCAGTACGGAGCGGCGGGCGGCCTCGGTCGGGTGGGCGGTGAAGACGGGCCGTACGTTGAGGTTCCTGACGGTGGCGCGCAGGTGCTCGGGGTCGGCGTCCTTGAGCCGGTCGGCGGTACGGGCGAGGAGGCCGCCCTCGGCGGAGCGCTTGGCGCGCAGTTCGCGGCCGCGGTGGACCTGTTCGGTGACGTTGGCCAGGTGGAAGTAGGTGGAGAAGGCGCGGACCAGCTTGGCCGCGGTCTCCAGTTCGGTGCCGCGCAGCAGCTCGGCGGCGGCCTCGCCGTCCTCGCGGGTCAGGCGGCGGACCCGTTCGACCAGCTCCAGGAGCTCGGGGCCCTCCTGCCGGACGAGGGTCTCGCCCAGCAGGTCGCCGAGGCGCCGGATGTCGGCGCGGAGCGCCGGACTTGTTGTCGTGACCGTCTGGCCATGGTCGTCGGCACTGCTCACAGGTGCGGCTCCTTGCAGTGTTGAAGCTTCTCTGGGAGGGAACCCGGATGTTCGCCGGGCGGCTGGACCACGGACGGGTCATGGCCGCTTCGGGGACCGGTCACCCGGGCAGAAATCAGAGCGGACCGCGCTGTCCGACCGATTCCAAGGATAGGTGTCCATGCGGACGCGCAGACCGTCGGGCTCTTGCCGCCGGGCGCCGCGCTGCCATACTTACGATGCCGTAGGTTACGGAACCGTAGGGAACACAACCTGTCCCCCACAGACCGTTGCCGCAGGCATCTGCCTCCACCCTCGAACCCCACAGGGGACGCCCCATGACCACAAGCTCCGATGTGATCGAAGACGCCCCGCAGGCGGACGATTCCAAAGGAACCACGGCGACCGACACCGCACAGCCCTCGGCCACGCTGGGCGGCGAGCAGAAGCGTTCGATCGAGCAGATCGCGCTGCTCCTCTTCATCATCGTCCCGTTCCTGGCGCTGATCGCGGCGGTGCCGCTGGCCTGGGGCTGGGGGGTGAGCTGGCTGGACCTCGGTCTGATGGTCTTCTTCTACTACCTGAGCTGCCACGGCATCACGATCGGCTTCCACCGCTACTTCACGCATGGTTCGTTCAAGGCCAAGCGGCCGTTGAGGATCGCGCTGGCGGTCGCGGGTTCCATGGCGGTCGAGGGTCCGCTGGTGCGCTGGGTGGCGGACCACCGCAAGCACCACAAGTTCTCGGACGCGGAGGGCGACCCGCACTCGCCGTGGCGGTTCGGGGAGACGCTCCCGGCTCTGATGAAGGGCCTGTGGTGGGCGCACATCGGATGGTTGTTCGACGAGGAGCAGACGCCGCAGGAGAAGTACGCGCCGGACCTGATCAAGGACGGGGCGATCCGTGCGATCAGCCGCCAGTTCATCTACTGGACGATGCTCTCGCTGGCTCTGCCCGCGATGATCGGCGGCCTGGTGACCATGTCGTGGTGGGGTGCGTTCACGGCGTTCTTCTGGGGGTCGCTCGTCCGGGTGGCCCTTCTGCACCACGTGACCTGGTCGATCAACTCGATCTGCCACGCGGTGGGCAAGCGTCCCTTCAAGTCGCGTGACCGTTCGGGCAACGTGTGGTGGCTGGCGGTCCTGTCGTGCGGTGAGTCCTGGCACAACCTCCACCACGCCGACCCGACCTCGGCGCGGCACGGTGTGGAGCGGGGCCAGCTGGACTCCTCGGCGCGGCTGATCCGTTGGTTCGAGCAGCTCGGTTGGGCGTACGACGTGCGCTGGCCGTCACGCTCACGTATCGATTCCCGCCGGAACACCGGGCAGGACGGCTCCCGACGCAAGAAGGAGACCGCCGAGGCGGCATGATTGACGCGTGGCGACCGACTCGAGCAGTACCTCCAGCAGCGACAAGCAGCGGCGCCCTCGCCGAACCCGGATGACGGGTGCGGAGAGACGTCAGCAGCTCCTCGAGATCGGTCGCACGCTCTTCGCCACCAAGGGCTTCGAGGGCACGTCGGTGGAGGAGATCGCGGCCAAGGCCGGGGTCTCCAAGCCGGTGGTGTACGAGCACTTCGGCGGCAAGGAGGGCCTGTACGCGGTCGTGG
The DNA here is from genome assembly GCF_009377185.1 of Streptomyces spongiae. GTDB lineage: Bacteria > Actinomycetota > Actinomycetes > Streptomycetales > Streptomycetaceae > Streptomyces > Streptomyces spongiae. The sequence continues at coordinate 2,949 of NZ_VJZC01000024.1, forward strand.
TGGACCGCGAGATGCGCTGCCTCCTGGACATGGTGACCAGCTCCCTGACGGCCGGGCACCCCCGCGAACTCTGCGAGCAGGCGGCCTTCGCTCTCCTGGACTACATCGAGGAGTACACGGACGGTTTCCGCATCCTGGTCCGTGACTCCCCCATCCCCCAGTCGACGGGTTCCTTCGCGTCCCTGATCTCCGACATCGCGACCCAGGTGGAGGACATCCTGGGCCGCGAGTTCAAGAGCCGAGGCTTCGACCCGAAGCTGGCGCCGTTGTACGCCCAGGCCCTGGTCGGCATGGTCGCGCTCACGGGCCAGTGGTGGCTGGACGTCCGCCGCCCGAAGAAGGCCGAGGTGGCGGCCCACCTGGTGAACCTGGCCTGGCACGGCCTGGACGGCTTGGAGGCGAAGCCGCACTTGATAGGGCGCCGAAAGAGCTGAGGCCACCCGAAGGGGTGAACCAATAGACCACGAGATCAACCTTGTGGAACCATGCGCACATGACTGAGATTGCGATCAGCGCGGCCCGTTCCCAGCTCGGCGACTTGGTCCGCCGTGCGGCCCATGGCCGCGAGACCATCGCCCTCACCGACCACGGTCACGTGGCCGCGCTGCTCGTCTCGCCGCAGGTGATAGAGGATCTCGAAGACGCCCTGGCCCTTTCGGACTATCAGCGGCGCAAGGCGGAGGGAACGCTCGGCGAGGGCATCCCGCACGAAGAGGTCGGACGCATGCTGGGGCTGCGTCCGTGACCTACCGCATCATCTGGGAACCGCCCGCGACGGATGCGGCCGTACGGTTCCTCAAGGAAGACCCGGCCGGGCTCGCCGCCGTCTACGAAGCAGTCGACGCGCTGGCCGAAGCACCACGCCCCGCGAACTCCACCGCCTACGGCGTCGACATCCGGCGCCTGCGCGTGGGCGACTACCGCGTCCTGTACGTCATCGACGACGAAGTGATCCACATCCTCGTCACCCACCTCGGCCGGACACCGTAGATCACATCCGTAGCGGTGTGGTCTCCAGTACTGCCCGTGCTGCCAGCCGAGCCGGCCCCGCGGTCTGCTCGGCGATGCGACGGAACGTCTCCTGTGCCGGTCGGGCAGGCCACTCCGGCGGCAGATGCTGAACAGGAAGCCGCGGATCGTCCCGGATGACGCGCAGCCACTCGGCAACCAGCCGCAACCGGGTGGCGAGAGGGTCGCCGGAGGCCACCTCGACGGCATTCCACCGCTCGTCGAACGCCACGTACCGCGCCGCCAGCGTCTCCAGATCCCAGCTCTCCCGGATCATCATCCCCACGTCGGTGAAGTCGTCGGCCCGCGCGTGGAAGACCTTGACGTGGGCGTCGAGGCCGAGTTCGGAGACGATGCCCCGTACGTCCGCGTGGCCCGGTGCGATCCACAGGCCGCTGTACAGGGCGCCGAACCCGGACCAGGTGAGCCGGGACCGCAGGTCGTGCCGTTGGCGCTGCCAGGATTCGGGGAGGGAGAACCCGAGGAGGGTCCAGGTGCCGTCCCAGTCCTCGTTGACCGCGCCCTCGTCCCAGATGCGCCGGCCGCCGTCCCGCAGGACGTCCTGGGCCGTGGGAGTCAGCCCGAAGAACATCCTGCGGCCCTCGCGCTGCCGTCGCAGCAGCCCCCGGTTGACCATCCGCGTCAGCGTGGACCGCACGGCCTGCTCGCCCGTACCGACCCGGCCCAGCACGTCGATGATGCTGCCCGAGTACACGCCGACGTCGCCCTGCTCCAACACGTGGTTGCCGAAGAAGGTCAGCACGAGGGACTGCGGGCGCAAGCCCGTGTCGGTGCCGTTCGTGTCCAGGGTCCCGTCCTCCACAGCGGTCAAGCGTACGGCCGTCCGTCAGGGGAGGGGCGGACGGCCGTACGCGCTCCTCACCTGCGAACACTGGTCATCGGGGACTCCCTTGGGACTCCCTTGTGCGGGGAGGAACACCGCGAAAGTAGGCGCGCATCTGTCAGCCGTCAATGTTCTGCACAACATTTCCCGAGCCGGGGGTCGCGACTCAGCCGACCCGGCCGACTCAGCCGTTCGGCTCCAGGAACTCCAGCCGGTTGCCCACGGAGTCCTCGGAGTAGAAGCGGCGGTGGCCCGGGAGGTCGTCGTCCCAGGTCACCGGCGCCCCGTGCGCGTGCAGCCGGTCCGCGTAGGCGTCGATGTCCCGCACCCGCAGCCCCGGGTGGGCCTTCCTGGCCGGCCGAAAGCTTGTCTCGATCCCCAGGTGCAGCCGCACGTCCCCGGCCTCGAACCAGCAGCCCCCGCGAGCGGCCAGGACCGGCGGCTTGGGCACCTCGGTCATGCCGAGGACGCCGACGTAGTACGAGCGCAGCTGTTCCTCCGAGCCGGGTGGGGCGGCGAGCTGCACATGGTCGAGGGCGGCGATCACCGCTGTCCCGGCTTCCGGGCCACGACGAACACGCGGCGGAACGGGAAGAGCGTGCCGTGGGCCGTCGCCGGGTACGCCTCGCGCAGGGCGGCGCGGTACTCGGTGACGAAGGGTTCGGCGTCGTCGCCGAGCGCGGTGAGGACCGGCCGCAGTCCGGTGCCCTTCACCCAGTCGAGCACGGCGTCCTCGCCCTGGAGCACGTGCGTGTACGTCGTCTCCCAGGCATCCACCTCGCAGCCGAGGCCGGCCAGGTCGTGGAGGTACGCGGCCGGGGTCCGCACCGCGTCGTCGTGGCGGAGCGTCTCGCCGAGCCGGTCCTTCCAGCGCGCGGACTGGGCGAGTTCGCGCATGAGCCGGTGGCTGGGCGAGTCGAAGTTGCCCGGCACCTGGAAGGCGAGGACGCCGCCGGGGGCGAGGCCCTCCACCCAGACGGGGAAACGCGTGACGTGGCCGGGCACCCACTGGAGGGTCGCGTTGCTGACGATCAGCTCGTACGGCTCCGTGGGCGCCCATGTCGTGACGTCGGCGGGTGCGAAGTCGAGGTGGCCGCCGCCGGGCGTGGGGCCGGTCAGGGGTGCGGCCTCGGCGAGCATCTCCGGGGAGTTGTCGAGGCCCGTGATGTGCGCGTCGGGCCACCGGTCGGCGAGCAGGCGGGTGACGTTGCCGGGGCCGCAGCCGAGGTCGGCGATACGGGGGCGCCCCGCGGGAGTCTCGGCGGGGAGCTCGGGCACGTGGGCCAGCAGGTCGACGAAGGCGCGGGCGCGGTGGCCGGAGTGGCGCAGGTACTGGTGCGGATCCCAGACGGGGGCGGTGGGGGACATGGGCGTACCTCCTTGGGGCTCAAGTGGCCAAGTGGCTGTAGTGGCCAAGTGGCTCAAGTCGCCCCCTCACCGTGACAGCGCAGGTATCTCGAAGTCAAGAAACTTACTGCAAATAAGCTCGACATCAAGAGACTTCACATCGACACAACCACTACACTGATCGTCATGGAGGACGAGGTCGATCGGCTGGTCGCATCGTGGCGCCGGGAGCGCCCGGACCTCGACGTGGAGCCGCTGGAAGTGCTCAGCCGGGTGAGCAGACTGGCCCGGCACCTGGACCGGGCACGCCGTCTGGCGTTCTCCGAGCACCAGTTGGAGCCGTGGGAGTTCGATGTGCTGACCGCGCTCAGGCGCGCGGGGACGCCGTACCAGCTCTCCCCCGGTCAGCTGCTGACGCAGACCCTCGTCACCTCGGGCACGATGACGAACCGTATCGACCGGCTGGCCAAGAAGGGCCTGGTGGAGCGGCTGCCCGACCCGAGCGACCGCCGGGGCGTCCTGGTGCGTCTGACCGACGAGGGGCGGGACAGGGCGGACCAGGCGCTGGCCGGCCTCCTCGACCAGGAGCGCGCGATCCTCGCGGAGCTGTCGCGCGCCCAGCGGGGTGAACTGGCCGGGCTGCTACGCCAGTTGACCGCCCCGTTCGACAACATCCCCGGTTAGGTCGACGGGTCCGACCCCGGCACGGCGGGCGAGCGCGACGGCGGCGAGGGTGGAGTGCACGCCGAGCTTCCCGAGGACGTTCTGCATGTGCGTGCGGACGGTGTGCGGGGACAGGAACAGGCGCTCGGCGACGGCCTTGCGCCCCAGTCCCGCCACCATGCACCGCAACACCTCCCGCTCACGCGGTGTGAGGGACTCGACGAGCCGCTCACTCTCCGTGCGGTGCTTGCGGGCGGCGGTGAGCTCGCGCAGGACGCCGGTGAGCAGGGCGGGCGGCAGATGCGTCTCGTCGCGCAGCACACCCCGTATGACGGTGAGGAGCCGGGACAGCGAGCAGTCCTTGGCGACCCAGCCGGACGCCCCCGCTTGCAGGGCGAGCGCGGCGCGGCGCGGGTCGTCCTTCTCGGCGAGGACGACGGTCCGTACGCCCGGCTGCCCGGAGCGGACGCCCGCGACGAGCGAGATGCCGTCGACGAGCCCGTCCTCGTTGCCGTCCTGCACGGGCACGGCGGCCGGTCGCGCGCCGGGGGCTGTGCCCCCCAGGTCGGCGTCGACCAGCAGCACGTCGAACCTGCGGCCTTCCGCCGCCGCGCGGTCCAGGCAGCGCAGCGCGGCGGGGCCGCTGCCGGCCGCGGACACGTCGACGTCGGGCTCGGCGGCCAGGGCTGCGGCGAGCGACTCGGCGAAGATGCGGTGGTCGTCGACGACCAGAACTCGGATGCGAACCACAGAAACCCCCACTGGTCGGGGGACGACCGGCGCAGGCACAACGCCCGAAGTACTCCCCGGTTCTCCACCTGGGACGGGGCTGCCACAAGCGCACGGCCGCCGCCGTGCTGCAACTGCTACCCCCACTTCGGGCGTCGTACCCGACTGTCTCGCCCCCTGATCGGCACCGGCCCCCACCGGTGCTGTTCATCAGAGTAAGGCCGGGCGCTCAGAGCGGAAGGCAATTTGCAGAACTGATTGGCCAGCGCGTTTATGGTGAGCCGTATGTTTCGGATTGAGACAGAAGTCGACAAAGAGCGTAGCCAATTGCTGCGTTCCCGACTACGGGAGGCGAACAGTTCGGCTTCCCCGGTGCTGCGCGCCCTGCGGGGAACACCGGGTGCCCGTGAGGTCCCGCTCCAGGTGTGGGCGCTGGACGCGGCGGGCGGTCTCGCGGGCGGACTCGTCGGTCACACGTGGGCGACCTGGCTCCACGTGACCTATCTGTGGGTGGACGAACGGTGCCGGGGAGCGGGGCTGGGCTCCCGCCTGCTGGCCGAGGCGGAGCGCACGGCGTCGGCCGAGCGCGACTGCCGTGGTTCCCGTCTGGAGACCTGGGACTTCCAGGCGCCGGACTTCTACACGAAACAGGGCTACGAGGTGGTGGGGGTGATCCCCGGCTATCCGCCGGGGATCACGGAGTACACCCTCACGAAACGACTGGGGTGACGTCTGGGGTACGACTGGGGTACGACTGGGATGACGTCTGGGGTCACACCAGTCGGCGTGCCCCCGGTGCGGGCACCGCGGCGAACACGCGGGGTGCCGTGTAGCCGGCGGCCGCGAAGGCGTCCGCCACCGCCTTGGTGACCGTCTCCTCGTCGGCGGCCTCGACCAGCACGATGGCCGAGCCGCCGAAGCCGCCGCCCGTCATACGGGCGCCCACCGCACCGGCGGCCAGCGCCGTGTCGACGACGAGGTCCAGCTCCGGGCAGGAGATGCGGAAGTCGTCGCGGAGGGACGCGTGGCCCTCGACCAGGACCGGGCCGATCGCCCGGGTGTCGCCCGCCTCCAGCAGGGACACGACCCGCTCCACCCGCTCGTTCTCCGTGACGATGTGGCGGACCAGGCGGCGGACCTCCTCCTCGTCGCCGAGGCCGGCCAGGGCCGCGTCCAGTCCGGCGTACGGCACGTCCCGGAGCGCGTCCACGCCCAGCAGTGCCGCGCCCTTCTCGCAGCCCGCGCGGCGCTTGCCGTACTCGCCGTCGCTGTGGGCGTGCTTGACCTGGGTGTCGACGACCAGCAGGCGCATGCCCTCGGCGGCCAGGTCGAAGGGGATCTGCTTCTGGGAGAGGTCCCGGGTGTCCAGGAACAGGGCATGGCCCGCCTCGCAGCACGCCGAGGCGGTCTGGTCCATGATCCCGGTGGGGGCGCCCACGTAGACGTTCTCGGCGCGCTGGCACAGGCGGGCCAGCTGCCAGCCCTTCAGGCCGAGCTCGTACAGGTCGTTCAGCGCGAGGGCGACGACGACCTCCAGGGCCGCCGACGACGACAGGCCCGCGCCCGTCGGGACCGTCGAGGTCAGATGGACGTCCGCGCCCGTGATCGCCGTGTGGCCCGCCTCGCGCAGGGCCCAGACCACGCCCGCCGGGTACGCCGTCCAGTTCCGGTCGGACTCCGGGGCCAGGGCGTCGAGCGTCAGCTCCACGGCCCCGCCCTCGATGTCCGCCGAGTGCAGCCGCAGGACACCGTCGGTGCGGCGTGCGACGGCCGCGACCGCCGTGTGCGGCAGCGCGAAGGGCATGACGAAGCCGTCGTTGTAGTCGGTGTGCTCACCGATCAGATTGACCCGGCCCGGCGCCGCCCACACTCCCTCCGGCTCGGCCCCGTACAACTCCGTGAACCGCTCCGCGACCGCGGCAGCGCGAGCCTCAACAGCCTCGCTCATCCCCTGACCCCTGACCTTTCGTACGGGACTGGATCTCGAACTCCAGCCCTCAAAACTACTTGTCGCGCTGCTGCGCGAACTCCCACGCGTCCGCCACGATCCCCGCGAGGTCCGCGCGCGACGGGTTCCAGCCCAGCCGCTCCCGGGCCGCCCGCGCGGACGCGACCAGCACCGCAGGGTCGCCGCCGCGGCGCGGGGCCACGACCTCCGGGATCGGGTGCCCGGTGACCTGGCGCACCGTCTCGATGACCTCGCGGACCGAGAAGCCGTTGCCGTTGCCGAGGTTGCAGATCAGGTGCTCGCCGGCCTCGGCCGCGTCCAGCGCCAGCAGGTGGGCCTCGGCCAGGTCCGCGACGTGGATGTAGTCCCGGACGCAGGTGCCGTCCGGGGTGGGGTAGTCGTCGCCGAAGACGGAGATGGCCTCGCGCTTGCCCTGCGCTACCTGGAGCACCAGCGGGATGAGGTGCGACTCGGGGTCGTGGCGCTCGCCGTACGCCCCGTACGCGCCCGCCACGTTGAAGTAGCGCAGGCTGACCGCGCCCAGGCCGTGGGCCGCCGCCTCGCCGGTGATCATGTGGTCGACGGCGAGCTTGGAGGCGCCGTAGGGGTTGGTCGGGGACGTCGGCGCGGACTCGACGATGGGGGTCGTCTCGGGTTCGCCGTACGTGGCCGCCGTGGAGGAGAAGACGAGCTTGCGGACGCCCGCCGAGCGCAGGGCGGCGAGCAGCGCCATCGTGCCGCCGACGTTGTTGTCCCAGTACTTCTCGGGCTTGACGACCGACTCGCCGACCTGGGAGCTCGCGGCGAAGTGGAGCACGGCGTCGAAGGAGGAATCCACCCACTTGGCGGCGTCGCGGATGTCGCCCTCGATGAAGGAGGCGCCCGCGGGCACCCCCTCGCGGAAGCCGGTCGAGAGGTTGTCGAGCACGACGACCTCGTGGCCCGCCTCCAGCAGATGCTGGGCGACCACGCTGCCGACGTAGCCCGCGCCACCGGTGACCAGGTACTTACCGCTCATGAACTCGCTACCTCTCGCAGTCGCTCGGCCGCGCGCTCCGGCGGCACGTCGTTGATGAACACGTTCATGCCGGACTCGGAACCCGCGAGGAACTTCAGCTTGCCGGAAGTGCGGCGGATGGTGAAAAGCTCGAGGTGAAGTGCGAAGTCCTCGCGCACGACCCCGTCGAACTCCTCCAGCGCGCCGAACGGTGCCTGGTGCCAGGCCGCGATGTAGGGCGTCGGAGGCTCACCTTCGCCGAATATCCGGTCGAAGCGCTTCAAGAGTTCCAGATAGACCTGGGGGAATTCTGTGCGCGCGTCCTCGTCCAGCCCGAGCAGGTCCGGCACCCGGCGGCGCGGGTAGAGGTGGACCTCGTACGGCCAGTGCGCCGCGTACGGCACGAAGGCGACCCAGTGCTCGGTCCGCAGCACGACGCGCTCGTCGGCGAGCTCGCGCTCCAGGACGGCGTCGAAGAGGTTCTCACCGCCCGTGGCCTCCTTGTGCGTTGCGAGTGAGCGCAGCATCAGGGCGGTGCGAGGGGTGGTGAAGGGGTAGGCGTAGATCTGCCCGTGCGGATGTCCGAGGGTCACGCCGATCTCGGCGCCGCGGTTCTCGAAGCAGAACACCTGCTCCACGGAGGGGAGATGCGACAGCTCGGCGGTGCGGTCGGTCCAGGCCTCCAGGACAAGACGCGCCTGCTCCTCGGTGAGGTCCTTGAAGGCGGCGTTGTGGTCGGAGGTGAAGCAGACCACCTCGCAGCGGCCGGAGTCCCCGGCGAGCGAGGGGAAACGGTTCTCGAAGACGACCACGTCGTACGAGGAGTCCGGGATCTCGCTCAGGCGGTCGCCCTCGGTCGGGCACAGGGGGCACTGGTCGGCGGGCGGGTGGTAGGTGCGGCCCTGGCGGTGCGAGGCGATGGCGACGGAGTCGCCGAGCAGCACGTCCTGGCGCACTTCCGACGTGGTGACCGTCCGCTCCAGCGGTCGCCGGTCCACGGCGTCGCGCACCGAGTCGTCGCGCAGGTCGTAGTAGATCAGCTCACGACCGTCGGCCAGCCGGGTCGAGGTCTTCTTCACGGCGGACTCCAAATCCGTACCCGATCACACGAATGAACCATCCAACAGAACCGAACACATCAAACCACAAATCCCCACGCCCGTCACCATCACAATCCAACAAAGATCACCAGCCGATGTGAGCGAAGTGAGCTCTGAATGCGAATCCCCCCATACCTCGCAGAGCAGCCCCCCACAAGCCTCGCCGCGGAGCTGCGGCTCCCCACCAACTGGCTCGACTACACGATTCTGGCGATCTACTTCGTCGTCGTCCTGGGTATCGGCTTCGCGGCCCGCCGCTCCGTGAAGACCAGCCTGGACTTCTTCCTCTCCGGCCGCTCCCTGCCCGCCTGGGTCACCGGTCTGGCCTTCGTCTCCGCCAACCTGGCCGCCACCGAGATCCTCGGGATGGCCGCCAACAGCGCGCAGTACGGCGCGTACACCGTGCACTGGTACTGGGTCGGCGCCATCCCGGCCATGGTCTTCCTCGGCCTGGTGATGATGCCCTTCTACTACGGCAGCAAGGTCCGCTCGGTCCCCGAGTTCCTGCTGCTGCGCTTCGACAAGGGGGCGCATCTGCTCAGTTCGGCGCTGTTCGCCTTCGCCGCCGTCCTGATCGCCGGCGTGAACCTGTACGCCCTGGCGATCGTCGTCGAGGCCCTGCTGGGCTGGCCGCAGTGGGTCGCCATCGTCGTCGCGGGCTTCTTCGTCCTGGCGTACATCACGCTCGGCGGCCTCTCCTCCGCGATCTACAACGAGGTCCTCCAGTTCTTCGTGATCCTCGCGGCACTCATACCCATCACGGTGCTGTCCCTCAAGAAGGTCGGCGGCTGGGACGGCCTCACGGACTCCCTCACCAAGGCCCACGGCGCCGACTTCGTCACCGCCTGGGGCGGCACCGGCATCGGCGACGCGAACCCGCTGGGCGCGAACTGGCTGACCATCGTGCTCGGCCTCGGCTTCGTCCTCTCCTTCGGCTACTGGACGACGAACTTCGCGGAGGTGCAGCGCGCGCTGTCCGCGAAGAACCTGTCCGCAGCCCAGCGCACCCCGCTCATCGCGGCCTTCCCGAAGATCTTCATCGTCTTCCTGGTGATGATCCCGGGCCTGGCGGCCGCGGTCCTGGTCCCGAAGATCGGCACATCGGGCTCGGACCTCCAGTACAACGACGCGATCCCGTACCTCATGGAGCAACTGCTCCCCAACGGCGTCCTGGGCATCGCGGTGACGGGACTGCTGGCGGCGTTCATGGCGGGCATGGCGGCGAACATCTCGTCCTTCAACACGGTGTTCACCAGCGACATCTGGGCGAAGTACGTGGTGAGGGACCGGGAGGACGAGTACTACGTACGCTTCGGCCGCCTCATCACGGCGATCGGCGTACTGGCCTCGATAGGCACGGCGTTCCTTGCGTCGAGCTTCTCGAACATCATGAGCTACCTGCAGACACTCTTCTCCTTCTTCAACGTCCCCATGTTCGTGGTCTTCATCATCGGCATGTTCTGGCGGCGGGCGTCGATGAAGTCGGGCTTCTGGGGTCTGCTGGCGGGCACGACGGCCGCGATGATCAACTACTTCGTCCTCTACAAGCAGGGCATCGTCGACATCCCCTCCGACCAGGGCGCCAACTTCGTCTCGGCGATCGCGGGCTTCGTCGCGGGCGCGGTGGTGATGGTGGCGGTGTCGCTGTTCACCGCGCCGAAGCCGGAGGAGGCGCTCCAGGGCCTGGTCTACGGCACGCGCTCCCCCGGCATGGCCGAGCCGCCCGCCGAGGGCGACGACGCGTGGTACCGCAAGCCGGCGCTGCTGGGCTGGGGTGCGGTGATCCTGGCCGCCGCCTGCTACGTCCCGTTCTCGTTCTGACCGTCGAGGGGCTGATCAACCATGTCCGAGCACAACGTCCATCGCGAGGTCACGGAACTGGAGAGCAAGTCGGCCACGGCGGCCCGCCTGTTCGACGTACGCCGCATCATCGGCGGCCTGTTCGTCGTCTACGGCGTCATCGTCACGCTGGCGGGCATCACAGCCTCCGACGCCGACCTCGACAAGGCCGAGGGCGTCAACATCAACCTGTGGACGGGGCTGGGGATGCTGGCCCTGGGGGTGTTCTTCCTGGGGTGGCTGTGGCTCCGGCCGCTGAAGCAGGCGCCGGTACCGCCGGAGGAGCCAACGGTGGAGTGAGGCTCGTACGGGGCCGCGGTCGCCGTAGCCGTGTGCCGTAGGCGGCCGCGGCCCCGAGTCCGTCACGTGAACCGAACCTCCAGGTACTGGTCGTACAGCCGCTCGTTCGTGGCGGTGAAGTCGGCGCGCGTCACGACCGCGCAGCGCACGTTCTCGCCGCACACCTTGCCTTCGGTGATCTCGGGGCGGACGTTCTCGAGGGTCGTACGGAAGGAGCCGTGTCGCGCGTACGGGATGGTGATCCCGGGCGTGCCCGTACCCGTGTCGGTGATCCGCCGCGACGACCCGTCCTGAGCCTCGCGCCCACCGAGGCAGGGGCCGGGGAGGGTGGTGTAGGTGGACGGGTCACCGACCTTCACGCCGTCCGGGATCACGCAGAAGGCCAGGAAGATGCCCTGGGCGCGGTTGTATCCGGTACCGGCGACGTGGACGGTGCCGCCGGAGGCGGGGAGAGTGACCGGCCCGGCGGCCAGCTTCAGGTGGAAGTCCTGGCCGTCGGCGGTGGTGACGGTGCGTTGTGCGTACCCGGGCCATTGCGGGGACGCGTTCGCGGTGCCGGCGAGTGGGAGGGCTGTGGCGGCGCCGGTGAGGGCGAGGGCGAGTCCGGTGCGGAGGAGTTTGTTCGTGGGGGGCTTCATGGTGGTTGGGACCACCCTTTCGGTGATGCGCTGTTGACGAACTCTGTTCGAGTCCTTGATCGAAGGTCTAAAAGGTGACCGGTCAGTAGGCAACAGAGACCAAGCGCATTCACGGTCCACCCACCCGACCCACACAACTCACCGCGCATGCGAGCGAGTTCTTCGTCCACCGCATCCCCCGAACTCACCACCACCGCCGCCCCGCCTCGCGCACCTGCTGGACGGGCCTACGCTCCTGGGCTCTCGTACTACTCTGATGCCCCTGTACGACTTCCGGAGCACAGCCGAACGGGAAAGGTGACCGGCGATGTCGCTGAATCCCGGCGATCTGGAGTCCATAGGCGGCTACGCGCTGGTCGACCGGCTCGGCAGTGGCGGCATGGGCGTTGTCTACCTGGGTCACTCGGACTCGGGGCGGCGGGTCGCGGTCAAGGTCATCCACGCGCAGTACGCGCAGGACGAGGAGTTCCGGACGCGCTTCCGGCAGGAGGTCGCGGCGGCCCGCAGGGTGAGCGGCGCGTTCACCGCCCCGGTCGTGGACGCCGATCCGGACGCCGAACAGCCGTGGATGGCAACGCTGTACGTGCCGGGCCGTACGCTGTCCGACATCGTGTCCAAGGAAGGGCCGCTGCGCGGGCGGGAGTTGCGCACGCTGGCGCTGGGGCTCGTCGAGGCGCTGCGGGACATCCACCGCGTGGGCGTGGTGCACCGGGACCTGAAGCCGAGCAATGTGCTGATGGCCGAGGACGGTCCCCGCGTCATCGACTTCGGCATCTCGCACGCCGTCGACAACCAGGCCCTCACCGTCACCGGGCGGCTGATCGGCACCCCGCCCTTCATGTCCCCCGAGCAGTTCGCCGCGCCGCGGGACGTCACCGCCGCCTCGGACGTGTTCTCGCTGGGGTCGCTGCTGGTGTACGCGGCCACCGGCAACCGTCCCTTCGACGGAGCCAGCCCGTACTTGACGGGCTATCAGGTGATGTACGAGGCGCCGGTCCTGGACGGAGTCGCCGAACCGCTCCGGAGCATCGCCGAACGCTGCCTGGACAAGGACCCGGCCGCCCGGCCCTCGCTCGCCGAACTGCAGGGTCTGTTCCGGGCCTTGCCGGATTCCGGCGGGATTTCCGGCGAGGCGGATGTCCGTACGAGTGTCCCGCCAGCAGGGAGAGAGGGCGGGCCGGCGGAGACCAGCCGCCCGGTCTCCCCCGCTCGGCCCGTCCCCCCGGGCACGCCCACCGCCCCTGGGGAAGGGGGAACGGACGGGACCCGCGCCGGTCGAAGACCCCGAGGGCGTCGCGTCCTCGTCGGCCTCCTCGCCGCCCTGGCCGTCGCCGGACTGAGCTTCGTGGCCGTGAACATCGCGTCGAGCGACGACGCTCCCCAACCGTCCACCGCGCCCGAGAAGGCGTCCGCACCGGCGTCCGCATCCCCCTCCGCGGTGACGCTCCCGCCGAAGCACGTCCCGTGGGACTACCAGATCGGCGGCACGTACCCGCTGCCGACCGGTGTGCGGGTGGTCAGCCGCGACCACGGAGACGCGCCCGCGCCGGGTGCGTACAACATCTGCAACATCAACGCCTTCCAGGTGCAGCAGGGCGCGGAGGGCGACTGGGACTCCGACCTGCTGCTGCGCGACGCGGGCGGGGATGTCGTCCACGACAAGGACTGGGACGAGGCGGTCCTGGACATCCGTACGGGCGCGAAGCGGCAGCGCATCGCCGCCGAGGTGAACGCCTGGATCGACGACTGCGCGGAGAAGGGCTTCAAGGCCGTCGAGCCCGACAACTACGACTCCTTCACCCGCTTCCCGAAGTACCTCACGGCCGACCAGGCCAAGGCATTCATGAAGCTGCTGGTGGCGCACGCCCACGAGAAGGGCCTCGCCGTCGCCCAGAAGAACACCGCCGAGCTCCTGGCCTACCGTGCGTCCGTGGGCCTGGACTTCGCCGTGGTGGAGGAGTGCGGACGGTGGGATGAGTGCGGCGCGTTCGCCGAAGCGTTCGACAACAACGTGTTCGTGGTCGAGTACACGGCGAAGGGGATGTCGAAGGCGTGCTCCGGCTGGGGCAGCACGCTGAGCGTGGTCCGCCGCGACCAGGATGTCGTGGCCGAGGGCTCGGACGGCTACCTCCGCCGAACCTGCTGACGCTCAGTTCGTATCACGTTCACGTGGGGGACAGCGGCCCCTCATACGGTTGAAGTCTCCACCACCGACCATCTGTTCCCCTTGATTCGACACTCGAGCAGGGGGACTTGAGATGTTCGAGACCATCGCCGACTTCCTCGGCGGGCTGAGCAACGGGCAGTTGTGGGCGGGCGCCCTGATATGTGCCCTGCCCGCCGGGCTGGTGGCGTTCTGGCTGGACCGCTACCAGGGGTGGCGGCGCATCAGCTGGAGCGAGATCTACAACGGTCCCATCAACAAGCACATCAACAACCAGCCACCGCCCGGCATGTGGGACATCCACTGGCAGGGCCGCCGGATACTCGACGGCAGTCTGGTCATGCTGGAGGTGCGCAACTCCGGTGTGCAGACGCTCGAACCGGAGCACTTCGCCGGCCCGGTCACCTTCACGTTCACGGGCAGGAAGGTCGTGCACTTCAAGGTGCGCGACGCCAACGAACCGCTGGAGGCGGCCCTGCGTCCGCAGGTACCCGCCCCTGCCGCCGCCGAGCCCGCCGACGAGGTGGGCTCGGCGGTGAGGCAGGCCACGGTCCGGACAACAGGTCAGCAGACCGACACGATCACCCTGCCGCCCTTCACCCTCAACCGGCGTGAGCGCTTCCGGCTCCTGGTACTGCTGGAGGACGACGGGGCGGGCTCGGCGGCGAAGTCTCCCAAGATCACCTCGGGCGGAAAGGTGAAGGGCGGCCGTATCAAGCGGACCGCCGGGCGGGCCAGGCGCCGGTGGGCCACCGCCGTCATCGTGACGCTCGTCGCGTCCCTGGGCCTCGGCGCCGGCGTCTACGCGAACAACGAGAGCCTCAAGCTGGACGCGACCTGCTCCCAGGCCCGCCGGCTCACGGTGACGGGCTCGACCGCCTTCTCCCCCCTCGCCCACCAGGTCAAGGAGTCGTACGAGGAGCAGTGCCCCGAGACCGACGTGGTACTGGAGGCGACCGGCAGCCGCAAGGGACTGGAGCAACTCCGCTCGAACACGGCCGCGGAGACCATCGCCATGGTGGACACCGTGGCGGGACAGGAGCCGGAGAAGGGCCTCGACGCCCACCACGTCGGCGTGATCGTCTTCGCCGTCGTGGCCAACCAGTCGCTCGCGAAGGACCTGGGCCCCGGCCAGACGCTCTGGGACCGGGGCCTGACCCAGGACCAGCTGGGCCAGATCTTCACCGGAGGCGGCTTCCGCAACGAGGACGGGCGCCTCGCCGAAACACCTGTGGCGGTGGTCCGCGCCGACGGATCGGGCACCAGGGACGCCTTCGAGAAGAGGGTGACCGGCGGAAAGGGCACGACATCCGCCCCTCCCTGCACCACCGGCTCGACCGGAGTCTGCTCCGTGACGTCCACCATGGAACTGCTCGACTACGTGAACCGTACGACGAACGCCATCGGTTACGCGGAGGCCGACGCCCTGCCCTTCTTCCCCAACGTACGGACCGTACCGATCAACGGCACCGCCCCGACCAAGGAGAACGTCCTCGATGGCGACTACCCCTTCTGGGCCTCCGAGATCCTCTACACCCGCGAGGGCGCCTCCGGCCTGACCCGCGACTTCCTCGACTTCCTGCGCAGCCGAGGAGTGTCCAAACTCCTGGAGGGCCAGGGCTTCCTCCCGTGCCGGGAGCTGGAGGACTCCAAGGTGGAGGAGATGAGGTGCGGCGACTAGGGCGTGCCTCGGAAGTGGATCTCGGAACGGTTCCGGGTCCGTGGCGGCATCCCGTGCCGGCATCCCGTAGCGGGAATCCGTGGCGGAACATGCCCGAGGAGTACAGGCCGTGGGGCCGCCCTTCACAGCAGCAGTGGCGGCGCTTCCCGCCCCACTCGACGGCTGGTGGGCAATTGCGAAGGATCAGGATGGGTTGTGCTGCCCGGAACCGGGTCCACCGGTCCCCATGTTCAGCACGAGTTGGGTCGTCGGGCGTAATGGTCGGCCCAGGATGACGCATCGCTGTTCGAAGTCGGAAGGGAGCCAGCCGCGGCCGAGCAGCCGCGGATGGGCGGGGAACCCGGCGAGGGCCGCGAGGACGAACAGCAGCGATGCCCACGGTGTCTGGAACTGCATGATGATGTGCGGGACGCCGTTCTCGGTGCGGTCATTGGGAAAGCTGGCCTGAAAGATGTCCGGGGCGACGAGGTCGATCGTTTCCAGGCTGGTCCAACCGAGTTCGATCCCGCAGACCGGATGGACGAAGTGGATCTTCCGCAGGGTGAGCGCGATCTCGCCGGTCCCGTCGGGGACCCATCGCGGCTGGGCGTTCAGCGCGGCGCTCCTGCGACGGGCCGCGTTGCCGAGGGCATTGCCGACCATGCTGCTGAGCACGAACGTGGTGTCACCGAACGCGACGAGATCGCTCTGTGTGAACGTACCGTCTCCCAAGGCCCGCCAGGTCAGGCGCTGGGCAGGCCCCGAGGCGAGCGCGCGATCGCCGGGTTCCAGCTTCGCGGAGGTGGCGACCAGAGGGCGCTGGTCGAGTCGGCCCTCGACGAAGTCGGCGAGGATGTCGCAGGTGTGCCACAGATACTCGTCGAGTACGGACCATGCCGACCGATGTGCGTCTCCGGGTGGAACGGGAAAAGGCTTGTCCACTGTCTCACCAACATCCCCCTGCGCCGAAGCGCTGTTGGGCACGCTTCTGATACACAACCAGCGTATGGAGTGATTCCTCCGCCACGGCAGTCCCAATCCCGTCGGTGTAGTCACTCATGAACCGTCAGGCCCCGGCACCGGGGCAGGATGGGTGCGGGGGCCATCAGGCGTTCGCATGAGGGCGTGTGCCGAATGGGCTGGTCACAGCCACTCGTTGATGGCCGTTGCGAGTACGGTTGCCTCGTAGCGGACCGCGAGCTTGTGGCGCGGTTCTTGCGGGAGGCGTACGCCTTGTCGGCGCTCACCCACCCTTTGCGGTCGGCCTCACAAGGACGCGGCGACCCGCTCCAGTGTCGAACGCGTACGTGCGTTTCCCTGCTCCGCAATCTCGACAACGGAACGTCGCACGATGTGATCAGAGCTGCCGAGCCGCACCAGTGTCGAGATCTGGTCCCCGAGTTCCGCCTCTTCCAAGGGGGTCAGTGCGGGCTGGGTACCCGCGGTAATGAACACAGGTCCGGAACTCGCGTCATCGTCCTCCAGGAAGCCATCCAGTTGTTGGTGGATGTCGAGAGCAAGTGAGGAGCACCAATCAGACCACTCGGCGATCTCGGCTCCATCATCACCAAAGAATCTGAGGACCATCTCCGAGGCCATCGCATACAGTTCGGCGATCTCCTCGGGAGCCTCCTCGAAGCGCTCCGCATCGATCCCGTCGCGCAGCCCTTCGAGGATTTCTCGCAGCCTGCGCGGCAACGTCTCGGGGTTCCATTCGCTGGGCTCCGTCAGAGAGCCGTACAGCTCAGGTGGCGCGTCCCAGGACAGGACCGGCAACACCCGGTAGACGCACATCCCGCCAGAAATGAGCGCCGCGTCCTCATCCGCCTCGGAGAGCAGACGACTGAGCGATTCATGTGACACGGCTACGTCTTCCAAAGCATCCCTCGATGATGTCCCCCTTGCCGTCCAAGGCTTCGAGGTTCGATTCCACTAGGTGTGGAGATCGCTGACGGTGTGGACCGTGGCCTGACGGATGGCCCTCGGTCTCCGTGACCTGGGCGGTCTCTTCGCCCTCACCAAGAGCGATGGTGACCTTGACCAGGTGCTTGACACCGTCGCCCTTGATCTCCGCCGTGACTCTGACGGCCGACCTCAATTCGCGCGTTGAGCATCTGCACCCACTCGTTGTCGAGACGCTCCGTATACCGCGCGGTGCCGGCGCCGGGTGCGGTCTCGATCAGGTGCAGCAATGTCCACGCAAGCCCGAAGCAGTTGTCAGGCCCGAAGAGAGTGGCCAGCGCCCGCGCCTCCTCATCCGTCACCGGTTTCGGAACACGTTCGAGCAGCCGCTGTGTTTCCTCGATCGCCTCGACCTCGGCATCCTCGGCAGGAAAGGGACCCGCGGCGACCAGATCCGCTACCTCGCACTGAAGAGGCATACGCTTCCTCGTCAGCTGAGCTTGGCGAGCTGGGCATCGACCACAGCGGACGGAACAGCGAAGTCCTTGTCGGCCCTGCCCGTGGGTACGGCGCTCAG
Source organism: Streptomyces spongiae (assembly GCF_009377185.1). GTDB lineage: Bacteria > Actinomycetota > Actinomycetes > Streptomycetales > Streptomycetaceae > Streptomyces > Streptomyces spongiae. The sequence goes on from NZ_VJZC01000024.1 coordinate 20,665, forward strand.
GTAACCGACCGTGGCACCCTTGCGGAACACGACCACCTTCACCGGCGCCTTCACCCCACCCGACTCGACGACGGCACCCAGCGCCATCGCCTGATCCGCACCTTGCGGAGCGATCTCCGGGGCGACCTTCCCCACCGTCCGCTCGTCACCGTCCACCGTCACAGCAAACCCGCCGCTGCACTCGCCGACGGCCGTGCTGAGGTCGTCCATCACGCGCTGTGCCCGCTCCCCGTCGTACTCCGCGAGCACGACGGTCACGACAGTGTCCTCGCCTGACGCCTCCCGCACCACCGTGGACGCCGGACTCCCGACAGCCGTGCCCGACAGGACGTAGGCCACCGGCATGCAGGCGTTCTCCGTGACGCGCACGTCCTCCTGGCCCACGGCATCGCCAACGGCGGGTACAGCAACGGAGAAACCCTTCGCGTTCCCGCCCTCAAGGGCCGCCTTGCTCAGCCCTCCGGCTCCGGCCGCCGCGCTCGCGCTCGCCTGCGGCGCCGCCTTCAGGTTCAGCCCGTCGCCGCTGCCGCCACCGCCGCTCGCCACGTCACACGCGGACACCAAGGCGCACAGTACGGCCACCCCGCCAAGCGAAAGACGGCACACCACACCGGCTTCCTTCAATTCGAACCCCCTGGATTGCGCAGGAGAGACCATCGTCACTCCGGATGCGCTCTCAATTTTTGCAGCCTTCAGCTATACCTGATCCAGCTCCGCTAGTGAGGCAGCCATCAGGTCATCCAGCTCCGTCAGGCTTCCGGAGGAGATCGCAGACTGCAGAGCAAACCTGGCAGCGGGCCTCAAATAAGGATCATACAATCCGCACATGAGGATCAGATCAATGGCCGCACTCCGGCAATCGATATCCCTTGAGGTTTCCAATATCTCGCAATATGCGGGAAACCCTAGGGATGCCTCCTTCAGGCACCTCTCGGAAATCGTTCGCGCCGCCGTTTGAGCTGGCGCAGGGCTTCCCGACGCGATGGCGGCCAACGTCTCCAAGGACCTGGCCAAGGCATAACCGGTGAGGGTATACAGCCCATGAACGAGACACCGAGCCGCGGCAGCCGATGATTCCGACAGGAGTCCCTGTGTGACAGCCTCATCCTCGATCCGCTGAATGGCCAGGTCCACATCACCGTCGGAGGCTGCTTCACACAGGTCACAGAGCGCCGCACGCAGGATTAGCGAATCCTCGCCACCCAGGCTCTTCAGCGAACCCCAAGCATGCCTTGCGATCTCGACTTTCACGCTCTCTTCCTCTCTGGTCAGTCGAAGAGTCTAAGGGTGTCGGTTTTGAACTCTGTACCGGCCTCCGGGAACGCGTCACGCCCGTATCTGATTTCACACGAGGTGCAGATTTTCACCTGCTTGAGGAGCGTCGGCGCCTTCCTTGGGCGCACCGCAGAAGTGAAGACAATCTTGCTCGGGTCGCCTCCAAGCGCACTCACGACGCACGCCTCGGCACATGCCCCATTCCATGCGTTGGCGGCGGCCGCGAACTGCCGTGTTTCCGTATTGTAGCCAGCTGTCACTACTGCAGGCCGCTTATTGGTAGGCATTGCTCCGACTTCCCTGGCAAAACGGTCCCTTTCGCCCTGCGCCGCTGCCAGAAGTTCATCGTCCGAGAGCCCGGAACCGTCCTGCGGATTACTCGTCGTGCAGTTGTGAACCAGGACAGGTGCTGCCCCAGCCAGCACGTAGTACGTGTGAAGGTCGCTGACGGTGAGGTTGTGGACCGTGGCCGAGGTGGCCGTCCAGCGTTCGATCGCCGTGATCTGGACGTAGGTGCCGGCGCTGGTGCGCAGCCACTGGCCCGACTTCAGGTCGGTGGCGTCGATCCACTCACCCAACTCCGGTACCCAGAACGGGTGCCCGTCGGTCGCGGTGACCGTTGCCATCTTCGCGTCCTTGTCGTCACCGGTGCTGATGGTGACCTTGACCAGGTGCTTGACGCCCTCACCCTTGATCTCGGCGGTGACCGTCTCGACCGCGGTCTCGCCCGTCTTCGGGTCGGTGGCCCTAACCTTGTCGCCGTTCTTGACGTCCTCGATCGGCTTGGTGGTGCCGTCAGCCATCAGGACCATGGTGCCTGAGGCGAAGCTATTGCACTCCGGGTCAACCTTCCCCTGGCCACCATTGCCGCTGGACGACTTCGCCTTGGACTGTTTTGTCTGCGGTCTGGGGGCCTCCGCCTTCTTCGCTGCGGCCTTCTGAGTCTTCTGGACCGTATTGCCGGTCTTCTGTGCCGCCCGTTTCGCCTGTCGGGTGGCTGCTTCCTTGGCCTTCTTCTTCAGCTGGGCCGCCCGTTCAGCCGCTCGCTTCTTCGCCTCCTTGGCCTTGCGCGCCAACTCCCGCGCCTTCTTGGCCATTTCGATGATCTTGCGGGCCTTTTCCTTGGCCTTCATCAGGGCGCTGACCGCGCTCGCGATCTTCGCCGCCGCCTTCAGGACACCCGGGATCTTGCCCAGCTTCGTCCACGGGATCGCGCCGACGACCATGCTGCCGCAGGCCCACAGGTCGCCCCGGGAGAAGCAGCCGACCAGGTCGTTCCAGCCGACGAAGTCCTTCAGGGCCGCCCAGCCGACCGACATGATGACGTCCGCGATGGACGTGTTCAGCGTCTTCTTCGCCCACGACTCCGCCGAGGCCGACGGGCCGCCGTAGCCGCCGCCGTTGCCGCCCTCCGACGCCAGACCCGACGGGTCCGCGAACGTCACCGGGTTGTTCTCGCAGTACACGTAGCCGTTCATCTGGACCGGGTCGGCCAGGTCCAGGACCGGGTCCGCGGACAGGAAGCGGCCCGTCGTCGGGTCGTACTCCCTCGCGCCCAGGTGCACCAGGCCGCCGGCCGCGTCGTCGTCGCCGCCCACATAACTGCGGTGCGAACGCCAACTCGTACTCTCCGAGCGCTCCACACCGAACGGGTCGGTCTTGGAGAACTTCACGTTGTTGCCCGAGCCCAGCTTGACGTTGACGTACGCCGTGCCGTTCTGGTCCGACACCTGCGCCGACAGCTCCGCCGCACCCGAACCGATCGCATGCCGCATCACCGTCGGCGCGCCCGGCTGCGAGTAGTACCGCTCCGTGAACGCGGGCGTCTTGTTGGCGTTCAGCGAGATCGTCGCCTCACCCAGATACAGGGTGCGCTCGGTCGCCGACAGGGCCATCAGACGGGTGCCGTCACCGCCGTAGATGTACCGCGTCACCGTGTCCGGCACCCACGACTGACCCGCCGAACCGTCACACGTGTACAGCTGAAGGTCCGTACCGTCCGCCGAGTTCGCGGACGGAACATTCAGGCACTTGCCCGACGACACGTGCTTCAGGGCGCCCGTCGAGGTCGTCGTCCACTTCTGGGCATCCGCGCCCGTGCAGTCCGCGATCACCACCGCCGTGCCGTTCGCCGTGGCGCCGCCCGACGGCACCGCGCACTTGCCCATGATCTTCAGCGCGCCCGTCGAACGGTCCGACGCCCCCGCCGGCGCGTCGATCCGCAGCTTCTGCGCCTTCGTGCCGTTGCAGGTGTACAGCTGCAGCGCCGTACCCGCCGTCGTCAGACCGCCCGCCAGGTCCAGGCACTTGTTCGCCAGGCCCTTCCACGCGCCCGAACCGTTCTCACCGAAGCCCGTGACCTTGTCGACCTGGCCGTCCCACGTCCACGTCAGCGCCTGCTCGTCACCGTCGTACACGCGCTTCGTCGTGTTGCCCGCGTCGTCGTACTCCAGCGTCGTCGCCTTGGTGACCTGCGCCCCCGAATCCGCCTTGTACGTCGACGACATGCCCGTGAGGGTGTGCGGCTGGGTGCCGTCCGACGCCCCGTACGTGTACGTCGTCGTCGCGTCCTTCGACGTGTCCAGGCCCGGGTCGTGCTCGACCAGCTTCTCGGCCGACAACGTGTCCACCGACGGCAGTTGGCCCGACTCCGAGTATTCGAAGCTGTACGCGTACTCGTGGTCGTCGCCCCGTTCTCCGGGTAGACCGCCTCGACCTCACGGCCGCGCGCGTCGAACTGCCACGTCCACTCGTTGCCCCCGGAGTCCTCCGTCCTTACACGGTCCTCGCGCCAGTCGTACGAGTAGCGCGGCGAGCGGCACTCCGTACGGGCCGCGTTCGTGAACGTGTCCACCCGGACCGTACGGCCGAGCGCGTCCGAGAAGCTGCGCTGCTCTCACGGGAAGCGGCGGAGGTCCCGGACCGCGCCACCGTCGGCCAAGAGCACGCACTCACCCGCAACCGTCACCGCACTACCCGAGCCCACTGCCGCATCGATACGGAACTTCTGCGCCGTGCCGGGGATGACCGCTGAAAGTGATCAGTCCGGGTCCGGCTCCTCGTACTGCGCAGCCAGACGCTGGGCAAGGTCGTCGAGCCATTCCTGGGCCCAGGAACGCAGCTCGCGGATTCGCGTGGCATCGAGTCCGTATGCCTCGAACTCGGCGTCGCTGATCCACTCGATACTCTCCAGACGGTCGTGAAGCTCCTGCAAGTCGAACCCGTCAGGGCGACGGGCGCCCAGCCGCTCCATATCCGCAGTGCTGTACAGGTGTCGTGCCGCGTGGACATCCACAGCGTCCCGTGCAAGCCCCCGGTCGCCGAGCGCGCACACCTTGGTACCCACCAAGTCTTCGAGATCGAGTACTGGACCGATGTCCAGGAGCGCTACCGGCGGACGCCACAACACTTCTTTCAACACATCCACCTCACAGGCCTCACCGGTTGCTGAGTCCGCGGCGATGAACCGGGCCTTCAGCGGTGTCACGTCGATGAGGGTGATCTGCCAGCCACGAGCGCTGAGCCCGCCTGTCAGAGAGCCAATGATCTCCTCCAGCGTCGCCCGGTGCTCGGTGGCGAAGTCGAGATCCTGGCTGGGACGGCTGACGATGCCGTGCGCCTGAACCGCGTATCCTCCCATCAGCGCGAGTCCAAAGGGACGCCCAACGGCGAGCGCGTCCTCCAGCAGACGGCGATGGTACTCAGGCATCCGCAGCGGCATTACGCGGCGCTGCTCCGCAGCTCGGGTAGAGCGTCTTCCCAGACAGTGCGTACGCCACGACCGAGCATCCTGCGCAGGACCGGCCAGTACGAGGCCAGCAGCTCCCCATTGAGGTACTGGACGAAGTCGTCATGGCGGCCGTTGGCGAGGACCAGCCGGTACATCCCCAGCAGCAACTTCTCGTCCGCGAGATCAAAGCTGCGCAGGCCCGACCATGCCACATGCAACGGCAGCTCAACCGTGCCCGCGACCGGCCCTCGCAGCTCAACAAGACCACACGGCAACTGCTCGCGGGCCGGAGCCCAGCGGAGACCCGCAGAGTCATGCTCATCGTTTTGGGTCCGGGCCTCCGCACGACGTAGGCAAGCACCCGGGTGACCAGTACGTCCGGGGCTACAGGTGTCTCCTATACCTGAAGCCGGGACAGTCGTCCCACTGCGTCTCTCAGTCACGGCTACCAGCATAGTGTCGTTCTCCCAGGAGCTCATGCTCGTACTCCGCCAGGAACTCCCCAGTCATCCGCCAGCGCCCCCGCTCTTCCCCGCGCGAGATCCAACCGGACAGATCCGCCAGGGTCCAGCGGAACCGTCGACGCGTACAGGCTGGCCAGGCAGACGATCCGACCCGGGCGAACGGCGCCGTTCCGGTCAGTGGCAGGGAGCCCACAGGCCGCGAACACATGCCGGGCCATCTGGACCAAGCCCATGATCTTCTCGACCTGGACGTCCCACGCCCCCGTCAGCACGTGGGGTCTGGAGCCGTCCTCCTGACCGTACGAGTGCCTCGTCATCGCATTCCTCGGCGCGTCCAGAACCGAGTCGTGACCGGCTCCGACGTGATCAGCTCGCTACGGCTGCCAGGTCACACCACACGTACTTGCCCCGGCTGCCGCCTCTGGACAGAAGCTCCCAGCCCCACAGGTCGGCGCAGGAGCGGACGAGAGCCAGTCCGCGCCCATCCTCCAGATCCAGGTCGGCGAGCTGATCCACCCGGCAGGGAGGTTCTGGCGGTTCGGGGTCCGTGTCCCAGGCGCCGATCCGCAGGACGCCGTCCGCCCAGAGCACGCGGAGGGCTGCGGGGCCTTTGGTGTGGCGTACGGCGTTGGAAACCAGCTCAGTGGCGAGCAGTTCGGCGGTGTCGACGAGGCGGATGAGGCCGTGCATGGTCAGGATCAGGCGAAGCGTGCGGCGGCTGATGGTGACAGCACGGGGGTCGTTGGGGATGTGCAGCCAGTACTCCCAGGGGGCGCCGGTCAGCTGGGGGGACTCGGTTTCGGGCATGGGGCAGCTCCGTTCAGGAAGAGGGATCTCGGATGTCGAGTACGGCGGTCGTGGGCGGTGGCATTGCCGCAGCCGTCATGGCAGGACGGAGTGGTGCGCTTCCGGGATCCCGGCGTTCCGCAGTGTGTGCGTCGCATCACCGACAGTAGGGCAGCAATTTATGCCTCAGCAACCTGCTGCCGTAATCTGACACCCGAACGTGGCACGGGAGCAGAGGTGTTGAGGACGGGAGACACATGGCACCAAGGAGTCATCCGACTGCGCGACAGATGCGGCTGGGGACCGAGCTGCGCAAGCTGCGCGAGGCCGCAGGGCTGAAGGCACGTGAGGTGGCAGCGTTTCTGAACTCGACGTCGGGCCAGATGAGTCAGGTGGAAGCGGGCATCGCAGCCGTCAGCGCGGAACGTATCCGTCGTCTCGCCGCCCATTACGCCTGTTCAAACGAGGCGTTGATCGACGCGCTGGTCGCAATGGCGGGCGATCGCACGCGTGGCTGGTGGGACGAGTACCGAGGTGCCCTGCCCCAGGTGAACCTGGATGTGGCCGAGGCAGAGCACCATGCGACGTTCCTGCGGGAAGTCGTCATCACCCACGTTCCCGGGCTCCTCCAGACGCCGGACTATGCGCGCGCGGTCTTCAGGTACATGCGTCCGGAGCTACCTGAGAGCGAATTGGCTCCCAGGGTCGAACATCGGATGAAGCGTCGCGCCGTCATCGAGGGCGACAGCCCAACTCCGTACGAGACGGTCATCCATGAGTTCGCTTTGCGCGTCCGCGTGGCCGACCGCAGGGCATCCCTTACTCAACTCCGCCTCATCCTCGATCAGATCGAACGGGGCCACGTCACCGTACGTGTCATCCCGACCGACCAGGACGGCTTCGCTGGGTCCGACGCCTCAATGATGTACATGGGCGGTCCCGTTCCCCAACTGGACACCGGGCTCCGCGATGCCCCCACAGGGACCATGTTCATCGATGCAGAAACACAGTTGGAGCGACTCCGAACACTCTTTCGTAAAGTGGAGAAAGCGTCGCTGGAACCCACGGCGTCACGGGACTTCATCCACCGCTTGACGAAGGAGCTGTGAGGCGCCCCATGAACCACGCCCTGCACTGGCAAAGGTCCTCGTTCTCAGGTGGTGGCGAAGGCAACACCTGCGTCGAACTGGCGGCTGCCCCCGGCATCATCCACCTCCGCGAAAGCGACACCCCGCACACCGAAGTCACCACCGCTCCCGCTCCCCTTGCCTGCCTCCTCCTGGGCATAAAACTCGGCAGGCTCGCCGCACCCTCCGCATGACGTGACACACGGCCAGTGACAGCAAGTGTCCGCTGAGTCCCACGGAAGCCCGCGCCGACCACGCGTTTCCAAAGCCGCCGGGAGACTCAGCGCCCACATCTCTTGTGCGGGGTTGAAGCGGATGGTTCTTGTTGTCCACCCGCGTCGTGCCCCCGGCGGCCAACCGTGTCCGGCGGAGGCGTGACCACTACTGCACGTCGACGAAGTCGGTGGCGCTCTTCGCACTGCCGGTGGTCGAGTTGCCGTAGTACGCCCAGCGCCAGTCACCGTCCTTGGAGGCGGTGACCGTGGTCTTGAGGCCGCCGGTGCTGCTGGAGGTGATCTTCTTGACGGTCGTGAAGGAACTCGCCCCCTTCTCACGGAACTGAAGGCTCACCGTGCGACCGCTGTAACCGGCACACTTGCGGGTGTTCCAGTTGGCTCGGGTGATCTTCCCGGAAGGGTGATCTTCTTGCCCCTGGTGACCGGCTCCGGGGAGCCATCGGAGAGGCTCTCGCAGGAACTACCTGCAGGAGCGAGCGTCATGCTCCCGAACCCGCGTCCTCCGCCGTATAGCACTTCTCGATCACCTCGGCGTAAGCCTGCGCGAATTCCTCGCTTCTGGTCAGGGCGACGGCTCCGCCAAAGTCTTCCTGCATATCGCGCGTCCGAGCGTCCGCCTCCATGGCTGCGAGCTCCGCGGGCTCCCAGTCAGAGGACGGGTACTCTGCTCGCCCCATCTCCTCGTGCGCCTCGGCAAGTTCTTCCGCGTGCTCGAAGGCGCGGGACAAAAGTGCTGGTCGGTTCGGTGTCTGGAGGAACTCAAGCACCTCGTCGGCGAACACCAGGTGATCGAAGATTTCAGTCTCGAAGGGCGGACCGTCAGGGTCGCTGCCCTCAAGGACCTCGCTCAGAGAATCCTTGATCTCCTCCAGGTCGATGCTGCCGCCGCCCTGGCTGAGAATGGACCTCGCCGCCTCCACCACGCTCGCCAGAGCCATGCGGCTCTGTTCGAACCACGGGGAAAACTTGGGGTCCTGGTAGAAGCTGCAGTACCTCACCAGGAGCAATGCGCCCACGCGTTGAAGGTCATCCGTCTCTCGTACAGATGCCCGCTCGACAGCCTCATTGATATCAATCACGAACTGAACATCCTTTCACCCATCCGACACCTGCGCCCACAGCTCGGGCGTACTGGCCCCGATCCACGTGCCGCATCACCTTCGGCGAACAGCACATGGGGCGGTGACCGGTGACGTCGTTGACCTGCCGTGATCTGGAGTTCATAGGAAGCCATGTGCTGCTCGACCAGGTCGGTGGCGACATGGCTGCTCCGGCTGCAGTGAGCATCATCCGCCGCGACGCGGAAGGAGACGACAGGGCCAGGAGGCCCGACACGACGATGTGGAGGGTGCTTCTGGGCAAGGATGGTCCTCGATACTTGCCTTCAAACGGAGTCGGCTCCGGGCATCCCGGAGCCAAGACTGACAGGAAGACAGCCAAGTCAGATCACTGGAGCTTGGCGAGCTGGGCATCGACCACGGCGTGAGGAACAGCGAAGTCCTTGCCGGCCTTGCCCGTCGGCACGGCGCTGATGTAGCCGACCGTGGCGCCCTTGCGGAACACGACCACCTTCACCGGCGCCTTCACCCCACCCGACTCGACGACCGCTCCCAGCGCCATCGCCTGATCGGCGCCCGGCGGCGCGATCTCCGGGGCGACTTTCCCGACCGTCCGCTCGTCACCGTCCACGGTCACGGTGAAGCCGCCGGCGCACTCGGCGACGGCCGTGCTGAGGTCGTCCATCGCGCTCTGTGCCCGCTCCCCCTCGTACTGCGCGAGCACGACGGTCACGGCAGCGTCCTCGCCGGACGCCTCACGCACCACCATGGACGTCAGCCCCCCGACAACCGTGCCCGACAGGACGTAGGCCACCGGCGCACAGGTGTTCTCCGTGACCCGCACGTCCCGCTGCCCAAGCGCATCACCGGCAGCGGGTACGGCCACGGAAAAACCCTTCGCATCCCCGCCCCCGAGAGCCGCCTCACCCAGCCCCGCGGCTTCAGCACCCGGGCTGGCACTCGCCTGCTGCGGCGACTTCAGGTTCAGCCCGTCGCCGCCACCCCCACCACCGCTCGTCACATCGCACGCGGACACCAACACGCATGAAGCGACCGCCGCTTGCACCCACAGCCGACGCACGCTTGCTCCTCGCCTGCCGTGTCTCATCCCAAGATCTGTGGCCATTCCCGCCTACCGATTCCGGGGCACCTATTCGACGTGTTCCCCGTCCAGCAACCCCAGGTTCACGCGGAGCCTTCTGGCTGCGACTCCGATATCACCTGTACATGGAGAAATTACTCAGCGCGCTTCGAGGCCCTGGTTCATGGCAAGCCGGACTGCCGACAGAAGATCGACGGTTTCAGGATTCTCGAACGCATCACCGGTCCGCCAACAAAGCCCGAAGATGCCTAACCTCAGCCACGAGGCGCGGTACAGCCTCTCGCGCCATTGCAATGAAGGCTGCGTTTTCATCCCAACGCTCATCGCCAGAGTCGACATAGCGCGGATGTTGCACCAGCGTCGCAGCCACCATTTCCCGGTGATCGAATTCCGGCCACCTCTCGGCTCGACCAGTATCGGGAGTGACACTTACCGCGACGAGATTCATGGCAGAGTCATCATCCAAGGCCCTGACGAACCAAGGCCCCGGAGTAGCTGCAGAGCAGAGATCCTGGATTTCTTCAAGCTCATCTTCACGCATACAACAGCCACCTTCTACTGGCGCACTTACTCACTTGAGGGTGACACACGAGCGATCAATGCGCCACCCTCACTTCACGCCCTACTAATATCGCTCACTCGAATACCCAAGCCTCTCGATATTCTTGTAGAACCTCTTGTCGTTGGTGATGATAGACAATCCGTCCTGTATCGCTGAATGCAAGACCGCGGCATCATCATCAGCGATCATTGGATTGAAGGACTTGCCCTTCCACATGGCCTTGAGGCGAGCTTGCAGGGAAGCAACACCCTCGCTAGTGGCAGCAGGTCCCATTCGCCCTCCTCGCGCAGACAGCCAGGCACCGATGTCCTCAGCCGAGTGGCCGCCTTCGAGCAGTTCGCGATGAGCCGTCGGGGAAAGGACGGGTGCACGCCCTGCCAAGGCAGTGTCCACTTCAGCAGTCCTGGCGCCAGACAGCGCATCCGTCACAGCATTCGTGTCGACTGCCACCTCGCCGCAGTTGTGGACGAGGACCGGCGTGGCTCCCGCCAGCACATAGTACGTGTGGAGGTCGCTGACGGTGAGGTTGTGGACCGTGGTCGAAGCTGCTGTCCAGCGCTCGATCGCCGTGACCTGGACGTAGGTGCCGGCGCTGGTGCGCAGCCACTGGCCCGCCTTCAGGTCCTTGGCATCGATCCACTCGCCGAGCTCCGGGACCCAGAAGGGGTGTCCATCGGTGGCCGTCACCTCAGCGGTCTTGTCGCTCTTCTCGTCGTCGCCGACCGCGATGGTGACCTTGACCAGGTGCTTGACGCCCTCGCCCTTGATCTCCGCCGTGACCGTCTCGACGCTGGTCTCACCCGTCTTCGGGTCGGTGGCCAGGACCTTGTCGCCGTTCTTGACCTTCTCGATCGGCTTGGTGGTGCCATCCGCCATCAAGACCGGGGTGCCGGGGGTGAAGCTGTTGGCCTCGTCCTTGGAGCAGCTACCGCCGCCACCTCCTCCTGACGACGACTCCTCCTTCGCCCTGGCTTGCCGCGGCTTCGGCTCCGCCTTCTTCGCTGCCGCCTTCTGAGTCTTCTGGACCGTGTTGCCGGTCTTCTGTGCCGCCCGTTTCGCCTTCCGGGTGGCTGCTTCCTGGGCCTTCTTCCTCAGTTGCGCGGCCTTCGCCGCCGCTCGCTTCTTCGCCTCCTTGGCCTTGCGCGCCAACTCCCGCGCCTTCTTGGCCATTTCGATGATCTTGCGGGCCTTTTCCTTGGCCTTCATCAGGGCGCTGACCGCGCTCGCGATCTTCGCCGCCGCCTTCAGGACACCCGGGATCTTGCCCAGCTTCGTCCACGGGATCGCGCCGACGACCATGCTGCCGCAGGCCCACAGGTCGCCCCGGGAGAAGCAGCCGACCAGGTCGTTCCAGCCGACGAAGTCCTTCAGGGCCGCCCAGCCGACCGACATGATGACGTCCGCGATGGACGTGTTCAGCGTCTTCTTCGCCCACGACTCCGCCGAGGCCGACGGGCCGCCGTAGCCGCCGCCGTTGCCGCCCTCCGACGCCAGACCCGAAGGGTCCGCGAACGTCACCGGGTTGTTCTCGCAGTACACGTAGCCGTTCATCTGGACCGGGTCGGCCAGGTCCAGGACCGGGTCCGCGGACAGGAAGCGGCCCGTCGTCGGGTCGTACTCCCTCGCGCCCAGGTGCACCAGGCCGCCGGCCGCGTCGTCGTCGCCGCCCACATAACTGCGGTGCGAACGCCAACTCGTACTCTCCGAGCGCTCCACACCGAACGGGTCGGTCTTGGAGAACTTCACGTTGTTGCCCGAGCCGAGCTTCACGTTGACGTACGCCGTGCCGTTCTGGTCCGACACCTGCGCCGACAGCTCCGCCGCACCCGAACCGATCGCATGCCGCATCACGGTCGGCGCGCCCGGCTGCGAGTAGTACCGCTCCGTGAACGCGGGCGTCTTGTTGGCGTTCAGCGAGATCGTCGCCTCACCCAGATACAGGGTGCGCTCAGTCGCCGACAGGGCCATCAGACGGGTGCCGTCACCGCCGTAGATGTACCGCGTCACCGTGTCCGGCACCCACGACTGACCCGCCGAACCGTCACACGTGTACAGCTGAAGGTCCGTACCGTCCGCCGAGTTCGCGGACGGAACATTCAGGCACTTGCCCGACGACACGTGCTTCAGGGCGCCCGTCGAGGTCGTCGTCCACTTCTGGGCGTCCGCGCCCGTGCAGTCCGCGATCACCACCGGCGTGCCGTTCGCCGTGGCGCCGGCCGACGGCACCGCGCACTTGCCCATGATCTTCAGCGCGCCCGTCGAACGGTCCGACGCCCCCGCCGGCGCGTCGATCCGCAGCTTCTGCGCCTTCGTGCCGTTGCAGGTGTACAGCTGCAGCGCCGTACCCGCCGTCGTCAGACCGCCCGCCAGGTCCAGGCACTTGTTCGCCAGGCCCTTCCACGCGCCCGAACCGTTCTCACCGAAGCCCGTGACCTTGTCGACCTGGCCGTCCCACGTCCACGTCAGCGCCTGCTCGTCGCCGTCGTACGTCCGCTTCGTCGTGTTGCCCGCGTCGTCGTACTCCAGCGTCGTCGCCTTGGTGACCTGCGCCCCCGAATCCGCCTTGTACGTCGAGGACATGCCCGTGAGGGTGTGCGGCTGGGTGCCGTCCGACGCCCCGTACGTGTACGTCGTCGTCGCGTCCTTCGACGTGTCCAGACCCGGGTCGTGCTCGACCAGCTTCTTGCGGTTGCCCAGCGCGTCGTACTCGTACGTCTGCCAGTAACCCGCGTTCGCCGCCGTGACGTTGGTCGTGCCGTCGTCGTACTTCGGGGCCGCCGTCGACTTGCCGGAAGCCGTGCAGGCCGACGGCGCCGTCCATGCCTCCGTCAGCTGGCCCAGCGCGTCGTACGTGAAGCACTGGCGGTCCGTCACCGAGTTCGAGGTGTCCGCGATCGACGTGACGTTGCCGGCCGGGTCGTAGGCGTACGCACGGGAGTTGACCCGGTGGCCCGTCACCGCCGTCGTGTCGCTGGTCGACTCGCGGTCGACGATGCTCCGCTGCAGCTCACCCGTCGCCTCGTCGAACAGGTTCGTCGTCCAAACCCGGTTGGGGTGCTCACCGCTGGCCGTGCGCAGCACCTGACCGTACGGGGAGTACGAGGTCTGCGCCGTGTACCACTCCAGGCCCGACGTCGAGACCGGCAGACCGTCCTCGTTGTAGCGGATGACCAGCTTCTCGGAGGGCAGGGTGCCCACCGACGGCAGGTTCACCGACTCCAGTTGGCCCGAGTCCGAGTAGTCGAAGCTGTAGGCGTACTCCTTCTGCAGGCCGGTCGCGGTCGCGACGGACTCGGGGATCGTGATGCGCTTGCCCAGCGGCTGGTAGTCCGCCGTGTAGCCCGTCACCGACGTCGTGAACGCCAGCCCGTCCGTGTAGCGGGTCTGCGACGTGGGCAGGCCCGTGCCGCCGATCAGCGTGTCGTACTCCGTGGACGCCAGGAGCGTGCCGGTCGAGGAGTTCTCGCGCTGCTCGACCGGGCGGGACAGCTTGTCGTACTTCGTCCACACCGTGGCGTTCTCGTCGGTGACCGTCTCCGGCCGGTTCAGGACGTCGTACGTCGTGGACGTCGTCCCCGTGTCCGGGTCGACCGCCTCGACCTCACGGCCGCGCGCGTCGTACTGCCAGGTCCACTCGTTCCCCTCGGAGTCCTCCGCCTTCACGCGGTCCCCGCGCCAGTCGTACGTGTAGCGCGTCGACCGGTACTCGGTGCGGGCAGCGTTCGTGAAGGTGTCCACCCGGGTCGTGCGGCCCTGCGCGTCCGAGTAGCTGCGCTGCACCGCGCCACCCGACGGCGGGATCACCGTGGAGTAGTCGTCCCCGTACGCGTAACGCGTCTGCTTGGCCGTGCTCTCGGTGCCGTGCAGGTACGGCGTCTCCGTCAGGGTGCGGCCCAGGCCGTCGTACGAGTACAGCGTGGCGTTGGGGACCTGGTAGTCCGAGTCCAGCTCGAACAGCGTCGTCGAGGCGTCGCCCGTGGCGTAGTACGCGTTGTTCGTCTGGGCGATCGTGCCGTTGGCGCTGTAGAGGACGTCCGTGATCAGGCGGCCCTTGCCGACCGCCGGTTCCTGCTTCTGGCGTTCGCGGCCCAGGCCGTCGTAGATGACGGTGGAGGTCTCGTAGTCGCCCTCCTTGGTCAGCGCCTCCGTCGTCACCGAGACCGGCTGGCCGATCGTGGTGTCGTACGTGAACTTCGCCGACGGGGACTTGGACGTGGACCGGGTCGGGGCCCAGGCCTGCATGGTGCGGCCGAGCGCGTCGTAGGTGAAGGTGGTCGTCTTGCCGTTGGCGTCCGTCTCCTTCAGGGACACGCCGCGGGCCGGCTCCAGGACGGTCGTCTCGCTCTGGTCGAGCGCGTTGGTCGTCCTGACCTCGTACACCTGGCCGGTGGAGGGGGTGTAGGCGGTCTTGTCGACGTTGCCCGCCGCGTCCGTCGTGGACGTGGTGCGGCCGTAGTCGTCGTACGCGACCTTCCCGTCCTGCGTCCAGCTGCCGCCGTTGCCGCTGACCGCCCAGGTCGTCGTCGCCGAGCCCGAGGCCGGGGTGTCGCCGTACGCGCCGTTGTCGTAGGCGACCCGCGAGCCGTCCATCCAGTCCTCGGCCGTGGGGGTCTCCCCACAGTCACCGGCGGTGGTCAGCGTCTGCTTGGGCAGGCCGATCAGGTGCTTGTCCGTGTTGTGGACGTAGCTCATCTCGGTGCACGTCTCGTCCCCGCCCTTGTCGGTGTCGCCGAGCGACTCGACCTTGACGGGCAGGCCGTACGTGTCCTCGTACGTGGTGGACGTCTTCAGCACGCGCCAGGTGCGCTTGTCGTCTCCCGTGCCCGAGGAGTTGGTCACCGAGATGCTGTGGCCGTCCAGGACGCGGTAGGCCTTGAGGGCCGGGATGCCGCCGGAGCGGGTACGGGTGGCGAGGACCGTGGCCGTCGGGTAGTCGACGTCACGGGTCAGAAGGGAGCCGCCCTTCTTCGTGTACGTCATCGTCTCGGCGACCCGGCCCGCGAAGGGCTCCTTGTCGAGCGCGATCGTCGAGCCGTTGGAGTCGGTGACCGTGACCTCGCGGGTGCCCTGGTCGCCCGGCAGCTTGTCGCCGTGCATACCGCGGAAGTAGCGGGTCTCCGTCATGCCGCGCTCGGTGGACATGTAGGCGGTGGAGGAGTCCGCGCCCGTGTAGGTCCGGACCCGGGAGAAGCCGCGCCACTGGTCGTACGTGCGCGTCTTCTTCTTGCTGAACTCCGCCTGGTTCAGCGCCCAGGCCGCGCCGTCCAGGTAGTCGTACTCGGTCGTGACCGCGTCGACCCCGGTGAGGGCCGGCAGTTCCTGGACCTTCTCGACGACGTACTTGTGGAACCAGTCGATGGTCTCCTTGTCGGGGTCCGGGTTCCAGTAAACCGGGTAGCAGAGGCCCTTGTTGTCCTCGACGTCCGGGAAGCCGCTGCCCGTCTTGCAGGCGCCCTCCGGCGACTTGTACGTGATGTCGGTCTCGCCGCCGTACTCGCTGACGATCCGGGTGATGCGCAGGCGGTCGAAGGCGGGGTTCGGGTCGTTCGAGCCCTCCTTGACGCGGTTCGGCATCGGCTGGCTGTTGGCGAGGAAGCGGACCGGGTTGAGAGCGATCGCCTCGCTCTCGGTGTCGTAGCCGGTACGGGTGATCGACTCCAGCCACAGCGCCACACCCTCGTCGGTGAGGTCGGCGGGCAGGGACTGCTGGAGCTTGAAGCTGTCCACCTTGGCCAGGGCCGTCGAGCCCTGGGTGCGCTGTGCCCACGTCGTCACCTGGGAGAGGCGCTTGCGCGACCAGAAGGTGGGGACGGGGACGTAGCACTCCTTGCCCTTGGCGCAGTACAGGTCGGCCGGCGTGTCGTACCAGATGCGGTTCTTGCCGAAGTCGCCCGAGGTGAAGTTGTCCTCGGTGCAGGCGAGTTCGCCCTCCTTGAAGCAGCGCTCGTCGACGTCGAAGGTGACCTTGGCGATGGGGGCGGCGAACAGGGCGCCGGTGCGCAGGCCGTACTCGATCTTCGTCAGGTAGCCGCCGCGGTCGTAGGCGACGGACGCCTTGAACTTCTCGTTCTTGGCGTAGTAGTTGGTCTCCTTCTCCCACCACAGCGTCATCGCGTTGCCGTCGGTGTCGACGACGTAGTCGAGGTTCCAGCGCCATGCCTGGTCGCAGAAGGAACCGGCGAAGTCACCGGACTTGTAGCAGGGTTCGCCGCTCTGGTTGCCGGCGACGGGGGCGGCGAGGACGGAGTTCGTCGTCGGGTCGCCGCTCGCCCAGCCGGGCAGCTTGTGGCGGCCGAAGTAGTACTGGGTGCCGTCGCGGGTGGTGACACGCCAGTACTCGCCGTCGGCGTCACCGTTGCCGAGGTCGGTGTTCTTCAGCAGTTCGACGCGGGAGCCGTCGCCGTTGGCGGTGACCCACTTGTCGCTCGTGGGGTCGGCGCCGTCGGGCAGGACCAGTTCGGTCGTCTGGCCACCGAGGGTCATGACCGCGTTGTACGAGCCCCAGCACTGGTCGCTGGTCTTCTTGGTGTTGTTGCCGTCCGTCCGGTCGTCGCGGCAGGACTTGTACGTGCGGGTGATGGAGCCCGCGTTGTACTCCCAGCCGTCGCCGATCCAGGAGGGCTGGTTGTTGGAGGCGGACGTACGGCCGTCCACACCCTGCGAGTTGTAGCCGAAGGAGACGGACGGTGAGGGGCCGCCGGGGACGGTCGGGGTCTGCAGCGTGTACGAGTACGTGAAGCCGCCCGAGTTGCCGCCGGCCGACCATGAACCGGCGCTGACCAGCGGGGTCGCGCCGAAGTCACCCTTCGAGCCGCTGCCGGAGTCGGTGGCGAGCAGGACGGAGGAGCCCGAGCCGTCGGCGGTGGCGGCGGCCAGGGTGGCCAGGCGTGCCTGGGGTTCGTCGCGGTACACGGCGTCGCTGACCGTGCCCTTGTCAGAGGCGGAGGCGGTGGAGGCATCCGTGGAGGACTCGGTGGAGGTGCCGCCGGCCGCCAGGGCCTCGACGTCCATGGTGGCGAGGATGCGGCGCTCGTACACCGGCTTGCCGTCGCTGTCGGTGCCGGTCTGGTCGACCACGTTGTCGGTGCTGACCTCGGTGGGCTCGGAGCAGCCCTCGGTGTCCGGGGTGGTCAGGAAGCAGGACGGGTACTGGGCGAAGGACAGCCGGTCGGCCCAGTTGGCGCCGTACAGCTCCGAGAAGTCGGTGTAGTCGAGGGCGATCACGGCGTCGCCGGTTGCCTCGGCGGGCGGGGTGACCGTGAGCGCCATGCCCTCGATGGCGGTGTCGGCGAGCTCGTCCTGGCCCGCGAGGGAGACCTGCCACTCGCCCTCCAGTGCGGCGGCCTCGGTGGCGGTGGCGTCCTCGGGGGCGCCGACCTCGACGGGGAGGTCCACACCGTCCTGGCTGACCGGCACCAGCTCGCCGGGGGTGAGACCGGAGAGGTTCTCCGTCACCGTGCCGCCGGCGGGGGCGGTGACCTTGGCCGGGTCGTACTCCGCCGGGTCCTCGGCCTCGGCCGTGGTCAGTTCGGCGAGCTTTCCGCCGTTCTCGCCCTCGGCCTTGTCGGAGGCGGGCAGGTCGACCAGGTCGACACCGCTGCGGTCGTCGTCGGGCGGCAGCGCGGAGGCACCGGGTACGACGCCGACCAGGAGCGCGACGGCGACGGCGCCGACCACTCCGGCGCGCAGCCGCGCCCGTCTCCGGCGCTCGGCACGTTTCCCCGCGAGCCGTCCCCGGCCGCACCACGACAGCGTTCCCCACATAGCGCGGCCCCCCGCTCTCTGCATTTGACGAGCACGAACTCTCCGGCACGTCTTCACGGAAAGTCAACAAGCCACCAAAGGGTGGTGATTTACCTCACTTCGCCAATTGCGCAATTCTGCTGCGAAGCGGGGTTCAGGGTTTATTGGGAGGCTATTTCCACAGGACAGTCAGACATGATCATTTCTGGCCGATCAAGTCAAAGGGGAGTCAAACGCCCGTCAAGTCGACGCGAATGAGGGGGATTTGACGCTCTGTACCCACTTCGCACCTCCCGGCTCACTCCTGCAGCTCTCCCGTCCGCGGCCGCGCACAGATAGATGTACGAACGGAGCCAGGCAATCCGTTCACCGGGCCGGGCCGGGTAAAGAGTCCGGAATCTCTGGCGCAATCCCCATGCATGGGTCATGCTCTGGTCCGCGCCTTCCCGGGCCACGCCACGCCACGCCCGGCCGCGCAGAGATTTCAAGGGGATGCACAGAATTCTCGGTTCTCGGGGATTCAGGGGGAGGGGACCCAGCACCATGCAACGAAGTCGCTTCGGCATGCCCGCGTCCAGACGCGCCCGGGCGGGGGTCGCCGCCCTCATCGCGGGCGCACTGGGCCTCGGGCTGCTCACCGTTCCCCTCCTCGCCGATCCGGATCCCTCCGACCCCCGGGCCGACACGAAGAAGTCCGCCTCACGGCCGGTGGACCAGGACACGGCGCTGGAGCGGGCGGTCTCCTCCGGCAAGCGCGTCGCGGTGACCGCGCTGCACGACGAGACCTCCACGACGTACGCCCGCCCGGACGGCCGCTTCGAGCTGGTCGCGTACGGCGCTCCCGTGCGGGCGAAGGTGAACGGCGCCTGGAAGCCCATCGACACCGAGCTCGTCGAGGTCGACGGCGGCTGGGCCCCGAAGGCGGCCGCGGATCCCGTGGTCTTCTCGGAGGGCGGGGACGGCGCGATCGGCGGAGGTTCCTCGGCGCGCAAGGCGTCCACCGGCACCACCGACACGGGTGGTGTCCGAAGCGCCGTGTACACCGTCGCGAACGACGGGCGTACGGTGCGGACCGCCGCGGACGCCGAGGACTACACCGAACTGGCCGTCCTCAACAGCGGCGGCCACGAGGTCACGCTGAGCTGGCCGGGAGAGCTGCCCGAGCCGGTGATCAGCGGGGCGAGCGCCCTGTACCGGAACGTGTTCGACGGCGTCGACCTGCTGCTGACGGCGCAGGCCAGCGGCTTCAGCCACGTACTGATCGTGCACAGCGCCGAGGCCGCGGCGGACCCGGCGCTCACGAAGCTGTCGTACGGACTGTCCTCACCGGATCTGACCTTCCGCCTCGACCCGGTGACGAAGGTCGTCACCGGCCGGAACCGCGACGGCGAGGACATCGCCGTCTCCCCCACCCCCTACCTGTGGGACTCGGCCGGGAAGTTCGCGGTCACCGAGGGCGACGATCCGGAGCCGACCGAGGAGGACGCCGAGCCCGCGCCGTCGTACTCCGAGGAGCCCGGCGCGGAGCCCGGTGAGGAGAGCGCGGCGCCCGAGGACGGGCTGGACACCGACGCGCCCGCCGAGGCGTCCGCCGACCCGGCCGCGTACCGCAGCGTGTCGAAGGGGAACGGCTCTCTCGCCCGGGCCGCGCACGCGGGCACCCGCGCGGTGCGGACCGGCCTGACCACCGCCCTGACCACCGCCCTGACCGACGACGAGGTCTTCGACCTCCCCGGTCTCGCGGGCGCCGACCCCGGCACCCATCTGGCCCTCGCCGACGCCGAGCTGAGCGCGCCCGGCACCGGCTCCACCGGCCTGTCCCTCGTCCCCGACGCCGACCTCCTGGGGGACAAGGACACGGTCTACCCGGTCTTCATCGACCCCACGATCTACGGCAAGTCCAAGAACTGGACCACGGCGTACAAGAAGTACCCGAACTCCAGCTTCTACGACGGCGCCAACTACAACAGCGGCACCACCGAGGCGCGGGTCGGCTACGAGTCCACCAGTTGGGGCCTGTCCCGCTCCTACTTCCGGCTCGGCTGGTCCACCAGCATCAAGGGCGCCCATGTGTCGTCCGCGTCCATCCGGCTGCGCGAGACGTACTCCTGGTCCTGCCAGGCCCGTGAGATGAAGCTGTTCCACACCGGCGGCATCTCCTCAAAGACCACCTGGAACAACCAGCCCGACAAGAAGGCGGAGATCGGCGCCAAGTCCTTCTCGCACGGCTACAACTCGTCCTGCCCCGACGCGTACGTGACCTACGACGCGAAGTCGGTCGCCCAGGACGCGGCCGACGGCGGCTGGAAGGAGTTCACGATCGGGCTGCAGGCCAGCACCGAGGACTCGGCGTACTCGTGGAAGAAGTTCCGGGCGGAGGGCGAGAGCGCGCCGAAGCTGACCCTGGTCTACAACCGCAAGCCGAAGACGCCGAGTTCGCTCGCCCAGGCGCCGGGCGGCGGCTGCGACCGCACCTCGCCGTACATCCACGTCGGCAAGCGCGACCTGACGCTGTCGGCCGCCTCCTCCGACGCGGACGACACCTCCACCCGGAAGGACCTGGAGTACCTGGACTTCGAGCTGTGGCGCACGGGGTACGGCGACGACAAGATCCTCGACAAGAACGTCACCGTGACCAGCGCGGGCAAGGCCTCCGCCACCATCGCCAAGTCCAAGTTCACCAACGGCCACCAGTACTCCTGGCGGGTGCGCGCCATCGACTCCAGCGGCGCGGCCTCCCCTTACGCGCCCACCGCCGATCCGGGCGTCTGCCGCTTCATCTTCGACAGCAGCGTCCCGAACGAACCGATCGTCGCCTCCACCGACTACCCGGCGGCGGACGAGGACGGCTCGGTGTGGTCGAAGGTGAAGTTCGGCACGGCCGGGAACTTCACGTTCGCGCCGGACGAGGACACCGACATCACGAAGTTCGAGTGGTCGTTCAACACCACGACGTACGCGAGCAACAAGGCGGTCGCCGCGGGTGCCTCCCTGACGCTGTCCCTGAAGACGCCCAACGCGGGCCCGAACGTGCTGTACGTCCGGGCGGTGGACAGCGCGGGCAATCCCTCGCTCGGCACGAAGTACCTCTTCTACGTCACGCCCCGCGACACCGGTGACAAGCCGGGCGACGTCACGGGTGACGCCGTACCGGACCTGTTCGCGATCACGTCCGCGGGCAACCTGAACCTGTACCCGGCGGTCGCGAGCGGCGACCTGCACGCCGGCATGGAGGCCGCCCACGACAACGGCACCGCGCTTCTCGCCGACCCCGACGAGGACGGCGAGGACCACAAGCCGGGCTACTGGATGGGCGCGGACGGCAAACCGGCGCTGATCGCGCACGGCGGCGACGCGACGGGTGCGGACGGGGTCGGTGACCTGTTCGCCCGTATGCCGGACGGCGAGCTGTACGTGTACCCGGGCGACGGCTACGGCAGCGTGGACATCTCCGGCCGTATGAAGGTCAGGATGCCCTCGGGCGCACCCGACCCGTCGACCCTCACCCAGATCATCGTCGGCGACTACGACTCCGACGGCCGCGCGGACCTGTTCGCCACCGACGCCTCGGGCGCCCTGTGGGCCTTCGAGGGCTACACGGGCGTCACCTTCCTCTCCGCCACCAAGATGGCCTCGGCGGCGTGGACGGAGCGTGACCTGGTCTCCGTCGGCACCCACGACACGGACGACGCGCCCGACCTGGTGTGGCGCTCCGGTGCCTCCAGCCGGCTCTACATCCGCTTCGGTGTCGAGGACAGCGCTGGCGGCTCGACCCTCGCCTCCCTGTCGGCCGCGGCGAACTCGAAGACGGGTGCGGACGAGGTGTACGCCGAGGGGTGGCCCGCGGCCACGGTGCCCGCGACCCACGTCTTCGGCTCGCCCGACGTCACGGGTGACGGGATTCCCGACATCTGGGCTCTGGCGAGTGACGGCACCGTCAAGTTCCACAAGGGTGGGGCGGCGACGTTGGGTGCGGGGACCGCTGTGATCAGTGCGGCTAGTGAGTGGGCTACGACGAAGCTGACGTTCGGGTGAGGTCGTAGAGCTCGGGACTTTCTGTTGTTGGTCGGCTGCGGGTTTGTTGTGGCTGGTCGCGCAGTTCCCCGCGCCCCTATCGGGGCTCGCCTCCAGGCCCTCCGTCGCGCGCGCCAGCGGGCCCGCCCTGTCCAGCAACCCCGTGCGGGCCGCCAGGGCCGCCGCTTCCAGGCGGGAGCCGACGCCGAGCTTCATCAGGACGCGCTGGACGTGGGTGCGGGCCGTGGACGGGGCGATGCCCATGCCGGCGGCGATCAGGCGGGTGTCCTCGCCGTCGGCCACCCGGACCAGGACCTCGACCTCACGCGGGGTCAGCATCTGGAGCAGGCGCTGGCCCTCGTCGTCGGGCTGGGCCGCCGGGTTGAGCAGTTCGCTGAAGGCGCCCTGGAGGAGGGCGGGAGCCACCGCGGACTCACCCGCCCTCGCCTTCATGATCGCGCGCTCGACACCCTCGATGCGCTCGTCGTGCCGTACGTAGCCCGACGCGCCCGAGGCGAACGCGGCCGCGATGCCGCGCGGGTTCGGCACCGGCCCGAGGACCAGGACCGCCACCTGTGGACGCTCCCGCTTGATCCGCACCACCGGATCGAAGATTCCCGGCTCGGCGGGTGCCGCCGTACCGAACAGGCACACCTCCGGTGCCCGGGTGATCACCAGCTCCGCCGCCCCCGCGGCGGGCGCCGCCGCGGCGAGCACCCTGTGCCCGCGCAGCTTGAGTGCCGAGGCCAGTGCCTCGGCGAGCAAACGGTGGTCGTCGACCACCATGAGCCGCACTCCCATCGAGCCAACCCCCCAGTCCCCCCAATGGATGCACCACTATGGCTGCCCATTGGTCCCCACGGACAGATCCCCCTTGACGCCCCCGCTCTTCATGCCCCCGGAAGCTACACGCTTGTTCGACGTTGCGCTTCCCCTCTGCGGGAGAAGTGCCCCGGATTACCGAAATCCCTCCCATTCGAGAGTGATGAGGGGTAAGTGCACGGCCCCGCCCCTGAGCAGGGACGGGGCCGTTTTGAGGGGGCCCGGGGGCGCATGGGGTTACTCGGCGCCGAATGAGGATCACTTCGCGCCGAAGGCGAGCGCCGCGTACCTCTTCTCGTCGGGTGAGTACGCCTTGCCGACCAGTTGTTTGCTCATGAAGAGCCGCCCGTCGGCGTAGAGCATCTCGGCCGAGTCCGGGACCATGCTGCTGATCGCGGTGAGCACGTCCCGGGTGGCCGGGGTCTCCAGGAGCTTGGTGGTCTTCAGCGTGGAGGTGTCGACGGAGACGACCTGGGCGCCCTTGTTGTACGGGCCGTCCTTGAAGGCGATGATGTTCGGCCCGTCCATGCGGATCGGGAACAGCGCGTAGCCGTCGCCCGCGTCGACGCGCTCACCGGTGGGCTTGCCGGTGGCCAGCGAGAAGGACACGATCTCGTTGGTCTGGGCGTACCCGCTGCCGTCGTGCTCCTCGGTCGGCACGTACAGCTTGTCGTTGCCGACCGTGACGCCCTTGCAGTTCCAGACGTCGTTGACCTCGCAGTCGGACTTGTACTTGCCCTTAGGCGTCGTGATCTTCGTACGGAGCTTGCCGTTGTCGTCGAGTGAGAAGACGTCGGTGAAGCCGGTGGCGGTGATCTCGCCCGAGTCCACACCGAAGACGACCGGCTTGGTGGAGATCAGCTTGGCGTTGTCGATACCGGCGGGCAGCTTGTAGCTCCACTTGCTGGAGCCCGTCTTCGGGTCGAGGAGCTGGACCTCGTACTTCTCGTCGCCGAACTGTCCGCACTTGCGGACCGCGACCAGCTGGGAGCCGCCGGCGTAGCCGACGTCCACGCACTCGCCCGCCTTCGGCGCCCACAGGGACTTGCCGGTGTCCGCGTCGAAGGCGGCGCCTCCGTAGACGCCGCCCACGGCCACCGTGGAGCCGGAGATGGTCACCTGGGTGAAGGTCACGGCCGAGCCGCTGATCTCCGCGCTCTTCGTCCACAGCTTCTTGCCGTCGTCGACCCGGAAGGCGGTGACCTTGTTGCAGGGCTGGACGGCGGCGGCCTTGCTGCCCCGCTTCTTCTCCTCGTGCACGATCACGGCGACCCCGTCGTCGCTGACCTCACGGGAGGCCGCGCAGGTCTGACCGTCCAGCGGGAGCGTCCACTTGGCCTTGCCGCTGTCGGGGTCGTAGCCCACGATCTTGTAGACACCGCCCTTGGCGTACACCGAATCGGTGAGCCAGGAGCCCTTGATGCTGTCGACCTGCGTCCGTTCCTTGACGTCCGGCGCGGGCAGCTGGAACAGGACCTCGGCGCCGGTGCTGGACGGCACCTTCTCCTGGGCGTCGGTGTCCCCGCCGCCGGACGTGCCGCCGGTGCCGTTGCCGCCGCCGTCGGTGCCGCCGGAGTCGGCGGAGTTGTTCTTGTTGTCGTCGTCCTTGCCGCTGGAGGAGGCGTACCAGACTCCACCGCCGATGATCAGCGCGATGGCGGCGACGGCCGCGACGATGATGACCAGCTGGGAGTTGACCTTCCGCCCACCCGGGCCGCCGCCTGCCTGCGGCTGCTGGGGCGGGATGGGCTGCGGGTAGCCGTAGGGGGGTTGACCGTACGGGGGCTGCTGCCCCGGAGGGCCGTAGCC
>NZ_VJZC01000241.1 GCF_009377185.1 Streptomyces spongiae
CCCCTCACCCCACCCGGCATCGAAGCTCCCGTCACCGCACCCAACGAGCCCCCGCCTCGAAGGTCACGTATTCGACATACGAACCTCCATTCACCGAGTCACGAAGCTGCCCGTACGCATCGTCGACGGCACGGCACTCACTGGCATTCACCGCTTCACGTTCACGCTCGCGCTCGGTCAAGGGACAGCAGTACAAACCCCCCATGGGATACTGGCCACATCCACCCGTACCCCGAGGAGAACGGCACCCACTCCTATGGCCCCGGTCACGTCCCTCACCGCCTCCGTCCACCAGCGCCTCGCGACCGCCCTCACGGCAGCCCTGCCGGAGGCCGACGCGGACCCGCTGCTGCGACGCAGCGACAGGGCGGACTTCCAGGCCAACGGCATCCTCGCCCTCGCGAAGAAGGCGAAGGCCAACCCCCGCGAACTCGCCACGCAGGTCGTCGCCGCGGTCGAGTCCGGCGACGTGATCAAGGACATCGAGGTCTCCGGCCCCGGCTTCCTGAACATCACGATCACGGACAGGGCGATCACCCAGAACCTCGCGGAGCGGTACGCGGACACGGACGGCCGCCTCGGCGTCCCGTACGCCACGCACCCGGGCACCACGGTCATCGACTACGCCCAACCGAACGTGGCGAAGGAGATGCACGTCGGCCACCTCCGCTCCGCCGTGATCGGTGACGCACTCGTCCAGATCCTGGAGTTCACCGGCGAGAACGTGGTCCGGCGCCACCACATCGGCGACTGGGGCACCCAGTTCGGCATGCTCATCCAGTACCTGGACGAGCACCCGCACGAGCTGGACCACAAGCAGAGCGAGGAGGGCGAGGACCTCCAGCAGTCCGGCGAGCAGGCGATGTCGAACCTCGACCGCCTCTACAAGGCGGCCCGCAAGCTGTTCGACGCGGACGAGGACTTCAAGACGCGGGCGCGCCGCAGGGTGGTCGACCTCCAGGCAGGCGACCCGCACACCCTCGCCACCTGGCAGAAGTTCGTCGACGAGTCGAAGATCTACTTCTTCTCGGTCTTCGAGAAGCTGGACATGGAGGTCCGGGACCCGGACATCGTCGGCGAGTCGGGTTACAACGACATGCTGGACGAGACGTGCCGCCTGCTGGAGGAGTCCGGCGTCGCGGTCCGTTCGGAGGGCGCCCTGTGCGTGTTCTTCGACGACATCAAGGGCCCGGACGGCAATCCGGTCCCGCTGATCGTGCGGAAGTCGGACGGCGGCTACGGCTACGCGGCGACGGACCTGTCCGCGATCAGGGACAGGGTCTTCAACCTGAAGGCGACCTCGCTGCTGTACGTCGTGGACGCCCGCCAGTCCCTCCACTTCAGGATGGTCTTCGAGACGGCCCGCCGGGCGGGCTGGCTGAACGACGACGTCAAGGCATTCCAGCTGGCCTTCGGCACGGTCCTCGGCAAGGACGGCAAGCCGTTCAAGACGCGTGAGGGCGAGACGGTCAAGCTCCAGGACCTCCTCGACGAGGCCGTCGAGCGGGCCACGACCGTCGTACGGGAGAAGGCCGAGAAGGTCGGCCTGTCCGACCAGGAGATCGTCGAGAACGGCCAGTACGTCGGTATCGGCGCGGTGAAGTACGCGGACCTGTCCACGTCGGCGGTCCGGGACTACAAGTTCGACCTGGACCAGATGGTGTCGCTGAACGGCGACACGTCGGTGTACCTGCAGTACGCGTACGCCCGTATCCAGTCGATCCTGCGCAAGGCGGGCGAGGCCAGGCCGGCCGCGCACCCGGAGCTCGAACTGGCTCCGGCGGAGCGTGCGCTGGGTCTGCACCTGGACCAGTTCGGCGAGACGATCGCCGAGGTGGCGACGGAGTACGAGCCGCACAAGCTGGCCGCGTACCTGTTCAAGCTGGCCACGGTGCTGACGTCGTTCTACGACCAGTGCCAGGTGCTGAGCGCGGACAACGCACCGGAGGTCGTCGAGAACCGCCTGTTCCTGGTCGACCTGACGGCCCGCACCCTGCACCAGGGCATGGCGCTGCTGGGCATCAGGACGCCCGAGCGGCTCTGACCAGCCTCGCCCGCCATCACGCCCCACCGCCGGGTTCCCTCGTGCGCCCGGCGGTGACAACTCCCCCGTACCCTCGTACAGTTGGATATTCCTTCAGTACACGCCCAGTTCGGTGCAGGTGATCAGCACGGGGGAGTCATGATCATCACCGGGGAGCCGCGGGCCGGCAGTTCCGCCGTGGCGCAGAGCGACCTGACCGTGCCTGGGCGCGGGGTCAAGGGGTCCCGTCCGGGCGGCGACCCGCACACCGAAGAGCACACCACGGTGCTGTCGACAGAGGCGAGGGCGGCCGCCACCCGCATCGCCCCGCCCGTCGGCCTGGACAACCTGCCCGCTCTCTCGACCCAGCCGTTCGTGGGCCGCTTGGACGCTCTGGGGCGATTACGCGAACTACTGGCGTCCGGAGGCGGAGTCGTCACCCAGACGACCGCGACCGCGGTGAGCGGTCTGGGCGGCATCGGGAAAACCGCGCTGGCGCGTCACTACGCACATGAGACGCGCTCTCAGTACACGCTCGTCTGGTGGATCACAGCCGAGAGCGAAGAGCAGATCGCCTCCGGATTCGCCGATCTCGCCACGCGTCTGCACCCGTCCTGGGCGGGCCGGGCCAATGCCAAGGAACGCACCGAATGGGCCCTGACGTGGCTGGATGCCCATCCCGGTTGGCTGCTGATCTATGACAACGTCGAACGGCCGCAGCACCTGACTCCGTTCCTGGGGCGGCTCCTCGGCCGTGGGCATCAACTCGTCACCAGCCGTTCCCGTACCGGATGGCCCGAGGGTGCCCGCCTGGTCAGTCTTGATGTGCTCGACCACGAGACGGCGACCGACCTGCTGTGCACCACGGCATCGCGGGGCAGCGGGTCGTCCACGGCCCATCGCCCGCAAGCAGCCCTGCTCGCCGCCGACCTGGGGTGTCTGCCGCTGGCGCTCACGCAGGCGGGGGCCTACCTGAGAGAGACCCGCATCGGCTTCGCCGCATACCGGGAGAAGCTGGCCCGTGTGCCCGACGCGGTGCTCAATGACGGCACGGGACGCTCGGGCCGGACCATCGCCCAGATCTGGCGGACCAGTGTGGAGTCGATCCGGTCCGGCCACCCGCTGGTCGTGTCCCTTCTGCACACACTGGCCTGGTACGCCCCCGAAGCGCTGCCGCGTGAGGTACTGAGGCATCTGGACGGGTCTGCTGCTGAGATCGAGGCGTCTGTCAACGCGTTGGCGGACTACCACCTCGTCACGCTCGGCCCGGACGGCATCACCCTGCACCGGCTCCTTCAGCGGAGTCTGCGGAAAGCCGGCCCGGTCGAGGTCCCCGACGCCCGTGAGCGCGCCGAGCGTGCCCTGGCCACAGAGGTCTCGGGCGCCGGGACCGAGCGGGTGCGGAGGCTGCTCCTTCACATCCAGGCGCTCGCCTCGACCGGACCTGTCGGCGAGCCGAGCGCCGAGGCGGTGGGAATGTACCGCCGGGGCGCCGATGAACTCGAGGCCCGTGAGCAGCATGTGCTCGCGATCCCTCTGATGGCGGCGGCCGTGGACGGAAACATCCACCTGCTGGGCATCGACGACGACACCACGCTCGACGACCGTGACCGCCTCGCGGAACTGCACGCGAAGGCCGGTAACCCGGCCACGGCGGTCGGTCTGTGCCGCGACGTCTGTCTGGACCGCCGCCAGATCTCCGGCCCGGTCGCGGAGGTGACCCTGGCCAGCCGGGACCGGCTGGCGTACGCGTACCGCAAGGCGGGCGAGGTCATAGGGGCCGTGGACGAGCTGGCGGCTGTGGTCGCGGACCGCCGTCGTGTCCAGGGGGAGGACCATCAGAACACCCTCACCAGCCGCCACAGCCTGGCGTACGCGCTGCAGATGGCGGGCCGACATGAGGCGGCCGTCAAGGAGTTCGAGGCGGTTCTTGCCGACCGCGAGCAGATCCTGGGGGCAGGCCACGAGGACACGCTCACCAGCCGCACCAGCCTCGCGTACGCGTACCGTTCGGCTGGTGATCACCGCACGGCGCTGCGGTTGTACGCGCAAGCGGTGGAGGACAGGCGGCGGTTGCGCGGTGCGGACCACCCCGACACCCTGACCAGCCGCGGCTGGCTGGCTTCCGCCCACGGCGCCGCCGGTGATCCACGCGCCGCAGTCGCCCTGTACCGCGAGCTGGTGGCCGACCGGACACGGGTGCAGGGCGCGGACCATCCGGACACACTGCGCGGTCGTAAGGACCTCGCGTACGCGGTAGCCGAGGCAGAGGGCCCGGACGCGGCGCTGAAGGAGTTCGAGTCGCTGGCTGCGGACAGTGCACGTATCCAGGGGCCGGACCATCCCGCCACCGTCGACTTCCACGACGACATCGCTCAGATCCATCGCGATCGGGAGGACTACCGCCGGGCCATCGCGGCCTACGAGGAAGTGATCACCGACTTCGCACGGGTCAGGGAGGAGCATCACCCCGACACCCTGCGTGCCCGGGGAGCGCTCGCCTACACCCGGCAACTGGCAGGGGACCACAAACGCTCGATCCGGGAGCGTGAAGCTCTCGTCGCGGACCGCGCGCGGGTACAGGGGCGCGATCACCCGGCCACCCTCACCGCTCGGTCCAATCTGGCCTACGGCCACTGGGCAGCCAGCGACGTCACGCTCGCGATCCAGCTCTACGAGGGTGTGCTGCGGGACCGGACCCGGGTTCTCGGTCCCGAACATCCCGATGTGCTCGACACACGGGGTTCCCTTGCCCGTGCCCGCCAGGCGGCGGGCGACCACGCGGGCGCGGTCTCCGGACTGCGAGGCCTTCTCTCGGACACGGAGAGGTTCCTGCGTCCCGACCACCCGCGCATCCTCGCCGTCCGGCGAAGCCTGGCCGACGTGTTCGCCGAGGAGGAGCGCCACGGGGAGGCACTGCGGCTGTGCCGCATGCTTGTCGACGACTACGAGCGGGTCCACGGCCCGGAGCATCCGGGGACACTGCTCATCAGGCTGAGGCTGGGCGCGGCCCACCGCTCCGCCGGTGAGTACGACCTAGCGGGCGACGTGTTCGACGCGCTGATCGCCGACCGCACCCGCATCCAGGGCCCTGACCATCCGGACACGCTCGACACGAAGAGCTGGCGGGCGTGGGTCTTCCGGTCGGCGGGGCGGTACAACCACGCGATCACGGCGTACGAGCAGTTGGTCGAGGACCGGACCCGGGTGCTGGGCCCGGAGGCCTCGGACACACTGCACGCCCGGAACGGCCTGGCGCTGGCACGGCTGGGCGCCGACGACCACGAAGGCGCGGTCGCGGAGTTCACCGAACTGCTCGACGACCACCGCCGGCTGACGGGCGACGAGGCACCCGGCACATTGCTAATCCTGGAGAACCTCGCGGACGCATGCTCGGGGGCCCAGGAGCACGACCGTGCCATCACTCTCTACGAGGAAGCCGTCGCAGCCTGGACACGGGTGTGGGGCGTCGGCCATCCGCGCACTCTGCGATCCCGGCGCGACCTCGCCCTGGTGCAACGGACGGCAGGCCGCCACCACCTGTCCCTGAGCACGCTCGAGTCCGTGCTCGACGAGCGAACCCGGATGGATGGGGCCGACCATCCCGCCGTGCTCGACCTCCGCCGAGATCTGGTCGCGGGGCTCTGTGCGTCAGGTGACCACACCCGTTCCGTCGATCTGGCCGAACGGCTGGTGGACGACCTCGCGCGGGTGCGTGGACAGGACCACACCGCCACGCTCAACGCCCGGGAGTGGCTCGCCTACGCGTGGCTGCTGTCCGGCCGGTTCCGGCGAGCGATCGCCGGGCTGGAAGCGCTCTTGGAGGAGCGGGTCCGGCTGCAGGGGCAGGATCACGTCCAGGTCCTCTCGACCAGGTACCTGATGGGTTATGCCCTCGTCGAGGGGCTCGATTACGAGCAGGCCATCGCCCTCGGTGAGGAGCTGGTGTCTGACCGCGCCCGGATCCAGGGCGCCGACCATCCCGACACCCTGCGAGACCGCAGGAATCTGGCCCTGTGGCGGGAGTACGCCGACGACCGGGCAGGAGCGTTAGGGGACTTGGCGCCACTGGTCCGCGACCACGAACGCTGTCTGGGAGCCGACCACTCCGACACCCTCGACGTGCGGGACGACATAGCCTGGGTCTGTCTGGGCCCGTCCACTGCCGCCAGGTCCCTCGACACCGCGGTGCCCCTGGTGGACGACTACACACGCGTTCTTGGACCGGACCACCCCAAGACCCTCGACGCACGAGCCAGAGTCGCCTCCGCGCACTACCAAGCTGGACACGTCACACGCGCGCTGAAGCTCCGCGAGTCGCTGGTGACGGACCGCGCCCGGGTCCTAGGCCCCGAACACCCCTCGGTCCTGACAGCCCGCCTGAATCTCGCCTGGTCGCTCCGTCAGGCGGGCGAACGAGTGCGAAGCGTACGGGCGCTCGGGGAACTGTCCGGCGACAGCGAGCGGGTGCGGGGCCCGGAGCACACCAGGACCACGGAGTGCCGCATCAGCCTGGCGTTCGCCTGCTGGGAGGCGGGCGACCCGCAGCGCGCGGCCGTAGTCTTCGAAGAGCTCCTCAGGCAGTGCGAAGAGGTACTCATCGAGGGTCACCCGACGACGTTCTGGGTCCGCGGCGACCTGGCGTGGCTGATGGCCGACACGGGCCGGGCAGAAGAAGGGGTGCGGCTGGCGCGGGAGTTGGTCGACGACGCCACACGGCTGTTCGGTGCGGGCCACCGCCGTACCCTGGATCCGCTCTCGGTGCTGGCACACACGTTGTTGCAGGTGGACGAGCCGGAGCGGGCGCGGGAGACCATCGAGAACCTGCTGAGCGCCCAGGCCCGGCTCGTACGGCATCCGGGGTTTCCCGAGACGGCCGAAGACGTCACCCGCGTCCATTTGCTCGCTGCTGCCATGGACGAGGAGCCCGCAGGGAACGGGCCGACGGGAGCGGGCGACGGCCCCGGCAACGAGGGTGCCCCCGACCCGGGCGGAGCCGAGAGCCCCGGGGAGGCAGTGGAGTCCGCCGGCCATGATGACGAACGCCTGCGGCTCGGTGTGATCGTCGAGCGGTGCGCCGACCGCTTCGGCGGCTTCCTGCCGACGCTCGCCGTCGAACTCGCCCGCGCGTTGTCGGACGCGGGCGACTCCGCCGCGGCGGTGACCCTGTTGAAGGCCGTGCACGCCGGCCGCGCACGGCTGTTCGGACCGGATCACCCCGACACGCTGGAAGGCCTCGCCGAGTTGGCTTTCGTCTGCCTGGAGGCCGACGACCCCGCCTCGGCCCCCGACCACGACGAGCTGCTCACGCGGTGGGAGCGCGTCTTCGGGCCGCACCACCCGGACACGCAGGATCTTCGCTGGCGCCTGCGCACGGCCCGGCCCGCATGGCGGCCCCGTCTGACCCTGCTGACGGACGAACCGGCCGTCGGCCGGCCTGCGCCGATCGAGGTCCGGCTGGAGCGGGAAGAGGACGTGCCGGCCACCGTCCGGCCGCGACTGATGGTGGTCGCGGGCTGCCGTACGGCGGCGACGGTCGAACCGGCCATGACGGAGTACGAGTCCGGCGGTTCCCCCGCTCGCTTCGCCTTCACCGCGCGGGAACCGGGCGCACACGACGTCCGCTTCACCATGTACGACCGCGCGTCGGGGTTCATGTTGCAGGAGCTGAAGGCCGTCGTCCAGGTACCGGGCACCCGCACCCGGAACGAGGGCACTCCGCAGAGTTCGAGGGAGGACTGACCCGGATGCCGCAGGATCTCGTCGTGGAGGTACTCCAGGACCCTTCTCACGGCTACACGGGGGTACCCCCACAGCGCGGCAGCACAAGGCGGACGGCGGACGACGAGGCTCCCGCAGAGCTGCGGGTGATGCTGTTTCGGGCCAGCGAGAACGCGTTGCAGATCGTCGCGAGCGTCCCGGACCCGGCGGCCCCGGAAGACAGGCAGTGGCACCGGGCGACTCTGGACGTACCGGCCAACGAGCTGTGGGCGAGGGCTGGCCGTCTGCGACGGCTGTGGCGCGATCTGGTGGTGCGCCATCGGAGCACCACCGCGGAGTACGGACAGCGCGTGGGCGGCCATCCTCTGGCGGAGGCTGCCGATCTGAGCGAACTGGCTCCGCTGACCGAGGCGTTGACGACGAAGCTGGCCCATGAGGGCTGGGACCTGCTTGACGTGATGCTCGACGGCAACAGCCACGACCTGGGCCGCTTCCGCGAGTTCCTCCTGGGTGCCCTCGCCGGCAAGGACCCGTTGCGGATCACCTTCGACTCGGACCTCCATCTGCCGTGGCCCATGCTGGCCATGGACCCCTCGGCGTGCGACAGCCCCTGGGAGGCGTTCCTCGGGCACCGCCACCAGGTCGAGCAGAACTCCGCGTACCCCTGGGACCAGGCGCCCCTCGGCCAACGCGAACACCCCACCACCAGCCTCAACACGGACACGACCCTCGACGACGTGGGCCGGGCGCGGGAAGTGCGCACCCTCCTGGAACAGCGTTCCCGGCTGATCGTCCGCACGCACGGCAGTGACCTTCTGAAAGCTCTGGCGAACCCAGTCCTGCACGAGGACGTGATGTACTTCTGGTGCCATGGCCACTTCGTGGACAACGGCACATCGAATCCGTTCCTGGCCATCCGGCTCTCCGACGGCGAGCACATCGACGGGCCGGCCGTGACCCGGAAGCGACGGCGCATCCCGCGTACGCGGCAGACCCGCTTCAAGCCCTTCGTCCTGCTGAACGCCTGCCACACGGCGCAGGCCGCCGCGCCCGGCGACCTGAAGCATCTGGGGCAGGAGCTGATCAACATGGGTGCCGACGGCATCCTCGCCCCACAGATCGAGATCCCCCAGGTCTTCGCGACAGAGTACGCGTACGCCTTTCTCCAGCTCTACTTGACGGGCCTTCACACCGCTGGCGAGATAAGCCAGTTGCTCGTGCGGCGCTTCGCGTCGGAGTTCAGCAATCCGCTCGCACTCACGTATTCGCTGCACTGCGGTATCAACAGCCGACTGGACCTCGCCTCGTGACCGCCGACGCGCCGCGGGCCGCACTGGCCGAACCGGCCGAGATCGACCTGGACGAGAACGGCCGGCTGACCGTCCCGGGCAGTGGTGCGGCCGTGCCCGTCGACCGCGTCGCCGAGCACCTGAGCCGACGGCTGTCCATCCCCGAGTGGGCGACCGACATCCACGTGTACGTCCACGGCTGGCAGACCTCGCCCCGGACGGCGACCCGGACTGCCATGCGCCTGCTGCAGCAGGCACTGGAGCTGCGTGAGGCGAACCCCAGTCGATATCCGGGCCTGGAGAAGGGTTACCGCCCCTGGTGCGTGGTGGTGCGCTGGCCCTCCTCCAGCCTGCCGACGCTCCGCGGCTACCGCAGAATCCGGGACAGGGCCCACGCGATGAGCGCCGAGGGAGCCGGTCACGCTCCGTACGTCCTCGGCCATCTGCTGGGTTACCTGGACTCCGAACGCATCGACCCCACCGCTCCGGCGGTCCTCGCCGGCCGCGGCGGGCAGTATCTCCACCTCGTGGGCCACTCCTTCGGCGGCCGGTTCCTGTGCGAAGCCGTGCAGCGGGCCGCCGAGCGCCCTCCTGTGCTCGGCTGGAGCACACCGGACGACCCGCGGCAGCCGTTCACCGTCGACAGCGCGCTGATCTTCCAGATGGCCGCCCCACGGGACGCCTTCGATCGACTCTTCCCCACGCTGTTCCCCAGCTCTGACCGCTTGGGCGCTCCCTTGCGCGGGCCTCTCGTCCTCACCCACTCCCGCTGGGACAGAGCCACCGGCTTCTGGCATCTACGGGCCGAGAGAACTCCCGGCATCGGCCACTCCGGCGCCGCGGCCGCTTCCGTACCGCCGTTCCCCACACAGCTGTTGACCGCCGACACCGCCTATCCCCGACACACCCTGGACCACCGCATCGTCAACGTGGACGCCGGCTGGCTGTACCGCGGTGGCCGCCGCGCCCGCCTGTCTCCGGCCGGAGCCCATTCCGACTTCCAGCGTCCCGAGTCCGCACACCTGTTGCTGAGCCTGGCGCATCACTCCCGATGACGACGCGCGGCCCGTCCTCTCCCCCGCGGGAGGACGGGCTGCGGTATGTGCGTGCGGGTGTTGTGGCGGACGGCACCGGGTACTGGGTCAGGTCCGCCTTGTTCCCCGCGACCTTCTCGCGGCGAAGACCGCTTTCAGCAAGTCGTCCTGGGACCGCAGTCTCAACGGCAGAATTCTGCCGCCCCGCGAGGCGGTGCAGGAGTTGTGCCGTCTCGCCGACGCACCGGAGGGGCGCTGTCTGCCCCTGTGAGAGATCTCGGAGTCCGAGTGGAGCGGGCGCGCGACGGCAGTCACCCGCACGGACACGTCGGCACAGCAGCCGCCTCCGCCCTCGGCCCCACCCTCGCGAAAGGCCACCCCGCCCCGGGGACGGCAGTGGCACGGTATTCGTGGCCCTGCTCGCGTCGGTGGGTGCCGTGGCCGTCGGGGGTGTGGCGGTGACCCTCTTCCAACTGCCACGCCAGGACGCCGCACCGCAGTCGTCCTTCGCGCCCCCTCCTCGTCCTCGCCCGTCGGCGGCCCGCACTGCCGGGAGCCGCCTGCGAGGGCCGGGACCCGATGCACATGAACTGCGTCGGCGTCGACGCGAAGGCCCACCTATGCACACCGATGGCCGCCGCCCACCCCCGGAACCGTCGTCCGGGCCTGCTTCCGGCCCACGGCGGACGGCAAGCGCGAGTGCTTCACCAGCCGTGTGGGCTGGTTCGACAGCCCTGTGGATCTGGTGGATCAGGCCGCGGTGAGCTCATTGTCAGTGCCGGGCCCTACAGTCACCGACATGGCGACTCTTCCCAACCCGCTGCCCACGCTGGCGGCCGATCCGAGCGGGCGTTCGCTCGGGCTTGAGCTCCCGCCCGGGAGACTGATCGATGCCACCGACGAGGGTCCGTGGCACGAGCCGTTGCTGTGGCACGCCGAGCGGCAGGCGTCGCCCGGCAGTTGGGCGGCGCTGGGCTCGTCGGCGGGGCGGGCGGGGCTTCTTCCGGTGCTGGTGGACGTCGGGGGCGCTCAGGGCGGCCTGGCGGAGTGGGAGTTGATGCCGGGCGAGGTGTCGTATCCGGGGGACCACGACGCCGAGGAGGTGCTGGCGGAGTTCTGGGAGGACTACGCGGCGGACGAGCTCGGTGAGGACGAGCTCGGTGAGGACGAGGACTCCCCCGGCATGCGGCGGGTCGTCGAGGTCTTCGGCGAGCCCGCGACGTACGACGAGACGGTCGCGCCGTACGGGCCGGAGTGGCCCGGTCTCTCCCCCGCTCTCCCGCTCACGGCGGCGCCCGACACCCGTGCGGCCGAGGTCGCCGACTCCCTCGTCGGTGACGGCTCCTGGTTCAAGGAGCCGCGTCTCGCCCTCGTCCCGGCCCGCCGTTCCGCCGACATCCCGGCGGCCGTCGGCTGGAGCGGCCCGATGAACCACGAGGGCGACACGGCCCGCCTGTGTGCGGTGCTCCGCTCCTGGGAGGACCGCTTCGGCATACGCGTCGTCGCCCTCACCTTCGACCGGCTCCTGCTGTCCGTGGCAGCCCCGCCCACCACGCAGGCCGAGGCCGAGGCCCTCGCCGCCGAGCACTTCGCGTTCTGCCCGGACAACATCACGCAGGGGCACCACGAGACGCTGCGCGCGTACGCGGCGCACGAGGTGCTCGAGCAGCGGGTGTGGTCGTTCTGGTGGGACTGAGGGGCCTGGCCAGGGGTTCCGCAGGAGTTCCGCCCCCTCTCACCCTAAAGAGGTAAGGGCCCCGTACACCTGTGGAATTCGCGGTACGGGCGGGCCTCGGCACGCCCTAGGCTTCCCGCATGCTGCCCAGCGTGGACACGGTCGACGAGTTGAACCTGGTCGTGCGGGACGAGGCGTTGCTGCGTCCCGCGGCGCAGGACCTCTGCGGACAACTGGGGCTCGAAGGGGCCCGGTTGGTGCGGTTCGAGGACGGTTCGCTGCCGGTGTACTCCGTCGGTGACTCGCTCGTCCTGAAGCTGTATCCCGGTTTCGAGGCCGCCGAAGCCGTCAGGGAGGCACGGGTGTTGTCCCACCTTTGGGGTCAACTTCCCGTTCCCACACCTCGATTGCACGCGGCCGACCTGTACAAGAACGGCTGGCGGTACGCGCTGATGTCGCGGCTGCCCGGTGAGAGCCTGGCCATGGAATGGCACCGGATTCCGGCGGCCGACCAGGACCGGATCGTCACCGAGGCGGCCGAGACCCTGGCCGCGCTGCACGATCTGGACCCGAAGCCGCTGGCCGACGTGGTGGGGCCGTCGGACTGGACCCGGTTCCTGGCGGTGCGGCACGCCAAGGTCATCCAGCACCACCGCGTCAACGGCCTCACCGAGAACTGGCTGGAGCAGATCCCGGACTTCCTGCGCTCGGTCCCGCTCTCCCCGCCCCAGCGGCGGGTGTTGCTGCACACCGAGTTCATGCGCGAGCACCTGACCGTCGATCGGCACGACGGCTGGCGCGTCACCGGCCTCTTCGACTTCGAACCGGCCATGATCGGCGATCCCGTGTACGACCTCGCGGGCGCCGCGCTGTTCCTGGCGTGCGCCGACGCCCGGCAGCTCAGGCGCTTCTACGAGGCGTACGGCTGCGCCCCGCACGACCCGCGCGTGCTGCTCGCGCACGCGCTGCTGCACGTCTACAGCGACCTGCCCTGGAACCTGCGCGAGCTGCCCGCCCCGCCCCGGCCACGCCTCGACGACCTCGCGGAGGCGTGGTTCGGAACGGACAGCTGAGAGCCAGGGACTGTCCAGGGACGTCCAGGGGCTGTCTAGGCCTTGCGGCCCGTCGCCGCGTACACGTTGATGTCCGCGTCGGTGACGTCGTTGATGTCGGCGTAGCGAATCTTCTCGATGGGGTCGAGGCCCGCGAGGTACGCCGGCTCCGCGGCCTCGGGCAGGGGCGCGCCGTCCTCGAAGTGCCAGTGGTGGGCGGGGACCACGCCGGGCGCGTCCAGTTCC
Source organism: Streptomyces spongiae (assembly GCF_009377185.1). Classification (GTDB taxonomy): domain Bacteria; phylum Actinomycetota; class Actinomycetes; order Streptomycetales; family Streptomycetaceae; genus Streptomyces; species Streptomyces spongiae. The sequence continues at coordinate 13,041 of NZ_VJZC01000241.1, forward strand.
AGGCTGTTGTCGGTGAAGAAGCGCTCGACGTCGGCCTTGGACCGCAGCACGAAGGTGAAGCCGCGCTTGGTGTACGTCTCCTGGACGGCGCGGATGTTCGGCGGGTTGAGGTCCTCGGTGAGGTGGCTGAGCACCAGTCGGCTCCCGGACGGCAGGGCGTCCATGAGTTCACGTACGACCCCGTACGCCTCCTCGTCCTCGACGAAGTGCAGCAGCGCGACGAGGACGAGTGCGACGGGCCGGTCGAGGTCCAGGGTCTTCGCGGCCTCGTCCAGGATGCGTGCGGGGTCCTTGAAGTCGGCGTCTATGTAGTCGGTGGCGCCTTCGGGGCCGCTGTTGAGCAGGGCGCGGGCGTGGGTGAGGATGATGGGGTCGTTGTCGACGTAGACGACCCGTGAGGCGGGGTTGATGCGCTGGGCGATCTGGTGCACGTTCTCCGCGGTCGGCAGTCCGGTGCCGATGTCCAGGAACTGCCCGATTCCCTCCTCCTTCGCCAGCCTGGTCACGGCGCGGCGCAGGAAGTCACGGTTGTGCCGGACGTCGAGGTAGCCGCGCGGATTGGCGGTGAGCGCGGCGGCCGCGGCCTCCCGGTCGGGCGGGTAGTTGTCCTTGCCGCCGAGGAAGACGTCGTAGACCCGTGCCGGGTGCGCCTTGGTGGTGTCGATCCTCTTCCGCAGCTCGGCGGGGTCCTGGCTGAGCGCGTCACCGGCCATAAAGCCTCTCCCTGGAGAGTCGCATCATTTGAGGGGCAACAACCTAACTCCTAGGGCGACTTGAAAGTGCCGAGAACCCCTCCCGGCCGTTTCCCGGGGTTCCGGCGTCCCGTATCGCATCCCAGGTCCCACCCGTTTCCCCAGGTCACAGCTTTTTCGGGCGTCCCGGCGTCCCACATCGCGCGGCAACCATGGCCACCGAGGCCGATCACCGGCAAGGCTGCTCACGACCCTCCCGCTCGTATGAAAGGCCCCCACAGCCATGCCTGCC
>NZ_VJZC01000242.1 GCF_009377185.1 Streptomyces spongiae
TTCATAGTGTTTCGGTGGTCATAGCGTGAGGGAAACGCCCGGTTACATTCCGAACCCGGAAGCTAAGCCTTACAGCGCCGATGGTACTGCAGGGGGGACCCTGTGGGAGAGTAGGACACCGCCGAACAAATTGTGAAAGAGTCGGTCCCCGAACTTCGGTTCGGGGACCGACTCTTTTTTGTTTCGCGTCACTTCGTGTTCACGTTGCGCCACCAGCATCCGCAGTATGGGTACAGCCGCAATGCTCAGAGCCGCAGGCATCGGTGTAGGTGACGAGGTCATCGTGCCGGCGTTCGGGAACGTGGAAGTCGCCGAAGCCGTGCAACTGGCCGGTGCGGTGCCGGTGTTCGCCGACATAGATCCGGAGACGTACTGCCTGGACGTGCCCGCTGTCGACGCTGCCGTCGGCGAGCGCACCGCGGCCATGGTCGTCGTGCACCGCTTCGGCAGGACCGCGGACATCGGGCGGCTGCGTGAAGTCGGGCAGCGCCGTGGGTTGTTGGTGCTGGAGCAGGGCGAGTCCGAGACGCCGTACGACGAGGTCGCGCAGCGCAGAGCCCATGCCGCCCATCTCAGCGGCCGACTGCGTGGGGTGCGTACCCCGGACGGTGGAGGTGAGCACACCTTCCAGCAGTACGTCGTGCGTGTGCCCGGCAACGGACGGCCGGACCGCGATGCCTTCGCGCGTGCGTTGCGCGCTCGGGGCGTTGACTGCCGGGTGCCGGTGAAGACGCCCGTGCACCGCATGCCGGGGTTCCGAAGGGACGTCTGCCTCCCGGAGACCGAGCTCGCCTCGGACGAAACGCTGGCGCTGCCCGTGGACGGCTCGCTGACCAAGCGGCAGGTGCATCGCGTCGTCTCCGCCTGCAACGCGCTGGGCGGCTTGCTGCAGCCTGCCTAGCAGTCGGTGGTGCGGAGCACTCATCAGTTCGGGGTATGATCTATTGCGTTGCCGCGCGAGGGAAACCTCGAAAAGGTGACAGGCCCCTATAGCTCAGTCGGCAGAGCGTCTCCATGGTAAGGAGAAGGTCAACGGTTCGATTCCGTTTGGGGGCTCTGACAAAGGCCTCGTCCTGACGGACGAGGCCTTTTTTTGTGTCAGTCCTTGTGGAGGCCCGGTACCCGCATCGCGAGGATCGCCATGTCGTCGGACGGGGCGTCGGATGCGAAGCGCTCGACCGCGCGCATGATGCGGGCCGCGACAGCGCCCGCCGTCAGGCCCGTACAGGTCGTCAGGACGTCCGTGAGGCCGTCGTCGCCCAGCATGCGCGTGCCCTCGCGGCGTTCGGTGACGCCGTCCGTCACACAAAGGAGGACATCGCCGGGGTCGAGGGTGACGGTCTGTTCGTACAGCTCCAGGTCCTCCATGACGCCGAGCAGCGGCTGGGGTTCGGCGGCCGGTTCGACCGAGCCGTCCTGGCGCAGGCGCAGCGGGAGCGGGTGGCCGGCGCAGACGACCTTCAGGAGGGCACTGCCGTCCTCCTGGGGCCACAACTCGCCGTACAGGAGCGTCAGGAAGCGGCTGCGGGCTCCCTCGTCGATGATGGCGGAGTTCAGGCGCTCCAGGACCGCGGGGCCGCCGAAGCCCTCCCGGGCCAGCAGGCGCAGGGCGTGCCGGGCCAGGCCGGTGACCGCGGCCGCCTCCGGGCCCGTACCGCAGACGTCGCCGATGGCGAAGCCGTACGCGCCGTCGCGGATCGGGAACAGGTCGTAGAAGTCGCCGCCGACCTCGTTGCCCTCGCCGGCCGCGCGGTAGATGACCTCGACCTCGACGCCCTCGATCTCCGGCAGTTCGGGCGGCAGGAGGCTGCGCTGGAGGGACTGGCTGATGGCCATGCGCTCGGAGTACAGGCGGGCGTTGTCCAGGGCCAGGGCGGCTCGGCGGGACAGGTCCTCGGCCAGTTCCAGGATCTCCTGGCGGAAGTGTTCGTCCGTCGGCTTGCCCAGCGTCAGCATGCCGATCACGCGGTTGCGGGCCACCAGCGGGAGGACCACGGTCTCGCCGCCCACCGCCGCGGCCGTCGCGAGTGTCGTGCCGATGCCCGAACTCACCGTCGCGGGCTCGCCCAGGCCCAGGCTGCGCATGGACGTGCGCAGGGCCGCCTGGTGGGCCGCCTCGGCGGGCGCCGACCAGATACGGGCGCCCGGGGTGGGGATCGGGTCCGGCGGCGAGATCTTGGAGAGCAGGGCCTTGATGCCGTCGATGCGTTCCTCGTCCTCGTGGAGGACGTACGACAGGTACGGGTCCGAGGCCTGGTCGGCGATCGTGTAGACCGCGCACCAGGTGGCGAGGGTCGGGATCGTCATCTGGGCCATGAGCGCGAGGGTCTGGTCGCGGTCCAGGGTGCCCGCGAGGAGGTCCGAGGCCTCGACGAGGAAGCTGAGCGAGCCGCGGCGCAGGCGCTCCAGTTCACCCAGACGGGCGGACTCGACGGCGAGAGCGATGCGGTCGGCGGCGAACTGCAGGCGCAGGGCCTCCTCGTTGGAGTAGCGCCCCGGTCCCTCGGCCGCCACACCGAGCGAGCCGGTGAGGCGCCCCTCGACCTTGAGCGGGACCGTGACGACCGAGCGCATACCTGTGCCGCTGAGCAGCGGTACGGCGCCGGGGACCGCTGTGAGGTCGTCGTGGACCGCCGGCATGCGGGCCGAGCCGTAGCGGCCGGGGCCCGCCTCGACGGGTACGCGGGCGAAGCGCTGGCGGGCGGAGGGGAGTCCCGTGGAGGCGCGTACCTCCAACTCCGTTTCGTCGTCGGTCGCGAGGAGCAGGAAGGCCGAGTCGCCGTCGAGCATGTCGCGGGCGCGTTCGACCGTGCGCTGGAGGAGGCCGTCCAGGTCGTCGGGGGCTGGGGAGCCGATGAAGACCTCGAAGGGGTCCGTCGGTTGTCCGTCGGACGCCGCGGTCGGGTCGGGGGCCGACATGCGCACCGGGGTCTGCAGAACGGCGCGTTCGTGGTCCCGTACGAGAAGGCAGACGGTCGAGGGTTCGCCGTCGGTGTCGCGGACGCGGAGGTGCGAGGCGTACACCGGGGTCACCCGGCCGTTGGCGCCGCGGATGCCGTAACTGCCTTCCCAGCGGGACAGTTGGAGGGCCTCGGCGATGCCGGTGCTGGTGCCCGGGGTGTGCGGCCAGGCCGCGAGGTCGGTGAGGGGCTTTCTGATGACCTGTTCGGCCGCGTACCCGAAGAGTTCCTCGGCGTCCTCGTTCCAGGCGCCGATCGAGCCCGTGCGGTCGATCTGGACCACGGCGACGCGGACCCGGCCGTCGGCGAGCGGGAGGAGGTCGGCGGGCAGGGAGGGGCCGGCCGCGCGGGTGCCCACCGGGCGTTCGGGCAGGGTGAGTTGGAACCACACCTGCTTGTGCGTGGGTGTGTACTCGACGCCCCAGCGCCCCGCGAGCGCCGCGCAGAGTTGGAGTCCGCGGCCTCCCTCGCGGTCGGGGCTGCCCATGTTGACGGACGTGGTCTGGAGGGGGATCTCGCGCTCGGGGTATCTGTCCGCGACCTCGATGCGTACGCCCTCGTCGCTGCGCAGACAGAGGACGTCGGCAGATGTGCCCGCGTGCACCACCGCGTTGGTGACCAACTCGCTGGTGAGGACGACGGCGTCGTCGACGATGTCGGCGAATCCCCAGCCCTGCAGGGTGTCACGGACGAAGGAGCGGGCGGTCGCAACCGATCGCCCGACGGGCTCGAAGCTGGCGGCCGCGCGCGCGGTGATCACAGAACTCCTTGTCCGGTTCTCGACGTGCGGGTGGACGTGAGGGGAGACGTGCGAGGATCCGCGGCCGACCCGCTCCTGCCGTGGCAGATGCTGGTTCCCCGTCGGCCGAGGATCCTGGGGTGGGCCCCCGGGATGCAGTCCGGTGGTCATGGTGCGGCCGCCCCTCCGATGCCTGCCCGCTCGTGCTCGTGCCACCATCCAGACCGGATGCGCCGGCATGGCTGGACAGCCGCATGCAAGGTTACTTACCTTCGCCGTCCATGCTGATGCCGGTCGGCTGTGTTTCCGTCCAGAGGGTGTGCGGACCGTGTGCGAAGCTGCCGAACTGTTATGGCCTGGTTCAGCCATGGTGAAACACTGGGCAAGCTTCTAAGGAGGGTCAGGGCAGGTGGGGTGCCTTTGGTACAGAGCGGGCAGCAGCACCCAGCCGTCCCTGGTATATCGGGCAGGCAGTGGTATCCGGTACGACGAGTGGTAACCGGGCACGCAGAGCAGTAGAGGTCGACCCCTGCGGGAGGGACACAGTGGAGTCTGGCGCAGCGACGCGGGGCAATAAGACGCGCGCGAAAGGCGGACAGTCCCTGAGCAAGCAGCGCACATCACGCAACGGCACCACAACGGTGGAGACGGCGGCCCTGAACAAGCTGCTGGCGGCGCTGGAGTCCATGCGTGACGGCAATTTCCGCAAACGGCTGACGGTCACCGGTGACGGCGTCATGTCGGAGATCGCCGCCGTCTTCAACGAGGTTGCCGACCGAAACCTGCAGCTGACGGGTGAGTTGGCTCGCGTACGGCGCGTGGTGGGGCGTGAGGGCAAGCTCACCGAGCGGCTGGAGACGGGCCCTTGCGAGGGCTCGTGGGCGGCCGCGATCGACAACTCCAACGCGCTGGTCGACGACCTCGTACGGCCCGTTTCCGAGGTCGGACGGGTGCTGTCCGCGGTGGCCGACGGCGATCTGTCGCCGCGTATGGAGCTGCGCGCGCAGGGCTCCGACGGGAACGGGCATCCCCTGAGGGGCGAGTTCCTGAAGGTCGGACGCACGGTCAACAACCTGGTGGACCAGCTGTCGACGTTCACCGACGAGGTCACCCGCGTGGCCAGCGAGGTCGGTACCGAGGGCAAGCTGGGCGGCCAGGCGCGCGTGCGTGGAATGTCCGGCTCGTGGAAGGACCTCACGGACTCCGTCAACACGATGGCGTACCGGCTGACCGCGCAGGTGCGGGACATCGCGCTCGTGACGACGGCGGTGGCCAAGGGCGACCTGTCCCGGAAGGTCACGGTTCATGTGGCCGGCGAGATGCTGGAGCTGAAGAACACCGTCAACACGATGGTGGATCAGCTCGCCTCCTTCTCCTCCGAGGTGACCCGCGTCGCGCGCGAGGTGGGTACCGAGGGTGAGCTCGGCGGGCAGGCGCAGGTGCCCGGTGTGTCGGGAGTGTGGAAGGACCTCACCGATTCGGTGAATCTTATGGCCGGCAATCTGACGGCCCAGGTGCGCGGAATCGCACAGGTGACCACCGCCGTCGCCAACGGTGATCTGTCGCAGAAGGTGACGGTGAGCGCACGCGGCGAGGTCGCGCAGCTCGCCGAGACGATCAACCAGATGACGGAGACGCTGCGGACGTTCGCGGACGAGGTCACGCGTGTCGCCAACGAGGTCGGTGCCGAGGGCCGCCTCGGCGGACAGGCGAACGTGCCGGGCGCGGCGGGTACGTGGAAGGACCTGACGGACTCCGTCAACACGGTGTTCCGCAACCTCACCACTCAGGTGCGCGACATCGCCGCCGTGACGACGGCCGTGGCGAACGGTGACCTGTCCCAGAAGGTCACCGTCGACGTCGCCGGCGAGATGCTGGAGCTGAAGAACACCGTCAACACGATGGTGGACCAGCTCTCCGCGTTCGGTGCCGAGGTCACCCGCGTGGCCCGGGAGATCGGTGTCGAGGGTGAGCTGGGCGGCCAGGCGCAGGTACCCGGCGCGGCCGGTACGTGGAAGGACCTGACGGACTCCGTCAACACGGCGTTCCGCAACCTCACCGGACAGGTGAGGAACATCGCCCAGGTGACGACGGCGGTGGCCAACGGCGACCTCTCGCAGAAGGTCACGGTCGACGTGTCCGGCGAGATGCTCCAGCTGAAGAACACCGTGAACACGATGGTGGACCAGCTGTCGGCCTTCGGTGCCGAGGTGACCCGGGTGGCCCGTGACGTGGGTACCGAGGGCCGGCTGGGCGGTCAGGCGCGCGTGGACGGCGTCTCGGGTACCTGGAAGGAGCTCACCGACTCCGTCAACTTCATGGCGGGCAACCTCACCTCCCAGGTGCGGCAGATCGCCCAGGTGACGACGGCGGTGGCCCGGGGTGACCTGTCGCAGAAGATCGACGTGGACGCGCGCGGGGAGATCCTGGAGCTGAAGAACACCCTCAACACGATGGTGGACCAGCTCTCCGCGTTCGCCGACCAGGTGACCAGGGTGGCCCGCGAGGTGGGTACGGAGGGCCGGCTGGGCGGCCAGGCCCAGGTGCCCGGTGTCGCCGGTGTGTGGCGGGACCTCACCGAGTCCGTGAACGGCATGGCGGGCAACCTGACCGGCCAGGTGCGCAACATCGCGCAGGTCGCCACGGCGGTGGCCCGGGGTGACCTGTCGCAGAAGATCGACGTGGACGCGCGCGGGGAGATCCTGGAGCTGAAGAACACCCTCAACACGATGGTGGACCAGCTCTCGAACTTCGCCGAGCAGGTCACGCGGGTGTCCCGCGAGGTGGGTACGGAGGGCATCCTCGGCGGGCAGGCCGAGGTCCAGGGTGTCTCCGGCACCTGGAAGGACCTCACGCAGTCCGTGAACGGCATGGCCAACAACCTGACCATGCAGGTGCGCAACATCGCCGAGGTCACCACGGCTGTGGCCAACGGTGACCTGTCGAAGAAGATCACGGTCGACGCGAAGGGCGAGATCCTCGAACTCGTCACGACCGTCAACACGATGGTCGACCAGCTGTCCAACTTCGCCGAGCAGGTGACCCGGGTGGCCCGCGAGGTGGGTACGGAGGGCCAGCTGGGCGGCCAGGCCCGGGTGCCCGGTGTGTCGGGCATCTGGAAGGACCTGACGGACAACGTCAACGTCATGGCCAACAACCTGACCGGCCAGGTGCGCAACATCTCCCAGGTCGCCACGGCGGTCGCCAACGGTGACCTCACCAAGAAGGTCACCGTCGAGGCGAGCGGCGAGGTGGCCCAGCTCGCCGACACCGTCAACACGATGGTGAAGACCCTGAGCTCGTTCGCCGACCAGGTGACCAGGGTGGCCCGTGAGGTGGGCACCGACGGAATCCTGGGCGGTCAGGCGCGCGTACCGGGCGTTTCGGGTACGTGGAAGGACCTCACCGAGTCCGTGAACGGCATGGCGTCCAACCTGACCGGCCAGGTGCGCAACATCGCCATGGTCACGACGGCCATCGCCAAGGGCGACCTGACCAAGAAGATCGACATCGACGCGCGCGGCGAGATCCTGGAGCTCAAGACCACGATCAACACGATGGTCGACCAGCTCTCGTCCTTCGCCGAGGAGGTCACCCGGGTGGCCCGCGAGGTGGGCACCGAGGGCCAGCTGGGCGGCCAGGCGCGCGTACGGGACGTCGACGGCACCTGGCGCGACCTCACCGAGTCGGTGAACGAGATGGCCGGGAACCTGACCCGGCAGGTGCGCGCCATCGCGCGCGTGGCCACCGCGGTGACCCGCGGCGACCTCAACCTGAAGATCGACGTGGACGCCTCGGGCGAGATCTCGGAGCTTCAGGACTACATCAACAAGATGATCGCCAACCTGCGCGACACCACGATCGCCAACAAGGAGCAGGACTGGCTGAAGGGCAACCTCGCCCGTATCTCCGCCCTCATGCAGGGCCGCCGCGATCTGGCGGACGTGGCCTCGCTGATCATGAGCGAGCTGACGCCCGTCGTCTCCGCGCAGCACGGCGCGTTCTTCCTCTCCATGCCGATGGTCGACGGCAAGGACCGGAGCACGGACAGCGACGAGGCGTACGAGCTGCGGATGCTCGGGTCGTACGGCTACTCCATGGGCTCCATGCCGACGTCGTTCCGGCCCGGTGAGGCGCTCATCGGTACGGCCGCCACGGAGAAGCGCACGATCCTCGTGGAGAACGCGCCGAGCGGGTACCTGAAGATCTCCTCCGGACTCGGCGAGGCGCCCCCGGCACAGGTCATCGTGCTTCCGGTGCTCTTCGAGGGAACGGTGCTCGGTGTGATCGAGCTGGCCTCCTTCACCCCGTTCACACAGATCCAGAAGGACTTCCTCAACCAGATCGCCGAGATGATCGCGACGAGCGTCAACACGATCTCGGTCAACACCAAGACCGAGGTGCTGCTGAAGCAGTCGCAGGAGCTGACCGAGCAGCTCCGGCTGCGCTCGGAGGAGCTGGAGCAGCGGCAGAAGGCCCTCCAGGACTCCAACGCCGAGCTGGAGGAGAAGGCCGCGCTGCTGGCCCGGCAGAACCGCGACATCGAGGTCAAGAACACCGAGATCGAGGAGGCGCGGCAGGTCCTGGAGGAGCGCGCCGAGCAGCTCGCCGTGTCCATGCGCTACAAGAGCGAGTTCCTGGCGAACATGTCGCACGAGCTGCGCACCCCGCTCAACTCGCTGCTGATCCTCGCCAAGCTCCTCGCCGACAACGCGGATTCGAACCTCACGCCGAAGCAGGTCGAGTTCGCCGAGACAATCCACGGCGCGGGCTCCGACCTGCTCCAGCTGATCAACGACATCCTCGACCTGTCCAAGGTCGAGGCGGGCAAGATGGACGTGTCCCCGACCCGTATCGCGCTCGTCCAGCTCGTCGACTACGTGGAGGCCACCTTCCGGCCGCTCACCGCGGAGAAGGGCATCGACTTCTCCGTACGGGTCTCGCCGGAGCTGCCCGCCACGCTGCACACCGACGAACAGCGGCTGCTGCAGGTGCTGCGCAACCTGCTGTCCAACGCGGTCAAGTTCACCGACACGGGAGCGGTCGAACTGGTCATCAGGCCCGCGAGTTCGGACGTCCCGGTGGCCATCCGGGAGCAGCTGCTGGAGGCCGGCTCGCTGCGGGACGCGGGCGCCGACCTGATCGCGTTCTCCGTGACCGACACCGGCATCGGCATCGCGGCCAGCAAGATGCGGGTGATCTTCGACGCCTTCAAGCAGGCCGACGGGACCACGAGCCGCAAGTACGGCGGTACGGGTCTGGGGCTGTCCATCTCGCGGGAGATCGCGCGCCTGCTGGGCGGTGAGATCTACGCCCAGAGCGAGCCCGGACGCGGCTCCACCTTCACCCTCTACCTGCCGCTGCACCCCAGTGAACTGCCGCCGCAGGGATACACACAGCCCGCGGCGGCGATGATCGATCCCGGTGACCTGGTGGCGTCCGCGGTGGAGGAGCTGGCCGTGCCGGACATCGAGACGCCGGCCGAGGTGAGGTCGTACCACGCGACCCAGAACGGGCCCGCGGCGCTCTTCAGGCGGCGCCGCAGGGCGCTGCCCGCGGCTGAGTCGCGCCCCCTGCACGCGCCGGCCTCCGGGCCCTCCGGGGCCTCGGGGCAGGAGCAGTGGTCGCCCAACGGGCAGGAGGCCGCCGCGCACTCGCGGGAGAGCATCCGGTTCGCCAGCGAGAAGGTGCTGATCGTCGACGACGACATCCGCAACGTGTTCGCGCTGACCAGCGTCTTGGAGCAGCACGGCCTGTCGGTGCTGTACGCCGAGAACGGCCGTGAGGGCATCGAGGTCCTGGAGCAGCACGACGACGTGGCGGTGGTCCTGATGGACATCATGATGCCGGAGATGGACGGGTACGCGACGACGACGGCGATCAGGCGGATGCCCCAGTTCGCCGGGCTGCCGATCATCGCGCTGACCGCCAAGGCGATGAAGGGCGACCGGGAGAAGGCGATCGAGTCGGGCGCCTCGGACTACGTCACGAAGCCCGTCGACCCCGATCACCTGCTCACGGTCATGGGTGAATGGATGCGTGCCGAGTGAGTGTGCGGATGCTCTGGGTGCGCGCCGGTGACTGGCGCGCCGGGGGTGGTGAGTTGGCGCCGCCGTGTGCACGAAATCGCCTGACTGACCGTGGCCGTAGCCGTGTAGAGGAGCGGGATTCGGGGAACCTTCTGGTCTCCCGCTACGTTTCTGCTACGTGCACAGTGACATCGCGGTGACAGGGTGTGGCGATAGGCGGGGTGCGGCTACCATGACCGGCACGAGGACGGACGGCGCAAGGGAGCCGTCCCCTGGGGCGACGCCCGGCGGTGTCGTCCCAAGTCCTGAGGACAGGGGAGGCCCCACGCCGGGGCGAGGAGGGCGGGCCATGGTGCAGAAGGCCAAGATCCTCCTGGTCGATGACCGGCCGGAGAATCTGCTGGCGCTGGAGGCCATTCTCTCTGCGCTCGATCAGACGCTGGTGCGGGCATCGTCCGGGGAGGAAGCGCTCAAAGCGCTGCTGACGGACGACTTCGCGGTCATTCTGCTGGACGTCCAGATGCCGGGTATGGACGGATTCGAAACCGCTGCGCACATCAAGCGGCGAGAACGGACCCGGGACATCCCGATCATCTTTCTCACCGCGATCAATCACGGCCCGCACCACACCTTCCGGGGGTACGCGGCGGGCGCGGTGGACTACATCTCCAAACCGTTCGACCCGTGGGTGCTGCGGGCGAAGGTCTCCGTGTTCGTCGAGCTGTACATGAAGAACTGCCAGCTCCGGGAGCAGGCCGCCCTGTTGCGGCTGCAGTTGGAGGGTGGCGGCAAGTCCTCGGTCGGTGCGAGCAAGGAGCCGGTCGGGCTTCTCGCGGAGCTCTCCGCGCGGCTCGCGGCGGTCGAGGAGCAGGCCGAGGCGTTGTCCAAACAGCTCGACGACGAGTCGGCGGACGCGGCGGCGGTGGCCACGGCGGCGCATCTCGAACGCAAGTTGACCGGGTTGCGGAGGGCGCTGGACGCGTTGGAGCCGGGGGCGGGGAGCGGGGCGGCTTCCGTGCCGTCGCAGAACTGAGTGGGGTTCGTGCGGGTGCGGTGAGTTCTTTGTGTGGGTCGAGCGTTGTGGCTGGGCCTGAGATGCTCGCCCCCGCCGCCCCTACCCGTCCCATCCCTGGGGGCTGCCGCCCCCAGACCCCGTATCGGCCTGAACGGCCTCGTCCTCAAACGCCGGACGGGCTGGGGGGCTGGTTCAAGCGGGCCAATCGCGATGAGCGTCCGTCAGCGTTCTGCCCGGCCACGTCAGTTTGTCGCCCTTCTTGGGGCGACACGAACGGGTGAAGCAAAAACCACACGTGTCCGCAGTGGTCTCCACCGGTAACCTCACACCCATGGCCCCACGTCAGCCCGCAGCCAAGAAGCCCGCGAAGAAGGCGGCCGCTCCGTCGAAGGCTGCGGCGAAGAAGGCCCCTGCGAAGAAGGCCGCGGCGAAGAAGGCGCCCGCCAGGAAGGCCGCGGCGAAGAAGGCGGCTCCTCCGAAGCCGGCGCCCAGTCCGACAGGGGGCGTGTACAGGCTTGTGCGCGCCGTCTGGCTCGGAGCCGCGCACGCGGTCGGCGCCGTGTTCCGAGGCATAGGGCAGGGCGCGCGGAATCTCGACCCGGCGCACCGGAAGGACGGAATCGCGCTGCTGCTGCTCGCCTTGGCCCTGATCGTCGCCGCCGGCACCTGGTCCAACCTCAAGGGCCCTGTCGGCGACCTCGTCGAGATGCTCGTGACAGGCGCCTTCGGGCGGCTCGACCTGCTCGTGCCGATACTGCTCGCCGTGATCGCCGTCCGGTTCATCCGGCACCCCGAGAAGCCGGAGGCCAACGGCCGCATCGTCATCGGCCTGTCCGCGCTCCTCATCGGAGTGCTCGGCCAGGTCCACCTCGCGTGCGGGGCGCCCGCGCGCAGCGAGGGCATGCAGGCGATCAGGGACGCCGGAGGGCTCATCGGCTGGGGCGCGGCCACACCCCTGACGTACACGATGGGCGAGGTCCTCGCCGTACCGCTCCTCGTGCTGCTCGCGATCTTCGGACTGCTCGTCGTCACGGCGACCCCGGTCAACGCCATCCCGCAGCGGCTTCGGCTGCTCGGCCGGAAGCTGGGCATCGTCCACGACGCCCCCGACGAGGACCTCACCGAGGACGACCAGCGCTACGACGACCAGTGGCGCGAGTCGCTGCCGCCGCCGCGCTCCCGGCGCCGCAGGACCGACCCCGAGGCCTACGACCCGGACAGTGCCGAGCAGGAGGCCCTCTCGCGGCGCCGTGGGCGCCCCCGCAGGTCCGCGGCGCCGCAGCCCGATCCCGACCGGCCCATGGACGCCGTGGACGTCGCAGCGGCCGCCGCGGCAGCCCTCGACGGCGCGGTCCTGCACGGCATGCCGCCCTCGCCGCTCGTCGCCGACCTCACCCAGGGCGTCACCGTCGAACGCGACGGCTACGAGGAGACGACGCCCATCCCGGCCTCGCGTTCCAAGACGCCGAAACAGGCCGCCAAGCCGCCCAAGCAGGAGAAGCTGAAGGCGGAGGTCGCCGACCTCACCAAGGCGCCGCCCGCCGAGGTCCGCGACCTCCCGCCGCGGGCCGAACAGCTCCAGCTCTCCGGCGACATCACCTACTCCCTGCCCTCGCTCGACCTCCTGGAGCGCGGGGGCCCCGGAAAGGCCCGCAGCGCGGCCAACGACGCCATAGTCGACTCCCTGACCACCGTGTTCACCGAGTTCAAGGTCGACGCCAGCGTCACCGGCTTCACGCGCGGTCCGACGGTCACGCGCTACGAGGTCGAGCTCGGCCCCGCCGTGAAGGTCGAGCGGATCACCGCGCTGACGAAGAACATCGCGTACGCCGTCGCCAGCCCCGACGTACGGATCATCTCGCCGATCCCCGGCAAGTCCGCGGTCGGCATCGAGATCCCCAACACCGACCGCGAGATGGTCAACCTCGGTGACGTGCTGCGCCTGGCGGACGCGGCCGAGGACGACCACCCGATGCTGGTCGCGCTCGGCAAGGACGTCGAGGGCGGCTATGTGATGGCCAACCTGGCGAAGATGCCGCACGTGCTCGTCGCCGGTGCGACCGGCTCCGGTAAGTCGTCCTGCATCAACTGCCTGATCACGTCCGTCATGGTGCGCGCCACTCCCGAGGACGTCCGCATGGTCCTCGTCGACCCCAAGCGCGTCGAACTGACCGCCTACGAGGGCATCCCGCACCTGATCACGCCGATCATCACCAACCCCAAGCGGGCCGCCGAGGCGCTCCAGTGGGTCGTACGGGAGATGGACCTCAGGTACGACGACCTCGCGGCGTACGGCTACCGGCACATCGACGACTTCAACGAAGCCGTGCGCAGTGGCAAACTCAAGACGCCCGAGGGCAGCGAGCGCGAGCTCCAGGCGTACCCGTACCTGCTGGTGATCGTCGACGAGCTGGCCGACCTGATGATGGTGGCGCCCCGGGACGTCGAGGACGCCATCGTGCGCATCACGCAGCTCGCGCGCGCTGCCGGCATCCACCTCGTGCTCGCCACGCAGCGGCCGTCGGTCGACGTCGTCACGGGCCTGATCAAGGCGAACGTGCCCTCGCGGCTCGCCTTCGCCACCTCCTCGCTCGCCGACTCGCGCGTCATCCTCGACCAGCCGGGCGCCGAGAAGCTGATCGGCAAGGGGGACGGGCTCTTCCTGCCGATGGGCGCCAGCAAGCCGACCCGTATGCAGGGCGCGTTCGTGACCGAGGAGGAGGTCGCGGCGGTCGTCCAGCACTGCAAGGACCAGATGACGCCCGTCTTCCGGGACGACGTCACCGTGGGCACCAAGCAGAAGAAGGAGATCGACGAGGACATCGGCGACGACCTCGACCTGTTGTGCCAGGCCGCCGAACTGGTCGTCTCCACGCAGTTCGGGTCGACCTCGATGCTCCAGCGCAAGCTGCGCGTGGGCTTCGCCAAGGCCGGGCGGTTGATGGACCTCATGGAGTCGCGCAACATCGTGGGCCCGAGCGAGGGTTCCAAGGCACGCGACGTCCTGGTGAAGGCCGACGAGTTGGACGGGGTTCTCGCCGTGATCCGTGGGGAGACCGAGGGCTAGGGAGAGCGATCGCCGGGAAGACTGTTCACGGGTGGCGCACTGCAAACGGCGTAATCGAACGTGACCCACCCGTAAGGAAACGGTGAGCAACCGTTTCCGGTCGGCGTACGTCAAGTTGAGGGAGGCGACAGGTGTCTGCCTCACCCTCAGGATGTCCGGCCATTCTGATGGCGTACAAAGTCCTACCGCCCGGTTGCCCCACCCTTTCGTAC
>NZ_VJZC01000243.1 GCF_009377185.1 Streptomyces spongiae
GAGCCCCTGGGGATGGGACGGGTAGGGGCGGCGGGGGCGTGAACCTCTCCTGGGTGATTACGCCGGGCGGTGGCCGTGGTTCGAGCGGCCCTTCTTGGTGCGCCACTTGCGTTTGCGGGTTTTCTTCGACATGTCCTTCGTAGTTAGCGGAGGACGGCGGCCCCGTCGAGGGGTCACGCACGGGCAATGGGCGCCGAAACCGCTTCCGTCAGTTTGAGAAGGTCCTCAGGAGCCAGCTCGACCTCCAGCCCACGACGGCCGGCCGAGACACAGATCGTGTCGTGGGCGCCGGCCGACGCGTCCAGGACCGTACGGAGTCTCTTGCGCTGGCCCAGCGGGGAGATGCCCCCGCGGACGTAGCCCGTGGTGCGCTCCGCCATCGCCGGGTCGGCCATCGCCGCGCGCTTGCCGCCCACCGCCGACGCCAGGGCCTTCAGGTCCAGGGAGCCCGCCACCGGGACCACGGCGACGACCAGCGCGCCGTCCACGTCCGCCACCAGGGTCTTGAAGACGCGGTCCGGGGAGACGCCCATCGCCTCCGCCGCCTCCTCGCCGTAGGAGGGGTGGGAGGGGTCGTGCTCGTAGGAGTGGACGGTGAAGTCCACGCCCGCGGACGTCAGGGTCACCGTCGCGGGCGTGCCCCCGGATTGCTGCTGGTTCTTCTTCGGCTTCTTTGCCAAGGTCTCGTGCCCTCAGGTCAGTTGACGCTCGTCAGTTCAGGCTCGTCGGGCTGCGTGTCAGCTCCGACGCCGGCAACGACGGCAGACTACGGATGATGGCCGTCTCCGCGCGCAGGAGTTTCAGCTCGTCGCGCAGGCGCGAGGCGATGTCCGGCGCCTGGAGGAGGCGCTGCTTGGCCGGGGTGTCGAGCATCATCGCGGCAGCCACCAGGTACGAGACCACCGCCGGTTCGTCCGGGAGGTCCGCACCTGTCGAGAGCGAGCGCTCACGCGCTCCCGCCAGCCGCTTCTGGTACTGGCGGAAGGCGCGCAGGACACCCTCCGCCAGGGCGCCAGCCTCGTCCCCCCGTTCCTCCGGCAGCTCCTCCACCTCGGCCGTCAGGAACGCGCCCGACGCCTCCACCGAGAGCAGCCGCACACGGGTCGTACCGGTCGCGAGTACCTCGAACGTGCCGTCCTCCTGCTCCCGGATCGTCGCCGCGTCCGCGATACACCCCACGGAGTGGAACGCACGGATCGGGTCGTCGCCGAAGCCAGCCGTCGGGCCGCGTTCGGGCAGGGACGTCTGGTCGGGCATGCCGGGCGCGCTCGGCGCGACCTCGTGGCCGTCGCGGATGGCGACGACAGCGAACCGGCGGGGTTCGGACTCGGGGGTCTTCAGCAGCTCGCGCATCATGGCGCGATAGCGCTCCTCGAAGATGTTCAAGGGGAGCACGAGCCCGGGGAAGAGCACCGAGTTCAGGGGAAAGAGCGGGAGCCGGACGGTGGTCACGACGCAAGAGCCTAATGGTCGTCGGGGCGGTCGGGTTCGGAGTGGTCACTCCTTGGGCTCGGACGGGCAGCGGACCGTGAGCGCAGCGGGATGCCGGACGCCACCTCCAGCCGTACCCCGTCCCGCAGTTCGAGGAACTGGCCGAGCGGATCGTCCGACACCCGGTCCCAGGGGAACGAGGTGGCGAACGGGCCGATCATGCGGACCTGTTCGAGGGCGTCCTGCCAGCGCTCCAGGCGTACCAGCACGTATGTCAGCAGGTTACGCACCTCGGCCGGCCAGGCGTCGGCGGCCGGGTACGCGGACGAGAGCGCGATCGCTGCGTCGGCCGCCGCGTCCAGCCGCTCGCGCCGCACGCTCGCCCCGCCACCGTCGGCGAGGTACGCGAAGGCGGCGCGCACCGGCAGTGCCTGGACCAGAGAGCCGGGGAGTGCGTCCTGGGCGGCCTGCTCGGCGAAGTCGAAGCACTCCCGGTGCGAGCCGTACCAGGACGCCGACAGGTACTGCAGGGCCGCGACATGGCAGCCGTAGTGGTGCGGGGAGCGGCGGACCGCCTCGGCCCACAGCCGCTCGAACCCGGTGTGGCCCACGTTGGTGCCGCGCGCGTGGTCGAGCGCGATCCGCCAGGGCACCGGATCGCGGGGCTCACCCTCCGCGGCCGCGGAGATCAACGGACCCACGTCGCGCAGCAGTTCACCGCGGGCAGGGGACTCCCAGCCGCGGGTCACCGCCAGCTCGGCCTTGATCAGCAGGGCGTCCGGGTCGTGCGGCGACGCCTGCTGCCACTCGGCCAGCCAGCCGTCGCGGGTGCGCGCGAAGGCCGCCAGACGGGTCGCGTACCGGTCGCGGTTCTCCCACTCGGCGGACTCCCGGGTGGTGGCGAGCAGTTTGGCCGCCGAGGCGTACTCGCCCCTGCCCGCCGCCACGAGGACGGGTGCGAGCCGCTCGTCGGGGGCGTCGAGCAGTACCTCGTCGTCGGCGGGCAGGCCGACGGCGAGGTGCGAGGTGTTCCGGATCATCCGTGCCGTGCGGATGAACGCGCGTAGCAGTGCCATGGTGCCGCCATTGAAATCCCGCAGGTCGGACAGCGCCAGAGCGAACACGTAACACTCTTTTAGTTGTGCGCTCAACAGTCAAGATAAGGTAAAAAGTCCTGTTCCGCCGCTGTTGGAACCCTGAGTTCCTTTTGCGGAACTTCTGTGTCAGTTCCTGCTCAGCAGGCGCGTCGCCCCCGCGGCCACCGTCGTCGCCAGGACCCAGCCCAGCAGGATCACCACCGCGGCCAGCCACTGCCAGCCGCCGCGCAGCTGCCAGTAGCCCACCTGGCCCAGGTCGATGACCGGCAGGAGCAGGTCCAGGGCGAACAGGGAGGCGTTCCACGGGGGGTGCTCGCCGTTCTTGATCGGCGGGTGGGCGGCGTGGGAGAAGGCGATCGACGTGGCCGCCCACAGCACGGCCATCCACACGGCCGCCCGGCCCGGACGGTAGCCGTACGCCACCGTCCAGTCCTGCGCGTACCCCCACAGCTTGGCCGCGAAGGGCAGGTTCTCGCGGCGGTGGCGCTGCCGGGCGAGCAGCACCTCGCGGGCGTCCTCGTCCTCCCCGCCGGCGCGCAACACGGTGGCGAGCCGCTCGTACGGCTCCGGGTTGTACTCGGCGGTCGCGGCGGCCACCCACTCCAGCCGTCTCACCAGGGGGAACGGGCCGCGCGGCACGAGGTTCTCGTACTGGAAGCCGCCCATCTGGAGGTTGCCCGGGCCCGGCCAGCTCTCCGCCTTGTCCATCAGGTTGACGATCCGCGCGCCCGACAGGACCACCTTGCCGCGCTCCGGGCGCTCCCCGAGGAAGCGCAGTTCGGGCACCTGGACGCGGCGCAGCGAGAGTTCCTGCTCGTCGGTGAAGGTGAAGCGGGCCTGCTCCAGGTCGACCGCGTCGCCGAACCGCCCGTCGTCGAGGCGTACCCCGCCCTCGCACACGAACCGCTGGATCCGGGTGCCGCGCGCCGGTGTGGTCCCGCTGGTCAGGATCGGGTTGTTGACGCCCGCCGGGGTCATGTAGAGGGTGCGGCCGACCGTCAACTGGGGCGCGTTGAGCGCCAGGCGCGTGTACTGGTTGGTCAGCTGCGCGCCGCGCAGGCTCAGCGACACGCCGATGGAGGCGCCGCGCAGGCTCAGCTCGCCGTGCGACTCCAGCATCTCGGCCTGGAGGTCCTGCCCGACGGTGATGCCGTCGCCGACGAGCGAATGGCCCCGCCGGTCGCGGTAGATGACGGCCTGGTTGAGCAGCAGGTCCGTGCCTATGTGTGCGTCGGTCAGCCGCACCCCGTTGTGGAACCGGCAGCGCGGCAGGTGCAGGTCGCCCTCGGTGTGCACACGGGCCGCCTCCAGCCGGGGTACCGCGCACTCGACCATCCGGAGCGTGGTGAACCGCGCCTCCGGCAGCCGTATCTCGTTCTCGAAGCGGCAGCCCTTCATCTCCACGTACGGCGCGATCGTGCCGCCCGCGAGGTCGAGGGTGTCCTCGATCTGGACGCCCACGAGCTTCAGCGCCGACACCCGCCCCGCCAGTGCGGGCGGCCCGTCCAGCAGCAGCCAGCACACGATCCGCGCCCGTACGGTCCGCTCGGGGCCCCAGGGATGGCCGCCGTGCGGATCGTCCACCACGGTGTCCCCGGCGCGCAGGTCGTACGCACTGCCGTTGCGGAAGGCCTGCCACATCCCGATCTCGGTGGCGGTCAGATCGTCCGGCGGATCCCCGTCATGGATGCCGGCCCCTTCGGTCACTACGTTTTCCCTCCTGCCCGCGTGTGCACGGGCTCCCCAGCTACTCGCGGGTTTCGCACACCCGTCCCATGCCCGCTGGGTGACTCCCTGAACGCAAGACGTGAAGGTGATCTTCCAAGTTCCCCCGCAGGTGTGTATCAGCCACTGATACGGGCGGACGGCGCCCGACCCGGGTCTGAGAGAATTGGGCCCGTGCTGCAACATTCTTCGCTGGCCCGAATCGATCTGCGCGGCGATGCCCTCCCCAAGGGCCCCGCCCTGCGCGACCTGCTGCCCCGAGCCGACTTCGACGTCGCGGCCGCCCTGGAGAAGGTGCGGCCGATCGTCGAGGCCGTGCATCATCGCGGCGACGCGGCGCTGATCGACTTCGCCGAGAAGTTCGACGGCGTGCGCCTGGAGTCCGTACGGGTCCCGGCCGGGGCGCTCAAGGACGCGCTGGAGCAGCTCGACCCGGCCGTGCGCGCGGCCCTGGAGGAGTCCATCCGCCGCGCCCGCATCGTCCACCGCGAGCAGCGCCGCACCAGCCACACCACCCAGGTGGTCCCCGGCGGCACGGTCACCGAGAAGTGGGTGCCGGTCGAGCGCGTCGGGCTGTACGCGCCGGGCGGCCGCTCGGTCTACCCGTCGTCCGTGATCATGAACGTGGTGCCCGCGCAGGAGGCCGGCGTCGGCTCGATCGCCCTCGCCTCACCCGCCCAGGCCGAGTTCGACGGCCTCCCGCACCCGACGATCCTCGCGGCCTGCGCGCTGCTCGGCGTCGACGAGGTGTACGCGGCGGGCGGCGCCACCGCGGTCGCGATGTTCGCGTACGGCACCGAGTCCTGCCCGCCCGCGAACATGGTCACCGGCCCCGGCAACATCTGGGTCGCCGCCGCCAAGCGCTACTTCACGGGCGTCATCGGCATCGACTCCGAGGCCGGTCCGACCGAGATCGCGGTCCTCGCGGACGAGAGCGCCGACCCGGTGCACGTCGCCGCCGACCTGATCAGCCAGGCCGAGCACGACCCGCTGGCCGCCGCCGTCCTCGTCACCGACTCCGCGGAGCTCGCCGACGCGGTCGAGAAGGAGCTTCAGCCGCAGGTCGAGGCCACCAAGCACATTGAGGACCGGATCCGCCCCGCCCTCGCGGGCCGGCAGTCCGCGATCGTGCTCGTCGACGGCATCGACGAGGGCCTGCGCGTCGTCAACGCCTACGGCGCCGAGCACCTGGAGATCCAGACGGCCGACGCGGCGGCGGTCGCCGAGCGCGTCGTGAACGCGGGCGCGATCTTCATCGGCCCCTGGGCGCCGGTGTCGCTCGGCGACTACGCGGCGGGCTCCAACCACGTCCTGCCCACGGGCGGTTGCGCCTGCCACTCCTCCGGCCTGTCCGTCCAGTCCTTCCTGCGCGGCATCCACGTCGTCGACTACACGAAGGACGCGCTGGCCGAGGTCGCGCACCACGTGGTGACCCTGGCGGAGGCGGAGGACCTGCCCGCGCACGGCGCGGCGATCAAGGCAAGGTTCGGTTGGAAGGTTCCGGAGAGCAAGTGACCGACGTACGTATCGACGATCTCCCCGTACGGGACGAGCTGCGCGGCAAGTCCCCCTACGGCGCGCCCCAACTGGACGTCCCCGTACGGCTGAACACGAACGAGAACCCCTACCCGCTGCCCGAACCGCTCGTCGAGCGGATCACCGAGCGGGTGCGTGAGGCGGCCCGGAACCTCAACCGCTACCCGGACCGGGACGCGGTCGAGCTGCGCACCGAGCTGGCCAGGTACCTGACGAAGACCGGCAAGCACCCGGTCGCCCTGGAGAACGTCTGGGCGGCCAACGGCTCCAACGAGGTCATCCAGCAGCTGCTGCAGACCTTCGGCGGGCCCGGCCGCACCGCGATCGGCTTCGAGCCGTCGTACTCCATGCACGGGCTCATCTCCCGCGGCACGGGCACGGGCTGGATCTCCGGCCCCCGCAACGACGACTTCACCGTCGACCTCGCCGCCGCCGAGAAGGCCATCGCCGAGCACCGGCCGGACGTCGTCTTCATCACCACCCCCAACAACCCCACGGGCAACGCCGTCCCGCGCGAGACGGTCCTCGCGCTGTACGAGGCCGCGCAGGCGGCCAAGCCCTCGATCGTGGTGGTGGACGAGGCGTACGTCGAGTTCAGTCACGGCGACTCGCTGCTCCCGCTGCTCGAAGGCCGCCCGCACCTCGTGGTGTCCCGCACCATGTCCAAGGCGTTCGGCGCGGCGGGTCTGCGCCTCGGCTACCTCGCCGCGCACCCGGCGGTCGTGGACGCCGTCCAGCTCGTACGGCTGCCGTACCACCTGTCGGCCGTCACGCAGGCCACCGCGCTGGCCGCCCTGGAGCACACTGACACGCTGCTGAAGTACGTGGAGCAGCTGAAGTCCGAGCGGGACCGGCTGGTCACCGAGCTACGGGCGATCGGCTACGAGGTGACGGAGTCGGACGCGAACTTCGTGCAGTTCGGAAGGTTCGACGACTCCCACGCCGCCTGGCGGAAGATCCTCGACCGGGGTGTCCTGGTCCGTGACAACGGCGTACCGGAGTGGCTGAGGGTGACCGCGGGAACCCCGGCCGAGAACGACGCGTTCCTCGAAGCGGTACGTGACATGAAGAAGGAGCACAGCGCATGAGCCGGGTAGGACGTGTCGAGCGGACGACCAAGGAGACGTCCGTCCTGGTCGAGGTCGACCTCGACGGCACGGGCAGGACGGAGATTTCCACCGGGGTCGGCTTCTACGACCACATGCTCGACCAGCTCGGCCGGCACGGTCTGTTCGACCTGACCGTGAAGACCGAGGGCGACCTGCACATCGACTCCCACCACACCATCGAGGACACCGCCCTCGCGCTCGGCGCCGCCTTCAAGCAGGCCCTCGGCGACAAGGTGGGCATCTACCGCTTCGGCAACTGCACGGTCCCGCTGGACGAGTCCCTCGCCCAGGTCACCGTCGACCTCTCCGGCCGCCCGTACCTCGTGCACACCGAGCCCGAGAAGATGGCGCCGATGATCGGCGAGTACGACACGACGATGACCCGCCACATCCTGGAGTCCTTCGTCGCCCAGGCCCAGGTCGCGCTGCACGTGCACGTGCCCTACGGGCGCAACGCGCACCACATCGTGGAGTGCCAGTTCAAGGCACTCGCCCGCGCCCTGCGGTACGCCAGCGAGCGTGACCCGCGGGCCGCCGGCATCCTTCCCTCCACGAAGGGCGCGCTGTGAACAGCCTCTCCACGCTCCTGATCGTCGTCGGGCTCTTCCTGCTCGGCGGGATCTACTCCTTCGTCAAGCAGAAGATGCCCAAGGGGCTCATCGTGCTGCTCTCGATAGGCGCCGGGATGTGTCTCGTCGCCGGCGTCCTGAGGCTGGAGGTGTGGAATTGAGCACGTCCAAGAGCGTTGTCGTCTTCGACTACGGCTTCGGCAACGTCCGTTCCGCCGAGCGTGCCCTCGCGCGCGTGGGAGCCGACGTCGAGATAACGCGCGACTACGACAAGGCCATGAACGCGGACGGCCTGCTGGTGCCGGGAGTCGGCGCGTTCGCCTCCTGCATGAAGGGCCTGACCGAGGTGCGCGGCGACTGGATCGTCGACCGTCGGCTGTCCGGCGGACGCCCGGTGATGGGCATCTGCGTCGGCATGCAGATCCTCTTCGCCCGCGGCATCGAGCACGGCGTTCAGACCGAGGGCCTCGACGAGTGGCCCGGCTCGGTCGAGCCGCTCCAGGCCGACATCGTGCCCCACATGGGCTGGAACACCGTCGACGCCCCGGCCGGCTCCGAGCTCTTCGCCGGCCTGGACGAGGACGCGCGCTTCTACTTCGTGCACTCCTACGCCGTCCACGACTGGAACCTCGAAGTCCACAACCCGGCCATGGCGGCCCCCAAGGTCACCTGGTCCACCCACGGCAAGCCCTTCGTGGCCGCCGTGGAGAACGGCGCCCTGTGGGCCACGCAGTTCCACCCCGAGAAGTCCGGCGACGCCGGAGCGCAGCTGCTCACCAACTGGATCGGAACCCTGTAGACCATGGCCAAGCTCGAACTCCTCCCCGCCGTCGACGTCCGTGACGGCCAGGCCGTCCGCCTCGTGCACGGCGAGTCCGGCACGGAGACCTCGTACGGCTCCCCGCGGGAGGCCGCTCTCGCCTGGCAGCGGTCCGGTGCCGAGTGGCTGCACCTGGTCGACCTGGACGCCGCGTTCGGCACGGGTGACAACCGGGAGCTGATCGCCGAGGTCACGAAGGCCATGGACATCAAGGTGGAGCTGTCCGGCGGCATCCGCGACGACGCCTCCCTGGCGGCCGCCCTCGCCACCGGCTGCACCCGGGTGAACCTGGGCACGGCCGCCCTGGAGACCCCCGAGTGGGTCGCCAAGGTCATCGCCGAACACGGCGACAAGATCGCGGTGGGCCTGGACGTCCGGGGCACCACGCTCCGCGGCCGCGGCTGGACCCGCGACGGCGGCGACCTCTACGAGACGCTGGAGCGGCTCAACAAGGAGGGCTGCGCCCGCTACGTCGTCACGGACATCGCCAAGGACGGCACTCTCCAGGGCCCGAACCTGGAGCTCCTGAAGAACGTGTGCGCGGCGACGGACCGGCCGGTGGTGGCGTCCGGTGGCGTGTCGTCCCTCGACGACCTGAGGGCCATCGCGGAGCTGGTACCCCTCGGTGTCGAGGGCTCCATCGTCGGGAAGGCGCTCTACGCGAAGGCGTTCACCCTGGAAGAGGCCTTGGAGGCTGTGTCCTCATGACGTCGGAAGCCGTGCGGCGCGTGCAGAGCGGAAGTCCCTGGGAGGAGTCCTTCGGGTTCGCACGCGCCGTCGCGGTGGGCGACCGCGTTCTGGTGGCGGGCACCACGTCCTTCAAGGGGCAGGTGCTGTACGGGGAGGGCGACCCGTACGAGCAGGCCAAGGTGGCCTTCACCGGCGCGCTGGAGGCGATCGCCGAGTTCGGGCTCGGTCCCGAGTCGGTGGTGCGGACCCGGATGTACCTGTCCCATCAGCGGGACGTCGACGAGGTGGGCAGGGCGCACAAGGAGCTCTTCGACTCCGTGCGCCCGGTCGCGACCCTGCTGGTCGTGGAGGGCTTCGTCGATCCGCGCATCCTGGTCGAAGTGGAACTAGAGGCATACAGAGGAGCCGTGGATTCATGACCCTGGCGGTCCGAGTCATCCCCTGCCTGGACGTGGACAACGGCCGGGTCGTCAAGGGCGTCAACTTCCAGAACCTGCGCGACGCGGGCGACCCCGTCGAGATGGCCAAGGTGTACGACGCCGAGGGCGCCGACGAGCTGACGTTCCTGGACATCACCGCGTCCTCCGGCAACCGCGAGACCACGTACGACGTGGTGCGCCGCACTGCCGAGCAGGTCTTCATCCCGCTCACGGTGGGCGGCGGCGTGCGCACGACCGAGGACGTGGACAAGCTGCTGCGGGCGGGCGCGGACAAGGTGGGCGTGAACACGGCCGCCATCGCCCGCCCGGAACTGATCCGCGAGATCGCCGAGCGCTTCGGCCGTCAGGTCCTGGTCCTGTCGGTCGACGCGCGCCGCACCGAGAGCGGGTCCTTCGAGGTCACCACCCACGGCGGCCGCGAGGGCACCGGAATCGACGCCATCGAGTGGGCCCACCGGGCCGCCGAGCTGGGCGCGGGCGAGATCCTGCTCAACTCGATGGACGCGGACGGCACGAAGGACGGCTACGACCTGGAGATGATCGCGGCGGTCCGTAAGCACGTGACGGTCCCCGTCATCGCCTCGGGCGGCGCGGGCAGGCTCACGGACTTCCCGCCGGCCATCGCCGCGGGCGCCGACGCCGTGCTGGCGGCCTCGGTGTTCCACTTCGGTGACCTGCGGATCGGCGAGGTGAAGCAGACACTGCGGGAGGCCGGGCACCCCGTGCGGTGACGCCCACGCCACCAGCGTTGTAAGCCCCGGTCACCAGGTGGCCGGGGCTTACTCAGATCCCCAGCTGCTTCGTCTCGTGCAGCTTCGTGATGGCCTCCTTCTCGCCGTCCAGCTCGACGTCGGCCACCTGCTGCCGCCCGTACAGGAACAGCAGCAGCTCCGACGGCTCGCCCGTCACCGTGACGACCGGCGTGCCCCGGTGGGCGACCGCCGTCTGGCCGTTCGGGCGGCGCAGCACGAGGCCCGTCGGGGCGCCGCGGCCCATCAGCCGGGCGGTGCGCTCCAGGCGGGACCACAGGGCGTCCTGGAAGACCTGGTCGAGCTCGCGCGGGGTCCAGTCGGGCTGGGCACGGCGTACGTCCTCGGTGTGGACGTAGAACTCGATCGTGTTCGAGGCCTCGTCGATCTGCTTCAGGGAGAAGGGCGAGAAACGCGGCGGGCCGGTGCGGATGAGCTGGATCAGCTCCTCGTACGGCTTCGCGGCGAACTCCGTCATCACCCGCTCCAGACGCGGAGCGAGCTGCTTGACGAGGATGCCCCCGGCGGCGTCGGGGCGGCGCTCGCGCACCACCACGTGGGCGGCGAGGTCACGGGTGT
The DNA here is from genome assembly GCF_009377185.1 of Streptomyces spongiae. Lineage (GTDB taxonomy): Bacteria > Actinomycetota > Actinomycetes > Streptomycetales > Streptomycetaceae > Streptomyces > Streptomyces spongiae. The sequence continues at coordinate 10,746 of NZ_VJZC01000243.1, forward strand.
TCCAGTCGTCGCAGAGGGTCGGGGCGTCCGGGCCCGAGGCCTCCAACAGATCGGCGAGGAGGAGTCGTTCACGCTTGGCATGGGTCGACATGCGGCAAGCCTACGACCGGGTCGCGGGTCCGCCCAGTGGAGACCGGGCCGGTGCGTCGCCAAGTCCCGACGGGCGGGCCCGTATCCGGTCCGGCCTGTGGACAACCGCGGGGGGTGACGGCGGCGCGCGGCACAATGGCACCCATGACCAGCACGCCGCCCTCCAGCGGGCCCAGCGGGCCCGGCAGCCTCGATCCCGAGATCGCCGCGCGCCTCAAGCGCAGTGCCGACGGACTCGTCCCCGCCATCGCCCAGCAGTACGACACCGGAGAGGTGCTCATGCTCGGCTGGATGGACGACGAGGCGCTGCACCGCACGCTCACCACGGGCCGCTGCACTTACTGGTCGCGCAGTCGCCGGGAGTACTGGGTGAAGGGCGACACCTCCGGCCACTTCCAGTGGGTGAAGTCCGTCGCCCTGGACTGCGACGCCGACACCGTGCTGGTCAAGGTCGACCAGGTGGGTGCCGCCTGCCACACCGGCGCCCGCACCTGCTTCGACGAGGGTGTGCTGGGGGCCGTCGAGGGCGGCGCCGGTTCCGACGTACCGTCACTGGATAAGTAAGGTCAGCCGCCATGGACCTCGAGACGTTCCGCAAGCTGGCCGCCGACCGCCGTGTCATCCCCGTCAGCCGCAAGCTCCTCGCCGACGGCGACACCCCGGTCGCCCTCTACCGCAAGCTCGCCGCCGAGCGCCCAGGCACCTTCCTGCTGGAGTCCGCGGAGAACGGCCGGTCGTGGTCCCGCTACTCCTTCGTGGGCGTCCGCAGCCACGCCACCCTCACCACGCGCGACGGCCAGGCCCACTGGCAGGGCACCCCGCCCGTCGGGGTCCCCGTCGACGGAGACCCGCTCGCCGCCCTGCGCGCCACCATCGAGACCCTGCACACACCCCACGACCTCGCCGCGGGCCTGCCGCCCTTCACCGGCGGCATGGTCGGCTACCTCGGCTACGACATCGTGCGCCGCCTGGAGAAGATCGGCCCCGGTGAGCACGACGACCTGAAGCTCCCCGAGCTGACGATGCTGCTCACCAGCGACCTGGCCGTCCTCGACCACTGGGACGGCACGGTCCTGCTCATCGCCAACGCCATCAACCACAACGACCTCGACACCGGCGTGGACGAGGCCCACGCGGACGCGGTCGCCCGCCTCGACGCCATGCAGGCCGACCTCTCCCGCCCCGTCTCGCAGCCCCCGGCCATGCTCCCGCCCTCCGAGCTCCCCGAGTACACCGCCCGCTGGGGCGGCCCCGACTTCCAGGTGGCCGTCGAGGACGTCAAGGAGCGCATCCGGGCCGGCGAGGCCTTCCAGGTGGTCCCCTCCCAGCGCTTCGAAACCCCCTGCACGGCAAGCGCGCTGGACGTCTACCGGGTGCTGCGGGCGACCAACCCCTCCCCGTACATGTACCTGTTCCGCTTCGACGGCTTCGACGTCGTCGGCTCCTCCCCGGAGGCCCTGGTCAAGGTCGAGGACGGGCAGGCGATGGTGCACCCCATCGCCGGCACCCGGCACCGCGGCGCCACCCCGCAGGAGGACCAGGCCCTCGCCGACGAGCTGCTCGCCGACCCCAAGGAGCGCGCCGAGCACCTCATGCTCGTCGACCTCGGGCGCAACGATCTCGGGCGGGTGTGCGAACCCGGCTCGGTCGAGGTCGTCGACTTCATGTCCGTCGAGCGGTACTCGCACGTGATGCACATCGTGTCGACCGTCACCGGACGCGTCGCCCAGGGCCGTACCGCCTTCGACGTCCTGACCGCCTGCTTCCCGGCCGGCACGCTCTCCGGCGCCCCCAAGCCGCGCGCGATGCAGATCATCGACGAGCTGGAGCCGGCCCGCCGCGGGCTGTACGGCGGCTGCGTCGGCTACCTCGACTTCGCCGGCGACTCCGACACCGCCATCGCCATCCGCACGGCACTGCTGCGCGACGGCACCGCCTTCGTCCAGGCGGGCGCCGGCATTGTCGCCGACTCGGACCCCGTGGCCGAGGACACCGAGTGCCGCAACAAGGCGGCGGCCGTACTGCGCGCGGTGCACACGGCCAACCGGCTCGGGGACAACGCGGGCGTGGACCCCGCGTGACGGGACGCGCGGGGGTCAGGCGATAGTGGAGTACGTGACCGCATCACCTCACCCCCGTTCCGAACCCGCACGCGCCCGTGCCGGGCGGCGGAGTCTCGCCGTCGCCCTGCTGTGCGGCGCGCTCGGCGCGGCAGTGGCCCTGCTCGCCTCCCGGCAGCGCTGGTCGGAGGCCACCGCCTCGGTCGCGGGCGGCGCCTTCCCGCTGACCGCCAAGGGCAGCGAGGTCACCGGCGTGCCCGCGGCCCTCGCCATAGTGGGCCTCGCCGCGCTCGTCGCCGTGTTCGCCGTACGCAGGGCCGGGCGCGTCCTGGTCGCGGCGCTCCTCGCGCTCTCCGGCGCGGGCACCGTCGTCACGGCCGTGCTGGGCGCCTCCGACAGCTCCGCCCTCGACGAGAAGGCCGCACAGGCCTCCGGTGACACCTCCGCCACCGTCGACGCCCTCAGCCACACCGCCTGGCCGTACGTCGCGGCCGCGGGTGGCGTACTGATCCTCCTCGCCGGGCTGATCGCCCTGCGGTACGGGAAACTGTGGCCCGCGATGTCCGGCCGCTACGAGCGCGACGGGACGCCCCGGCCGCGCAAGGCGAAGCCCGTGGACCCGGACCGGCCCGAGGATCTGTGGAAGGCGCTCGACCGCGGTGAGGACCCGACGAGCGCGTAGGCGCCCCGGCGTGCGAGGAGAGACCCCCGCTCAGGGTGCTCGCGCGGGTACGGGACAATGGACGGCGAGCCTCCGACTCACACACGCATCGCATACAGCAACGAGGAGCAAGTCATGGCGGGCAGTAACCACGGTCACACCCCGGCCGCCTGGACCGGTGCCATCATCGTAATGATCGGTTTCTGCGTCGCGGGGGCCTTCATGGTGATGGCCAACCCGCTGGGTTTCTGGGCCGGCATGGTGATCACGGTCCTCGGCGGTGTCGTCGGCGGCATCATGCGCTCGATGGGTCTGGGCCAGCCGAGGGCGGCGCACCCCGCCCGCCAGGTCGCGAAGCCCGAGCCGAAGGCCGAGCCGGTCATCGCCGAGAGCTGAGCCCGCACGACGGCGTACGCGTACGCCGTCGGCGGGGGCGGATC
>NZ_VJZC01000244.1 GCF_009377185.1 Streptomyces spongiae
ACTCCGGATCCAGCGCGTTGCGCCCATCAAGCACCAGCCGAGCCGCCGCCACCTCACCCAACACCCCAGGGTCCAGCTCCCGGAACTCCCGCCACTCCGTCAGGTGCAGCACCACATCGGCCCCCCGCACCGCCTCGATCGCGGAGTCGGCGTACCCGAGTGTCGGGAAGACGCTCCGGGCGTTGTCCATGCCCTTCGGGTCGTACACCGTGACCTGCCCGCCCTGGAGATGGATCTGCCCGGCCACGTTCAGCGCCGGCGAGTCCCGTACGTCGTCCGAGTCCGGCTTGAACGTCGCGCCCAGCACGGCCACCCGCTTCCCCAGGAACGACCCACCGCCCAGCGCCTGCCGCGTCAGCTCCACCATCTGCCCGCGCTGACGCATGTTGATGGAGTCGATCTCACGCAGGAAGGTCAGCGCCTGATCGGCCCCCAGCTCACCGGCCCGCGCCATGAAGGCACGGATGTCCTTGGGCAGACAGCCGCCCCCGAACCCGATCCCGGCCCGCAGGAACTTCTTCCCGATCCGGTCGTCGTACCCGATCGCCTCCGCCAGCTTGGCGACGTCACCGCCGGAGGCCTCGCACACCTCCGCCATCGCGTTGATGAAGGAGATCTTCGTGGCCAGGAACGAGTTCGCGGAGGTCTTCACCAGCTCGGAGGTCGGGAAGTCCGTCACGATGAACGGAGTCCCCTCGGCGACCGGCGTCGCGTACACCTCCCGCAGCAGCTTCTCGGCCCGCTCGCTGCGCACACCCACCACGAGCCGGTCGGGCCGCAGCGTGTCCTGCACGGCGAAGCCCTCCCGCAGGAACTCGGGGTTCCACGCCAGCTCCGCGTCCGCCCCCACGGGCGCGTTCTCGGCGAGGTACGCGGCCAGCCGGTCCGCGGAGCCGACCGGCACGGTGGACTTGCCCACGACCAGCGCGGGCTCCGTCAGATGCGGCGCGAGCGAGGCGATCGCGGAGTCGACGTACGACATGTCACAGGCGTACTCACCGTGCCGCTGCGGGGTGTTGACGCACACGAAGTGGACGTCGCCGAACGCGCCGATCTCGGCGTAGTCGGTGGTGAACCTGAGCCGCCCGCTGGAGCCCTCGATCCCCGCGACGTGCTTGCGGAGCAGCTCGTCGAGCCCGGGCTCGTACATGGGGGCCTCGCCCCGCTCCAGCTTCTCGATCTTCGCGGGCACGACATCGAGCCCCAGTACCTCGAAGCCCAGCTCGGCCATGGCCGCGGCGTGCGTGGCGCCGAGATAGCCGGTGCCGATCACTGTGATCCTGAGGGCCATGGGGTACTCCAGAGACGTGGGACGAACGTGCGCCGGGCGTGCGTCGAACTTGCGCTGCCTGAGCATAGTCGGGGCGTACCCGCGCCCCTCACTGGGCAGATTCCTCCCTTGTCGTCAAGCTCACGTACCCCTCGCTCAAGCGGCCCTCTAGTATTTGGGTTACTTAACGGTAGTTAGCGTCAGCATCACAGCGTCTTTGGAGCGTGAGACCGTGGCCGGATCGGCAGACTTCGACCTGTACCGCCCGTCCGAGGAGCACGACATGCTCCGCGACGCGATCCGTGGGCTCGCCGAGGCGAAGATCGCGCCGTACGCCGCCGCCGTGGACGAGGAGGCCCGCTTCCCGCAGGAGGCCCTCGACGCGCTCGTCGCCAACGACCTGCACGCCGTGCACGTACCCGAGGAGTACGGCGGCGCGGGCGCGGACGCGCTCGCCACGGTGATCGTGATCGAGGAGGTGGCCCGCGTCTGCGTGTCCTCCTCCCTCATCCCGGCCGTGAACAAGCTCGGCTCCCTCCCGGTGATCCTCTCCGGTTCCGAGGACCTGAAGAAGAAGTACATGACGCCTCTGGCCAAGGGCGACGGGATGTTCTCGTACTGCCTCTCCGAGCCGGACGCGGGCTCCGACGCCGGGGGCATGAAGACGAAGGCGGTCCGCGACGGCGACCACTACGTCCTGAACGGCGTGAAGCGCTGGATCACCAACGCCGGGGTCTCCGAGTACTACACGGTGATGGCGGTGACCGACCCCACCAAGCGCACCAAGGGCATATCGGCCTTCGTCGTCGAGAAGTCGGACGAGGGCGTCTCCTTCGGCGCCCCCGAGAAGAAGCTCGGCATCAAGGGCTCCCCGACCCGCGAGGTCTACCTGGACAACGTCCGCATCCCGGCCGACCGCATGATCGGCGAGGAAGGAACCGGCTTCGCCACCGCCATGAAGACCCTGGACCACACCCGCATCACGATCGCCGCCCAGGCCCTCGGCGTCGCCCAGGGCGCCCTCGACTACGCCAAGGGCTACGTCCAGGAGCGCAAGCAGTTCGGCAAGCCCATCGCCGACTTCCAGGGCGTCCAGTTCATGCTCGCCGACATGGCCATGAAGATCGAAGCGGCCCGCCAGCTCACCTACGCGGCCGCCTGCAAGTCCGAGCGCGGCGACAAGGACCTCACCTTCCAGGGCGCCGCCGCCAAGTGCTTCGCCTCGGACGTGGCCATGGAGGTCACCACGGACGCGGTCCAGCTCCTCGGCGGCTACGGCTACACCCGCGACTACCCGGTGGAGCGCATGATGCGCGACGCCAAGATCACACAAATCTACGAAGGCACGAACCAGGTCCAGCGGATCGTGATGGCGCGCAACCTGCCGTAAGGCGAAAGCACACCATTCTCGGAGCGGGACGGGCCCTTCCACCAGGAGGGGCCCGACGACCACTCAGTTGTCCGCCAGCACCGCCGGCCGACGTGACGCGATGACCTTCTTCGCCAGCGCCCGCGGGCTGGTCAGGAAGCCGAAGCCCCAGGACATGTGCATGGTGGCGAGGGCGACGGGGATCTGGAGCCGGGCCTTCAGCGGCAGGCCCCTGCCCGCCGGCAGCGAGCCGGCCACGATCGCCGCGAGGTAGCCGCCGGGGATCACGAACCCCAAGGGGGTCAGTGCGGCACCCACCACGATCCCCGCCGCGATCGCGCACACCGCGGTCGGCGGGGCGAGGTAGCGCAGGTTGATGGAACCCTCGTGGTAGCGGGCCACGACGTGGCGCCAACGCCCGTAGTCCTTGTACTGCTTGGCGAGGGCACGCACCGAAGGCCGCGGGCGGTACGACACCCTCAGCTCGGGCGAGAACCAGATCAGCCCGCCCGCCTCGCGGATGCGGAAGTTCAGCTCCCAGTCCTGGGCGCGGATGAACTCCTCGTTGTAGCCGCCCTGCTGTTCGAGGGCCTCGCGCCGGAAGACGCCGAGGTAGACGGTCTCCGCGGGGGCTGCCTCGCCACCCGTGTGGAAGGCCGCGTTGCCGACGCCGATCTTCGAGGTCATCGCGGCGGCGACCGCGTGCTCCCAGTCGTTCTCGCCCTCGGCGTGCATGATGCCGCCGACGTTCTGCGCGCCGGTCTCCTCCAGGAGCCGCACCGCCGTGGCTATGTAGTTCGGCGACAGCATGCCGTGCCCGTCGACGCGTACCACGATCGGGTGGCGTGACGCCTTGATCGCGGCGTTCAGCGCGGCCGGGGTGCGGCCCGCGGGGTTCGGGACAGTGTGCACGCGAGGGTCCTCACGGACCAGCTCGGCGGCGATCTCGTCCGTACGGTCCGTGGAGGGACCGAGGGCGAGCACGACTTCCATCTCGCCCGCGTACTCCTGGGCGAGGATCGCGTGGACGGCGCCGCGCAGATGCCGCTCCTCGTCGAGGACGGGCATGATGACGGACACGGCGGGGAGCTGCACGTCGGGCTTGGCGTTCATAGAGGGCTCACGTTACCGCGAACGGGGGACACCGACGCGCGCCGCCCGGTCGCTGCGCCGGACTGCAGATCGTATGGGCCTACGGTGCTCACGGATCCCACACCAGAACAGGCCCCAGCCCTCGCGGAGGTGTCCCCGTGCCCACACCGCCCCGCCGCCCCGCCCGGCCGAGGTCGCTGCGCTCCCGACGACCGCGTGTACGGCGCACCCGGTCGGGTTGGGCCATGCGGGCGGTGACCACGCTCTCCGTGACGGTGCTCGCCTCCGCCGGCATCGGGCACGCGATGCTCACCGGCCTCGAACAGGACATCGCCCGCGTCGACCCCTTCAAGGACATGAAGAACCGCCCGGTGCCGGGCCACGGCATGAACATCCTGCTCGTCGGCACGGACGGGCGCGACCAGGTCACCAAGGAGGAGCGGCACAGGTACCGGCTGGGCGGGGCCCCCTGTCACTGCACGGACACGATGATGATCGTGCACATCTCGGAGGACCGGAAGCGCGCCAGCGTGGTGAGCCTGCCGCGCGACTCGTACGCCGAGACACCCGCGCACACCGACCGCGCCACCGGCGTGCGGCACGACCCGCACCCGATCAAGCTGAACGCGGCGTACGCGGAGGGCGGGCCGCAGCTGACCGTGCGCACGGTCGAGCACATGACGAAGGTCAAGATCGACCACTATCTGGAGGTCGACTTCATCAGCTTCATGAAGACCGTGGACGTGCTCGGCGGCGTCGAGATCTGCACCACCCGCCCGCTGAAGGACCCGTACACCGGCCTCGACCTCCCCGCGGGCACGCACCGGCTGAACGGCGGCCAGGCCCTGCAGTACGTCCGCTCCCGCCACGCCGACGGGTCCTCCGACCTGGGCCGGATGCAGCGCCAGCAGCGTTTCCTGGCCTCGCTCATCGAGTACTCCACGTCCTCCGGGGTCCTCCTGAACCCGATGAAGTTCCATGACGTCACGGGGGCCGTGCTCGGTTCGGTGCGCGCGGACGAGGGGTTCGGCACGAAGGAACTGTTCGACCTGGGGCGGGCGATGCGCACCTTCTCCCCCTCCTCGTCCGAGTTCACCACGGTCCCCATCGAGCAGATGGGGTACGCCGTGAAGGGCGTCGGCTCGACGGTGAAGTGGGACGAGGCAGGGGCGAGCCGCCTCTTCCAGGCCCTGCGCGACGACCAGCCCCTCGCCCGGTTCAAGACGCGACGGAGCCGCGCCGTCCGCGTCGAGGTGGCCCCGCGACAGATCCGCGTCCAGGTGGAGAACGGCACGACCGTGGACGGGCTGGGCAAGCGGGTGGACGACCGGCTGGCCGCCGTCGGGTTCCGTACGACCGGGGTGCCGGTCAACGCGCGGTACCGGGACGTGGCGCGCACGGTCGTCGTGTACGACCCGCGCTGGGACCGCTCCGCCCGTTCCCTCGCGGCCGCCCTGCCGGGGGCCGAGCTGCGGGAGGTGCCGGGACAGGGGCCGACACTCAGGGTGATCGCCGGGACGGACTTCAAGGCGGTGCGGAAGGTCAGGGCCGCCGACGCGTCCCAGGGGGAGTTCGGAGTGGTGACCGGGGACGAGGCATCGTGCCCGTAGCGGGCTCGCGGGAAGAGGGCGGTGCCCGTCGGCCGTCACCGGGAGTTCATCAGCTCCGCCTCGGCCCGGGAGACCGTGTGTGAGCCATGGTCGAAGGCGGCCCGGAAGGCGCGCTCCAGTGTGTCGAACCGCGCGGCCTCCGAGACGGTCATGGTGAAGACCATCAGGGCCCGGGCCGTCGCGGCCTGGTCGGCGTCGTCGCGCAGTACCGTGAACGACCTCGTCAACCGCCGTTCGTCGAGCACGAGTCCGGCCCGGCTTCTGCCGCCGAACCGTTCCAGGTCGCGGTAACTGCCCGTGAAGCGCAGCTCGTTGAGGGCGTCGCCGACCTCCGTACCCCGGAAGCAGAAGAAGCTGTCGTGGCCCTGCTGTGTCCTGAGCCGGTAGCCGAGGACGGCCAGGTCCCGCGCCCTCACGAGCAGGCTGACGAGTGGCGGCCGCGCTGTCCGGGGGGCTTCACCGGCCCGCAGGCCGACGGTGAAGACGTGGCCGGCCCGTGGCGTCCCGTCCCCCGGCACCCGTACACCGGCCGCCCGATCGCGTACCGCCCTGATCATCGCCTGGTACGCCGACCGGCCACCGTTGACGTCCCAGGTGATGTCCCCGCTGTCGTCGACGGCGTCCGCCCTCTCGTGGAACTGCGGGGCCACCAGGACGGCGCCGGCGAGCAGTCCGGAGATGAGGAGGTAGAGCGCCAGAAACTTCCCGGACAGCCTGCGGGCACGGCGTTTGTGACCGGGGCCGTGGGCCGGGGGTTCGGGTGTGGCTACGTGCAGGTGCATGTGGGGGACTCCTTCTCGCGCCGCGACGGGATGCGGGATCGCCTCGTATCCCGGTGGTGCGCGAGTCTGTTCAGGTGCCTCACAGGCAACCAGAGGCAGATGTCCCAACCGGCCAGTACCGACAGGTTTCCTGGGTGTTGACTCGTGTGATGTGGCGAACGGCACACGTGGCCGGATCTGCTTCCTTGGTCTCTCAGTCCTGGTAGCCCTCCGCCGCCCGCCGCTCCCGCAGCTCAAGGATCTCGCGGCGCCGGGCGAGGCGGTGCGTACGGCGTATCTGCGCCTCCTGGTGGCGGCGCCGGTCGCGCTCGGTCTCCGGGACGACCGGCGGTACCCGGCGCGGCTTGCCGTCGGCGTCGACGGCGGCGAACACGAGGTAGGCCGAGCCGACCTGCTGGGGTGGTGTCGACTCGTTCCAGCGCTCGGCGAGTACGCGGACGCCCACCTCCATCGAGGTGCGCCCGGTCCAGTTGACCTGGGCCTTGACGTGGACGAGGTCGCCCACCCGGACGGGTTCCAGGAAGGCCATCTCGTCCATGGAGGCGGTGACGGCGGGGCCGCCGGAGTGCCGTCCGGCCACGGCGCCGGCCGCGTCGTCGACCAGCTTCATGATCACCCCGCCGTGCACCGTGCCCAGCAGGTTGGTGTCGTTGTGGGTCATGATGTGGCTGAGAGTGGTCCGGGACGCCGAGGTCGGCTTGCCCGGAATCTCAGCTTCCGGGGCGGAGGCCTGGTCTGTCATGGCCCCCACCATATGTGGCTCTGACATTTGTGCGATTTGTGTCAGCTTCGCAACAGCCCTGCCTCCGTTTTTCGTCGACCCTTGTGAAGGGCCTGGCCGAGCACTGCACACTGGTGCGCATGAATGACTGGCCCGAGGGATACGACAGCAACCGTGGCGGTGGATACGGCCACGGTAGTGCGAGCGCACAGCCCGAGGGCGCGCGCGTCATGCGACAGGTGAGGCGCGGCCCGGCGGGCCCCTCGGGGGCGCCCCCCAGGGGCGGGGTGCCGCAGCAGCCGTCGTACGACAACGGGTACGGCGACGGCTACGGCGCGCCCGGGTCGTACGACAGCGGCTACAACACCGGTCAGGTGTACGGCGGGGGCGGTGGCCGCCGCGGCGGCGGCTTCGTGCCCAACGACAACGACCCGGATCCGCAGCTCCAGCAGTACCGGGCGCGGCCGAACTACCGCAAGCGCTTCAAGTGGACGGCGATCACGCTGGTGACCGTGCTGGCCGCGTGGGCCGTCGGCACCTACTTCTGGGCCGACTCCAAGCTGAACCGTGACGTCGACCTCTCCCAGGTGATCGACCGGCCGGAGACGGGCGAGGGCACGAACTACCTCATCGTCGGCTCCGACAGCCGCGCCGGTCTGTCCGACGAGCAGAAGAAGGAACTCCACACCGGGTCCGCCGAGGGCAAGCGCACGGACTCGATGATGATCCTTCACACCGGCAGCAACGGGCCCACGCTCATCTCGCTGCCCCGTGACTCGAACGTGACGATCCCCACATACAAGGGATCCGAGTCCGGCAAGACCTTCCCGGGCACCGGCCGCCAGACGAAGCTGAACGCGGCGTACGCGGAGGACGGCCCCACGCTGCTGGTCCGCACCGTCGAGGCCAACACGGGCCTGCACATCGACCACTACGTGGAGATCGGCTTCGCGGGCTTCGCGAACATCGTCGACGCGGTCGGCGGCGTGGAGATCGACATCCCCAAGGGCGGCATGAAGGACACCAAGTCCGGCGCCGACTTCAAGGCGGGCAAGCAGACCCTGAACGGCGATCAGGCCCTCGCCTTCGTCCGCACCCGGTACGCCCTCGCGGGCAGTGACCTGGACCGCACGAAGAACCAGCAGAAGTTCCTCTCGGCCCTGGCCAGCCAGACGGCGACGCCGAGCACGATCCTCAACCCGTTCAAGCTCTACCCGACGATGAGCGCGGGCCTCGACACCCTGATCGTCGACAAGGACATGAGCCTGTGGGACCTGGGCGACATGTTCTGGGCCATGAAGGGCGTCACCGGCGGCGACGGCAAGTCCATGAACATGCCGATCTCGGGCAACTCCCCGAACGGCAACCTCCAGTGGAACACCACGAAGGTCAAGCAGCTCGTCAGCGAACTCAAGAACGACGAGAAGGTCACGGTCTCCGGGAACTGACCCTTCCGGCACACTCAGGGGCACCCCTTGTGGGTGCCCCTGAGTGTGTGCGATCGGGTCACGCCATCGCGGTCGCCATCGTGCGGCACGTCGCGGCGCAGCGGCGACACGCGTCCGCGCAGCGCATCATCTGTGGGTCGTCCGGCATCGACATACACGCCTCGGCACACATGTCACACGCGCGGGCGCACAGCGCGCACATCTCGGCCGACATCGGCGACCGGCGCATCATCATGTCGGCGCACATACGGGTCATCTCGGCACAGTCCATGAGCGTGCGCATGATCTGCATCTGGGCCTGGCCACCCAGCTGCATGCAGGAGCTCATGGTCTCCTCGCACATGGTGTGGCAGGACATGCACGCCTGGACGCAGTCCTGCATCTCCGCGCTCATGGGCGTCATGGATCCGGTCTGCTGCATGGCTCCTCCTCAGGGGCCGGGAGCCCGGGGCGGGCCCCTCACCCTTACGTAGTACGCCTGCGGACCGTCCCGCGCCATCGGGCGGACGGAAAGATTCCGCCGTGCGGGCGCGGGGACCGTGACGCGCGAACGCCGCTTTCGTCCCTACCAGGTGAAGTTCGGGTTCACCTGCATGCACGCCTTCTTGTTGGCGCCGTTCAGGGCGTCGGCGGACTCGGGCGTCGTGTCGTTCTCCTTCTTCGCCTTGTAAGCCGTCCCCTCGCGCCAGTCCGCGCCCACGACGAGCGTGACCCCGCTGACAGCGGTCGACTTCTCCACCTGGCTCAGTGGGATGCCCAGGGCCTTGGCGACGGCCTGGGCGTCGCCCTCCAGCTCGGCGCTCGGGTAGCGCACGACGGTCTCGTCCTCGGACACCGCCGAGGTCTGGTCGGCCGTGGCCTTGGTGAAGCCCTCCCGCACGAGCAGCTGGGTCACCGTGCTCGCGCGTCCGCTGACCGGGGCGAGCGTCGAGGTCCTCGTGCCGTTCTCGACGAGCACACCGATCTCGTCCTCCGCCGCGGCCGGATCGTCGGAGGCATTCTCCTCCGTCGTCGCCTTCTTCTTGTCCTTGCCGTCCAGCGCGATGTCCTCACGCACCAGCCGGAACAGCTTCTCGGCGTCGCCCTCCTTCGGGACGACACGGGCTCCGACATAGGTGTACGGCATCGTCGTCATCGTGATCCGCTTGGGCTCGACCTTGCGCAGCTCGGTGCTGAGGTCGTACAGCGCCTTCACGGTGCCCAGGCCGTCGTCGACCGTCAGGGCGTCCGTGGCCTCCTCGGCCAGGTTGCGCAGCTTGTTCGGGTTGGTGATGGTGGCGTTCTCGCGCAGCTCACGGACCATCGAGTTCATGTACTGGTGCTGTGCCTTGGCGCGCGCTATGTCGCTGCCGTCCTCGAAGCCGTACCGGGTACGCAGCCACTGCAGCGCCTGCTTGCCCTTGATGTACGTCGTGCCCTCCTCCAGCTTCAGACCGGAGCCGTGCCCCTGGCTGTCCTTGGAGTAGATGTTGGCGGTGACGCACACCGGCACCCCGCCGATCGCGTCCGCCATCGACACCACACCCGAGAAGTCCACCATCATGAAGTGGTCGATGTGGATCCCGGTCAGCTCCTGCCAGGTCGCGACCGTGCAGCCGGGGCCGCCGCGGCCCAGCGACTGGTTGGTCATCACCCGGCCGTTGGACGCCGCGTACACCTTGCCGTCGTCCGGGTCCGTGCACTTGGGGATCTGCAGCAGGGTGTCGCGGGGCATGCTGATCACCGACATGTTGGTGCGGTCGGCGGACAGGTGAAGCAGCATCTGGACGTCCGCGAGGGGGGTGCCGCCGAAGGTCTCCTTGGCGCCGCCGAGCTGCTGGTTCTCCTTGGTGTCCCGCGCGTCCGAGCCGATGAGCAGGATGTTCAGCGGGGTCTGGCCGGCCGCGTTCGGCGTCGGCTTGGCGATCTGCTTGTCGCCGAGGTTCAGGTCGTCCTTCCTGATGTTGCCGTTGAGGTGCTGGTAGTAGACGTAACCGGCGCCGGCCGTGCCGAGTATCAGAACCGACAGGACCGTCGCCGACCATCTCAGGATGCGGCGTCTGCGGCGCGGGCGCCCGGGAGCGCGCCCGCGACCGCCCCCGCCGTGCCGTCCGTGCCCCTGCGGCTGCGACACCGGAGCGTCGTCCCCCGCGCCCGCCGCCGGGCCGCTCCCCGCGCCGTGCGAGCCCTCGTCCCAGCCCTCACCGGCCCGCCGTACCCCTGGCCGACTTCGATCCCCCCGCACACCGCTGCGCACCATCTCCCTGCCCCTCCCCACCCTGCCTGCCGAACGGGACCTTTCCCCGCGCCTTGTTGGACCTCTCAGAGCCCAACTCGGATGTACTCATGAATGGTTGAACGCATCACGTGACCGAGCCGGACGACACGTCCGTACAACCGGTCCTGGACGCGCCGTCGCGCCCGCCGGACCGCAGCACGCCGGACCGCAGCACGCGCCCGGCTCGGCCGGCCGTCGTACCGCCGACCCGTACACCACGGGATACGCCCGGGCCGGACACGCGCACGCCCGCTCGGGACGCGCTCTCGTGTCCGGCCCGGACACATCTCGCGCGGTGTTAGACGCGGAATGACCCCGTCAGGTCATCAACCGGCGCACGTTTCCTTGTCCGCCGTGTTCTTCTGGACGTCGAGGTCGGCCCCCGACGTGCTCGCCGATCCGGCGCCCTTGAAGTCCTTGCCGAGGGTGAGGACCATCGCGGGCAGCCCCTGGTCGTTGGTCTCGCTGTTGCCTTCACCCGGCTGCAGCGCCGACGCGGACAGGCCCAGGAGGTCGGCCAGCTTGCGAGCCTGGTCGGCCTGGTCGGGATCGTACGCGAGGGTCGTCTTGGCCAGGGTCTTGTCGGCGTTGCCGAGCTGACTGGACTTGGTCACGCCCTCATCGTTCTGCAAGTACGTAAGAGTTTCCTGTGCGCTGCCTGCCGGGGCGCCGCCGTTGTAGATGTCGACCCGGACGTCGGAGGCCTTCGCCCGCGAGCCCTTGAGCTTCGCGGCCTCCTTCTCCTTCTCCTTCTTCTTCACCTCGGAGAGCGAGACGTCGTCCTTGATCGTGTCGAACAGCTCCTGGGCCTTGACCGGGGTGGGCAGCACGGTCGCGCCGTCGGTGTTGTCGACCACGGGCACGGTCGTGAAGGTCAGGTTCTTGGTCTTGACCTTGCCGATCTCCTGGCCGAGCGAGGCGAGCTTGCGCAGGTCCGCGATCGTCGAGTCGACGGTGAGCGCCTTGGTGCCCGCCTCGGCCAGCTTCAGCATCTTCGACGGGCTGGTCAGCGTGTCGTTCGACGACAGCTTGCGCATCAGCGAGCTGAGGAACTGCTGCTGGAGCTTGATCCGGTCCAGGTCGCTGCCGAAGCCGACGGCGTGCCGGGTGCGGACGAAGGCCAGCGCCTCCTCGCCCTCGATCGTGTGCTTGCCCGCGGACAGCTTCAGCTTCGACTTCGGGTCGTCGAGGGCCTTGTTCAGGCACACCTCGACGCCGCCGACCGCGCTGGTCAGCGTCTTCACCGCGTTGAAGTCGGCCACCAGGAAGTGGTCGGGCTTGATCCCGGTCAGCTCGGTGACGGTCCGCATGGTGCAGCTCGGCGTCCGTTCGTCCTGGCCGAGGCTCACGTTGAAGCGGGTTTTGGGCGTGCCCGGGATGTCCTTCTTGGTGCCGTCCGCCAGCGTGGTCGGGCAGTCCGGGATGTCCACGATCATGTCCCGTGGGATGCTCATCGCGGTCGCGTTCGTACGGTCCTTGGAGACGTGCAGCAGGATCGTGGTGTCCGCGTGGCCGACGCTTCCGGCGTCGCCGTACCCCTTGTTGCCCTTGCCGCTGCGCTTGTCGGTACCGATGATCAGGACGTTGATCGCGCGGTCCTTGCTGAAGCCGCCGGTGCTCGCGCCGTCGTCGGAGACGGACGTGATGTTGCTGTTGAGGTGCTCGTAGTAGAAGTAGCCCGCGGCGCTTCCGGCGACGAGGACGAAGGCCAGCGTGCCGCCCGTCCAGACAAGGATCTTCTTGCCCTTGGACTTGCCCTTCGGCCGGCGGCGCCCCGGCGGCGGCTCGGCCGGCGCACCACGCCGACGGCGCTGCCCCGGCACCACCTCGGGCATCTCGCGCGTGCCCGCTCCCGCTGTGACGGTCCCCGCACGGGGACCGGCGGTCCGCGTCCCCATGGCGCCCGCACCGGCCCTCCGGGGCCTCGGCACACCCGCTGACTGCGGTGCGGAAGGAGTCAGTCGCAATTCGTATTCACCGGTGGTCGGGTTGAGTACCCACTGGTCTGCGGGGTCGATGTCGTCCGCCCGCCCACGGCCTTGCGCGTCCACGGTTGTCCATTCCTCCGTTGGGTCCACGCAGCGTCTTCCCCCTCAAAAGACGCTCGGGTCTCGTGCAAGTGGTGCGCGGCCGAAGAAGGCCCGGCACACCGGATCGCTCACACTATCCGCCCGATTAGGCATCAAGCGACGGCGGTGACAAATTCCACGTCCATACACCCGGGCAATCCGCCCATTTCTTAGCGCGTTTGTTCCCTGTGTTGACGTGCGTTTTACCTGCAGCCGTCTTCGGCGGCGGTGCTGCCGCGGAAAGTGGGAGTCGGATCGGACTCATGGGAGCCCTCCTCGCGCGTGTCCTCGAAGGACTCGCTGTAGGCGTGCGGGACCGCGTTCGACTCCCTGTACGGATTCTTTCCGGCTCGGCGTTCATCCCGACCCCCCACTCCCGGCGCCGCATTGCGGCTTTTTGAGTCGGATTCCTCCCTATTCTCCGTGACCACCGTCACGGGGGTATCTGCGCGCAGCCGTGCGAAGAGTTTGTCGGCCGCGGGTTCCACGAGTTGATCGCGATTGGCGTCGTAGGGGTACGAACGACGGGGCACGGTCAGGAATTGCACCTTTTCCGTAGGGATCGTGCGCAAGCCGCGCACGAGGTCGTACAAACCGCGCAAACTGGCCAGATCCGGGTCCGTCGTGAGTGCCGAAGTGGCCGCGTCGAGCACGGGGTAGAGCTTCACCGGGTTCAGCAGGACGCCGTTGCTCTTCACCTTGCTGACCAGCGCGCCGAGGAACCGCTGCTGGCGGCCCATCCGCTCGGTATCGCTGCCGTCACCCATGGACTTTCGGGCGCGTACGAAACCCAGTGCCTGTTCGCCGTTGAGCCGCACCCTGCCCGCGGGCAGCCGTAGCTTGGCCGCCTTGTCGTTGACCGGCTTCGCCAGGCAGACCTCGACCCCGTCGAGCGCGTCGACCAGCTTCTTGAAGCCGCGGAAGTCCACCACGATGTGGTGGTCGACGCGGATGTCCGTCAGCTTCTCGACCGTACGGATCGTGCACGCCGACCCGCCTGTCTGGAAGGCGCGGTTGAACATGGTGAACATGGGCTCGGCCCGCGTCCCGTCCCGCCTGCGGCAACCGGGCACGTTCACCATCAGGTCGCGGGGCAGGGACACCGCGGTGGCGCTGCGCCGGTCGGCCGCGAGGTGCAGCAGGATCGTGGTGTCGGAGCGCTCGGTGCCGGAGTCCCGCCCGTACTTGCGGTTGCCCGCTCCCGACCGTGTGTCCGACCCGATCAACAGGATGTTCTGCGCGTCACGCACCAGCGCGGTGGGGCGCTCCTTCTCGTACCGGGCGAGCTCCTTCGCCGCCTCGGTGTCGGACGTGATGTTCCCGTTCAGCTTCTCGTAAGCGGCCCACCCGACCCCGACGG
>NZ_VJZC01000245.1 GCF_009377185.1 Streptomyces spongiae
AGGCGGGGGGTGGAGTCGAGGGAGGAGGGGTTTCACAGGGTGCGCAGGGTCCAGCTCCAGCGATGGGTGCCCGGCGGAACGAGGTACGAGGGCGAGGTGTCCGGCCCACATGAGGAGGTGCCGACGCCCCGGTGGGCCGCGTCGATGTGGACCACGCAGGCGGGCCGGGGCACCAGTTCGTCGTGGTGCGCGGCGGCCGTCAGGTCCTCGGCGCGGTAGTGGCTCACGGAGACCTGGCGGGGTCCGTCGAGGCGTACGGCCAGCCCGTGGCCGCCGTCCCCGGTGAGCGAGAAGTGGCGCACGCCGTGCCGGCCCCCGCTCTCCTGCGGGCGCAGATACGGGGTGAACAGCTCGTCCACGGCGGCCGAGTAGTGCCCCACGGGCGCCCCGAAGGCTCGGTCCGGGTAGCTCTCCCAGGGGCCCTGCCCGTACCACGCGAAGCGGTCGAGCCCGGCGACGGTCTCGAAGACGGTGCCCACCCGGGCCACGTCCGTCAGCTCCTCGGGCAGTACCGCCGTCTCCTCGACGAACACCCGGCCGTCCAGCAAGGCGGTGAACGTCTGCTCGTGCTCGACCGCCCCGGCGGCCGTGGCCCAGCGGGACCGCACCCGGACCTGGGCGCCCTTGCGCTCCACGGAGACGGTCTCGCGCTTCAGGCGGTCCAGGCCCCAGTCGCGCCAACGGCCGGCCATGCCGCCGAGGACGTCGTTGTCGGTGGGGGCGCGCCACAGACACAGCACGGGCGGCGCGGTGAGCAGCGGGTGCAGCAGCAGGCCGTCGGCGTCGGTCCCGGGTGCCGCGTCGGAACCGGAGCCGCCCGCAGCGGGGATGAGGTGACCGAAGCCGTCCCGGACGGACCCGTCGGCGGCGTCCTCCTGGAGACCCACCACCGGCTCGCCCGCGTCGGCCTCGTACCAGCGCACCTGAGGGCCGCACACCTCGGTGCCGCGCGGCGCCCACGGCTCGTCGGCGGCCGTCGTCACACGCAGGGTCAGCCAGATCTCGCCGGCCCCGTCGAGGACCTCCGGTCGGTCGATCACCGCCGCGCCGCCGGGCGGGACGTCGGGCAGCTCGGCGGGCACCGTCCAGCTGCCTCCGTCGGCGGCGGCGAACTCCCACTCGGCGGCCAGCCACGACAGATCGCGGAAGTGCTGCCGGTTGTGCACCCGCAACACCCGCCAGGTGCCCTCGCCCTCCACGGACAGCCGTACCGGCGCGGCGATCTCCCGGTGCTCGTACAGCGCGGGCTTGGGCGTGCGGTCGGGGAAGACCACGCCGTCGGCGATGAACGCGCCGTCGTGGATCGTCTCGCCGAAGTCACCGCCGTAGGCCCAGCGCAGGCCCGGTGCGGCGACACCGCCCTCGTACAGCCCCGCGCCCGCGCGCCCGGCCGGTCTTCCGTCGCTCACCCGCTGGAGAATGCCGTGGTCCCAGAACTCCCAGATGAAGCCGCCCTGAAGACCCGGGGTGGACTCGATGGCCGCCCAGTGGTCGGCGAGCGTGCCGTTGCTGTTGCCCATGGCGTGGGAGTACTCGCACTGGATCAGCGGCCGGGTCTGCTCACCGGACAGCGCGTGGGCGACACAGTCCTCGATCGGCGCGTACATCGGGCAGGCGATGTCGGAGGCGTCGTCGGTGGCCGCCCAGTCCAGCTTGGCGGCGCCCTCGTACTGGATCGGCCGGGTCGGGTCGTGGCGGCGCACCCAGCCGGCGGCCGCGTCGTGGTTGGCGCCGTAGTCGGACTCGTTGCCCAGCGACCAGATGATCACGGAGGGGTGGTTCTTGTCGCGCAGCACCATGCGTGAGACGCGGTCCACGAAGGCGGACGTGTAGCGCGGGTCGTCGGCGATCTCGTGGGCGTGGTCGTGCGACTCGATGTTCGCCTCGTCCACGACGTAGAAGCCGAGCTCGTCGGTGAGGTCGTACAGCGCCGGGTCGTTCGGGTAGTGGGCGGTGCGGATCGCGTTGAAGCCGAACCGCTTCAGCGTCACCAGGTCGGCGCGCATGTCGTCGTACGACACCGTCCGCCCCGTGAGCGGGTGGAAGTCGTGCCGGTTCACGCCGCGGATGTAGACCCGCTCGCCGTTGACCAGCAGGTCCCGGCCGCGGATCTCGACCTCGCGGAAGCCCACCCGGTGGGTGGAGGTGTCGGCGACGGAACCGTCGGCCCGGTGCAGGCGCACGGTCAGGCCGTACAGCTCGGGTGTCTCGGCGGTCCACGCGCGCACGTCGGGCACGGTGGTGCACAGGCGGGCCTCGCCCAGGAACTCGGAGACGCGCTCGTCCTCGGCGTTCAGCCGGTCGAACTCGGCGTCCTGCGCTAGGGCCTGTGTCGAAAGTGGCGTCGTCCGCCCGAAGGGCGGGCCGGGCGGCGTCTGGTGCGTGCTCTCGGCGTGCCGGGTGGAAGCCCTCGTACTGGACGTACTTGGGCTTTCGCCCGGTGCGGCGAGAGTGCGTGCCAGGCGTCGCCCGGCAGGCGCCACTTTCGACACAGGCCCTAGGGGCCGGTCATCCAGATCCCCCGTGACGTACCACCCGTCGGGCAGCGCGCCCGCCGCCGACCGCACCCGGCAGTCCACCCGCAGCCCGCCGTCGCACCGCGCCCGCACGGTCACGTCCGCGAGGTGCAGCGGGTCCGTCGCGTACAGCAGCACCGAACGGGTGATCCCGCCGTGCCACCACTGGTCCTGGTCCTCGATGTGCGAGGCGTCGGACCACTTCACGACGGTGAGCCGTACGGTGGCGGACTCCCCGGGCCGTACGGCACCGGAGAGGTCGAACTCGGCCGCCAGGTGCGAGTCCTTGGAGACGCCCACCGGCCGCCCGTCCACGTGCACGAGCAGCACGCTCTCGGCGGCGCCCACCTGGAGCACGATCCGGCGTCCGGCCCAGTCGGCGGGGATGTCCACCTCCCGCTCGTACACGCCCGTGGGGTTCGTGGCGGGGGAGTGCGGCGGGAACTCGGCCCACGGCATCCGGACGTTGGTGTACTGCGGCAGGTCGGTCGTGTCCTGCATCGTCCACACCCCGGGGACCGACGACGAGGACCACGTGGGGCCGGGCTCCACGTCGGGCGACGGCAGCAGCTGGAAGCGCCACCGGCCGTCGAGGGACAGGGCGCCCTCGCGCCGGTCCACCGCGCTCATCGGCATCCGGCCCCAGGAGGTCACCTCCGGTGCCTCCCACGGGCGCAGCGCGGTCAACGGATCGCCGGGTATCACCGGATGGCTCCCTTGCCGAGGTCGGCGATGATCTGCTTGGCGCCGACCGCGAAGACGATCAGCAGCGGGATGAGAGCCAGGAGCGCGCCCGTCATGACCATTCCGTAGTCGGTCGTGCCGTGCACGCCGTTGAGCTGGGACAGGGCGACCTGGAGGGTCACGTTGTCCGGGTTGGTGAGGGCGATCAGCGGCCAGGCGTAGTCGTTCCACTGGCCCATGAAGGTGAAGATGCCGAGGAACGCGAGGCCCGGCCGGACCACCGGCAGCGCCACGTGCCAGTACTGGCGCAGGAAGTTCGCCCCGTCCAGCTTCGAGGCGTCCAGCAACTCGTCGTGGATGGCGCTCCTCATGTACTGGCGCATCCAGAAGATGCCGAACGCGTTGGCCGCCGCGGGCACGATCAGCGCCGTCATCGAGCCGATCCAGCCGATCTTCGCCATGATCACGAACTGCGGGATGATCGCCAGCTGCGTCGGCACCATGAAGATCGCCATCAGCAGGGCGAACAGCAGCCCGCGGCCCGGGAACTCGAACTTGGCGAAGACGAACGCCGCCAGCGAGTCGAAGAACAGGACCAGGAAGGTCACCGAGACCGCGACGAGCAGCGAGTTGAACATCGAACCGAAGAAGCCGATGTTGTCGAAGAGACTGCGGACGTTCTGAAGGAAGTGCGAGCCGGGCAGCAGCTTCGGCGGGTAGGAGAAGATCTCCGACGACGTGTGCGTCGACATGATCACGGCCCAGTAGAACGGGAAGGCCGAGAGCAGCAGCCCGATGACCAGGACCGCGTGGAGGGCGACACCCCGACGCCGTGATCCCTTGATGGATGCCATGGTGTGCGGCCTCCCTATTCTTCGCCCCGGCGCTTCACCAGGCGCCAGTTGATGATCGAGAAGAGGACGACGACGAGGAAGATGCCCCACGCCACGGCGGCGCCGTAGCCGAAGTCGTTGTTGTCGAAGGTCTGCTGGAAGAAGTAGAGGACCATCGTCCGGCCCGCGTGGTCGGGGCCGCCGGAGAACGTCGAGTCGTTGGAGGTGTTCTGCAGCAGCACCTGCGCCTCGGTGAAGCTCTGCAGGCCCGTCACCGTCGAGACCACGAGTACGAACAGCAGGGTCGGCCGCAGCAGGGGCAGCGTGACCCGGAAGAAGGTCTGCACGGGCCCGGCGCCGTCCACGCGTGCCGCCTCGTACAGCTCGCTCGGGATGGTCTGGAGTCCGGCGAGGAAGATGATCGCGTTGTAGCCGGTCCACTGCCAGGTCATCAGTGTCGCGATGGCGACCTTGATGCCCCACGGTGTGTTCAGCCACGCCACCTGGTCGATACCCACGGCCTGCAACAGGGCGTTCACCAGGCCGAAGTTGGTGGAGAATACCGAGCCGAAGATGATCGCGATCGCCACCACCGAGGTGACGTTCGGCAGGAAGTAGGCGAAGCGGTAGACGTTCTTGAAGCGGACGGCCGAGTTGAGCATCACGGCCGTCAGCATCGCCAGGAAGATCATGGGGAAGGTGGCCAGCGCCCAGATGATCAGGGTGTTGCCGATCGAGGCCCAGAAGTCGCTGTCGCTCAGCAGGTACTGGTACTGGGAGAGCCCCGCCCACTCCATCGAGCCGAGCCCGTCCCAGCGGTGGAAGGACAGGTAGAGCGAGAAGCCCACCGGGATCAGACCGAAGCACAGGAAGAGCAGATAGAAGGGGGAGATCGCGACGTAGAGGTGCCAGTACTTGCGGAACCCCTTCTTCGGCTGCGCGGCGGGCGCGTCCGCCACGACGGCCGGGGGCTCTTGAAGCGCGGGGACCGTGGCCATCAGTAGCTCACCCCCAGGTGCTTCGCGATGCGCCGGCACTTGCTCATGGCGTCACTCCATGCCTTCTCCGGGTCCTTGCCGAGGACGCCGACGTTCTTGATCTCGTCCTTGATCGGCTGCCCGAGCGCCACGTCGTACGGGCTGTTGTAGGCGACCACGATCTTCTGCGCGGCGGGGCCGAAGACGTCCGTCGTGACCTGGCCGCCGAAGAAGGGGTCGGGCTCGCGCAGTTGCTTCAGCTCGTAGCTGGCCGGGGTGGAGGGGAACAGGCCGGCGTCGACGTAACCCGAGGCCTGGTTGGCCGCGTTCAGCATCCAGGCGATGATCTCGAAGGCCCGCTCGGGCTCCCGGCACGCCTTGGTGATCGACAGGAACGAGCCGCCGTTGTTGGCGGGCCGCACGGGCATGTCGGTGACCCGCCACTTGCCCTTGGTCTTCGGCATGCCGTTCTTGATGTCGTAGGCCGCCCATGAGGCGCCCAACTGGCTGGGCAGCTTGCCGTCCTCCACCGCCGATATCTGGTCCGGTGTCCCCGTGACGAGGTTCGAGACGAGTCTGCGTCGCTTGGCCTCCACCGCGAGCGCCCAGGCCTGGCGCACGTGCTCCTGGTCGCCGATGAAGTTCCGGTCCTTGTCGACGTACCGCTTGCTGCCCTGCTGCACCGCGTTCTCGAAGACGCTGGTGACGTCGGTGAGCAGCGAGGATCCCGGTATTCGCTTGCGCAGCTGCTCGCCCGCCGCGAAGAACTTCTCCCAGGTGTTCAGCTCCTTGGCGACGTCAGCGGGTTCGTACGGCAGGCCCGCCTTGCGGAACACCTCGAACTGGTAGTAGTGCGCGACCGGACCGCAGTCGATCGGGAAGCCGATCATCGTGCCGTCGTCGGCGATGCCCTGGTCCCACTTCCACGGCAGGTACTGGCTCTTGTACTTCTCGGCGCCCAGCGTCCTGAGGTCCACGAACTGGTCCGCGTTGGGCAGGTACGACGCCATGTCCTCGCCCTTGAGGCCCGCGATGTCGGGGAGGTGCGCCTGTCCTGCCATCGTGGTGATCAGCTTGGACCGGTAGTAGCCGCCGATCTTGATGGCCCGCAGGTTGACGCTGCCGCCGTACCGGGCCTTCGCCTTCTTGACGACCGTGTCGCCGAGGCCGCCGTCCCAGTACCACAGGACCATGTTCCGGCCGGTCGAACCGGTCGGGACGGCACAACCGGATGCCAGTCCGCCGAGCGCCGTGGCGGCCGTGCCCGCCAGGCCCGCGCGGAGCAGGCTCCTTCGTGAGAGCCGCAAAGCTCCCACCGCCTTTCGGATGTCTTTGATTCAGGTGGGGGTCAGTGGGGGGTGCCGACTGGCGGCGTGACAGGGGCGTGGGGGAGAGGCGGCCCCGGGTCGGCCGGCAGCCGGTCGGCGAGGAAGCCGTACGCGCGCCGCAGCGCGGGGTCCTCCAGCGTGCGCCACCACTCGTGGACCCCGTACCAGCCGGGCGCCGCCAGGGCACCGCCGTGGTGGCCCACGGACAGGCCGGCGGCGAGCACCGCGAAGCGCAGCCGCTCGGCGAGGGGCCAGCCGCCCAGCGAGGCCGCGACGAAGCTCGCCCCGAAGACGTCCCCGGCGCCCGTCGCGTCCAGTACGTCGACGTCCAGGGCGGGCACGTCGGCGTACTCGCCGGTCGTCTGGTCCACGGCGACCGCGCCCTCTCCGCCGCGCGTGACCACGGCCACCGGCACCAGCTCCGACAGGGTGCCGAGGGCGGCGACCGCGCTGTCGGTGCGCGTGTACGCCATCGCCTCGGTCTCGTTCGGGAGGAAGGCATGGCACAGGGACAGCTGGTCGAGGAGGGCCGAGGACCACTGCTGGGTGGGGTCCCAGCCGACATCCGCGTAGATGTGCGTGCCGTTCGCGGCCGCCTTGGCGAGCCACTCGCGGGGCTCGGCCTCGATGTGCACCAGGGCGGTGCGCGCACCGGGCGGGTCGCCCATCAACTCGTCCTGGGTGTACGGGGGTTCCTGGCCGTGGGTGACCAGCGCCCGGTCGTGACCGTGCGCGAGGGAGACCGTGACCGGCGTGTTCCAGCCCTCCGCCGTGCGGGACAGCGAGAGGTCGATGCCCTCCTGGCCGTCGAGGACGTCACGGCAGTACTCGCCGTAGAAGTCGTCACCGAAGACCGTGGCCAGCGAGGTGGTGAGGCCGAAGCGGGAGGCGGCGACCGCCAGGTTGGCGATGCCGCCCGGACCGCAGCCCATGCCGTCGGTCCAGATCTCCTCGCCGGGCGTCGGCGGCTTGCCCAGCCCTGTGAGGACGAGGTCGTAGAAGAGCAGCCCGGTCAGCAGTACATCGGGCCGGTCGTCGTCCACGCGCGCATCCTCTCGTCACCGGCGTCCACGATCGTTTTTGAGCGCGTCACCACAAGCTCGTGATTTTGATGCACAGGATCGTGCGCGCATCCCGGGGATTTGGCAAGAGTCAAGCAGAAGTGAGCATGGAAATGATTGAAGATGACGAGTACTGTTCAGCGGGTGCTGGCAGAACGACGACACCAACTCATCCTCCGGGCCCTGCGGTCCGGCGGCCCCGCGGCGGTCACCGACCTTTCCGAACAGCTCGGCGTGAGCCCCGCCACCGTCCGGCGTGACCTCGTCAAACTGGAGGAGGAGGGACTGCTCACCCGCGTGCACGGCGGCGCGGTGGTGGAGGAGGGCGACCAGCCCTTCGCCGAGGTGGCGGAGATGCGTGTGCCCGAGAAGGACGCGATAGCGGCGAAGGCCGCCTCGCTGGTCCGGGACGGCCAGTCCGTACTGCTCGACATCGGCACCACCGCCTACCGGCTGGCCCGGCAGCTGCACGGCCGCCGGCTCACCGTGATCACCAGCAACCTGGTGGTCTACGAGGAACTCGCCGACGACGAGGGCATCGAACTGGTGCTGCTGGGCGGCATGCTCCGCCGCGAGTACCGCTCGCTCGTCGGTTTCCTGACCGAGGACAACCTGCGCCAGCTGCACGCGGACTGGCTTTTCCTCGGCACCAGCGGGGTGCGGCCGGGCGGGCACGTGATGGACACCACCGTCGTCGAGGTGCCCGTCAAGCGCGCCATGATCAAGGCCGGGGACAAGGTCGTCCTGCTGGCCGACCGCGCGAAGTTCCCGGGCACGGGCATGGCACGGGTCTGCGGACCCGAGGATCTGGACATGGTGGTGACCAACGCGCCCGTCGACCCCGCCACGCGGTCGTCGCTGGAGGAGGCGGGCGTGGAGGTGGTGCCGGCGTGAGGCGGGTACCCGGAAGTACGGCAAAGGTGGTAGTCGCGTGAAGCTGACGATTCTGGGCGGTGGCGGGTTCCGGGTGCCGCTCGTGTACGGGGCGCTCCTCGGCGACCGTGCCGAGGGCCGGGTGACTCGTGTCGTCCTGCACGACCTGGACGCGGAGCGGCTGTCCGCCGTGACCCGCGTCCTCGCCGAGCAGGCCGCAGGCGTGCCCGACGCACCTGAGGTGACCGCCACCACCGACCTCGACGAGGCCCTGCGTGGCGCCGACTTCGTGTTCTCCGCCATCCGCGTCGGCGGCCTGGAAGGGCGCGCCGACGACGAGCGGGTGGCCCTCGCGGAGGGCGTCCTCGGGCAGGAGACGGTCGGCGCAGGCGGTATCGCTTACGGACTGCGCACGGTGCCCGTCGCCGTCGACATCGCCCGGCGCGTGGCCCGGCTCGCCCCCGACGCCTGGGTCATCAACTTCACCAACCCCGCCGGACTGGTCACCGAGGCCATGTCCCGCCACCTCGGCGACCGCGTGATCGGCATCTGCGACTCGCCGGTCGGCCTCGGCCGCCGTATCGCCCGGGTGCTCGGCGCCGAGCCGGGCGAGGCGTGGATCGACTACGTGGGCCTCAACCACCTCGGCTGGGTCCGGGGCCTGCGCGTCGCGGGCCGTGACGAGCTCCCGCGCCTGCTCGCCGACCGCGACCTGCTCGGCTCCTTCGAGGAGGGCAAGCTCTTCGGCCCCGAGTGGCTCCAGTCCCTCGGCGCGGTCCCTAACGAGTACCTGCACTACTACTACTTCAACCGGGAAGCCGTCCGCGCCTACCAGGAGGCCGAGAAGACCCGCGGCGCGTTCCTGCGCGAACAGCAGGCCCACTTCTACGAGGAGATGCGGCGCCCCGACGCCGACGCCCTCAAGGCCTGGGACCGCACCCGCGCCGAGCGCGAGGCCACCTACATGGCGGAGAACCGGGAGAGCGCGGGCGCCGGCGAGCGCGACGCCGACGACCTGTCCGGCGGCTATGAGAAGGTCGCCCTCGCCCTGATGCGGGCCATCGCCCGCGACGAGCGCACCACCCTGATCCTCAACGTCCGCAACAAGGGCACCCTCGCGGTCCTCGACACCGAGGCCGTCATCGAGGTGCCCTGCCTCGTCGACGCCAACGGCGCCCACCCCGTGGCGGTCGACCCGCTGCCCGACCACGCCACCGGCCTGGTGTGCGCGGTCAAGGCCGTCGAGCGCGAGGTCCTGTCGGCGGCCGAGTCGGGCGCCCGTACGACCGCGGTGAAGGCCTTCGCGCTGCACCCGCTCGTCGACTCCGTGAACGTGGCCCGCAGGCTGGTCGACGGCTACACGGCCGTCCACCCGGGCATGGCGTACCTCAAGTAGAGCCCCGTACGGTCGGCTCAGGCGAGCCCCGCACAGTCCCCAGGAGACCTTCTTCCATGCATGACGAACGCCGCCGGATCGAGGAGCGCGTCCAGCGCGTCCACGACCAGCGCATCAAGCCCGCGATCCACTCCGCATCCGTGCCCTTCGAGGTCGAGGCCTGGCAGGCCCCCGGCGAGCCGGTCTCCTTCGAGGAGGCGGCGGCCGCCCCGTACAAGCCGTTCGCGATGGACACCCCGTGGGGCCCGCCCTGGGGCACGACCTGGTTCCGCATGCGCGGCCGGGTGCCCGCCGAGTGGGCCGGCAAGCGCGTCGAGGCCGTCATCGACCTCGGGTTCATCGGCGACTGGCCCGGCAACCAGGCCGAGGCCCTGGTCCACCTCACGGACGGCAAGCCGCTCAAGGCGGTCAACCCGCTCAACCAGTACGTGCCGATCGCCAACCCGGCGGTGGGCGGCGAATCGGTCGACTACCTGGTCGAGGCGGCGTCCAACCCGGACATCCTTGCCGAGGGCTTCTCCAAGATCACGCCGATGGGCGACATCCTCACCGCCGGCGACAAGCCGATCTACACCTTCCAGCGCGCCGACATCGCCGTCCTCGACGAGAACGTCTGGCACCTCGACCTGGACCTCCAGGTGCTGCGCGAACTGATGGTCCACCTCGAAGCGCACGACCCGCGCCGCCACGAGATCATGCACGCCCTGGACCGGGCCATGGACACCGTGGACCTCGACGACATCTCCGGGTCGGCCGCGGCCGTCCGCGAGGTCCTCGCCCCCGTCCTGGCCAAGCCCGCCCACGCCAGCGCCCACACGGTCTCCGGAGTCGGCCACGCCCACATCGACTCCGCCTGGCTGTGGCCCATCCGCGAGACCAAGCGCAAGACGTCCCGCACCTTCTCGAACGTGACGTCGCTCGCCGACGAGTACGACGACTTCATCTTCGCCTGCTCGCAGGCCCAGCAGTACGAGTGGGTGCGCGACAACTACCCGCACGTCTGGGCGCGCATCCAGGAGTCCGTGAAGAAGGGCCAGTGGGCGCCCGTCGGCGGCATGTGGGTCGAGGCCGACGGCAACCTGCCCGGCGGCGAGGCCATGGCCCGCCAGCTCATCCACGGCAAGCGGTTCTTCATCGAGCACTTCGGCGTCGAGACCAAGGGCGTGTGGCTGCCGGACTCCTTCGGCTACACCGCCGCCTACCCGCAGCTCGCCAAGCTCGCCGGCAACGAGTGGTTCCTCACCCAGAAGATCTCCTGGAACCAGACGAACAAGTTCCCCCACCACACCTTCTGGTGGGAGGGCATCGACGGCACCCGCATCTACACCCACTTCCCGCCGGTCGACACCTACAACGCCCGCTTCAGTGGCGAGGAGATGGACCGCGCCGTCCGCCAGTACTCGGAGAAGGGCGGCGGCACCCGCTCCCTGGCCCCCTTCGGCTGGGGTGACGGCGGTGGCGGCCCCACCCGCGAGATCATGGAGCGGGCGCGCCGGCTGGCCGACCTGGAGGGCTCGCCGAAGGTCGTTGTCGAGCACCCGGACGACTTCTTCAAGGCCGCTCGCGAGGAGTACCCGGACGCCCCCGTCTGGGTCGGCGAGCTCTACCTGGAGCTGCACCGCGCCACGTACACCTCCCAGGCCCGCACCAAGCAGGGCAACCGGCGCTCCGAGCACATCCTGCGCGAGGCCGAGCTGTGGGCGACCACGGCCGCGCTGCACGCGCCGGGGTACTCCTACCCGTACGAGAAGCTCGACCGCCTGTGGAAGACGGTCCTGCTCCACCAGTTCCACGACATCCTGCCGGGATCGTCGATCGCCTGGGTGCACCGGGAGGCCGAGGCCGAGTACGCGCGGGTCGCGAAGGAGGTCGAGGAGCTGACCGCCGAGGCGATCACGGCACTCGGCGGCGGCGAGGCACGCGTGTTCAACACGAGCCCGCTGGAGCGCAGCGAGGTGGTCCGGGCGGCGGACGGCTCCCTGACCCACACGGTCGTCCCGGCCAACGGCAGCGCGCCGCTGGGCGCCGGTGAGGGCACGGACCCGGTGATGGTCACCGGGCGCGTCCTCGACAACGGCCTCGTCCGGGTGGAGGTCGCCGAGGACGGCACCCTGGCCTCCGTACGCGACCTGCGGGCCGGGGGCCGAGAGGTGCTCGCCGACAAGGGCAACCTGCTCCGGCTGCACACGGACCTCCCGAACTACTGGGACGCCTGGGACGTCGACAAGCACTACAAGAACCGCTACTCGGACCTGCTGGACGCGGACTCCGTGACGGTGGTCGAGGAGGACCCGCTGCGGGGCGCGATCCGCGTCGAGCGCTCCTTCGGCAAGGGCTCGAAGATCACCCAGACGATCACCCTCCGGGCCGGCAGCCCCCGTATCGACTTCGAGACGGACATCGACTGGCACGAGGCCGAGAAGTTCCTCAAGGCGGGCTTCCCGGTCGACATCCGGGCGCCCCACTCCTCCGCGGAGATCCAGTTCGGCCACATCCAGCGCCCCACCCACACCAACACCAGCTGGGAGGCGGCCCGCTTCGAGGTCTCCGGCCACCGCTGGGTGCACATCGCCGAGCCCGGCTACGGCGTGGCGGTGATCAACGACTCCACCTACGGGCACGACGTCTCCCGCACGGTCCGCGAGGACGGCGGTACGACCACCACGGTCCGCCTCAGCCTGGTCCGCGCCCCGCGCATCCCCGACCCGGAGGCCGACCAGGGCAGGCACCGCTTCACGTACGCGCTCCTGCCGGGCGCGAGTGTCGAGGACGCGGTCGCCGAGGGCTACGCGCTGAACCTCCCGCTGCGGATCGCCGAAGCGGCCGGCCCGTCCGAGCCGGTCGTGTCGGTCGACGGCGCGGGCGTGACGGTGGAGGCGGTCAAGCTGGCCGACGACGCCTCCGGCGACGTCGTGGTCCGGCTGTACGAGTCCCGTGGCGGCCGCGCCGAGGGCGTGCTGCGCACCGGCTTCCCGCTCGCCGGGGCGGAGGTGACCGACCTCTTGGAGCGCCCGTTGGAGACGGTGGCCACGGAGGGGAACGCGGTACCGGTGTCGCTGCGCCCCTTCGAGGTGAAGACGCTGCGGCTGTCCGTGCAGAAGTAGTGATTCCGTTTCGCGGGATTCGCAGCAAGAATTAAGAAAGAGGTAAACGCGCAGGTCGCGGCGGGTGCACGGCCCGTCGCGACCCTTGCGCGTTTCCTTCGTGACACCTGAAGTTCGCCCGTTGCCCCTGGGATACGGGGCAACGAAAGTGGCAGTGGAGAGGTGTCATCGTGCGAGACCCGCGTATCAATGCGATCGGTAAGGGCCTGCGGCGCCGGGGCCGGCTGATCGCCGAGGCGGTGAGCCCGCCGAAGCGGAACCTGGACGCGGTGCCCGCGCCTCGAAGCACCGAGGCCGGGGCCGGAACCGGGGCCTCGGCGGAGCCGTACGTCGCCCCGCGCGCCCCGCGGCTGGTTCAGTCGCCGGTGTTCGTCCTCTCGTCGGTCCGGTCCGGCTCCACGCTCCTGCGGGTGCTGCTGAACAGCCACAGCCGGATCCGTGCCCCGCACGAGATGCATCTGCGGACGGTGCACGTCCATATGTCCCGGGACTTCACCGCGGACGCCATGAAGGCGCTCGAACTCGACAAGGACGAGATCGAGCATGTGCTGTGGGACCGGTTGCTGCACCTGGAACTCACCCGCAGCGGCAAGGAGCTGATCGTCGACAAGACGCCGCCGAACACGCTCATCTGGCCGCGGCTGCGTCGATGTTGGCCCGACGCGCGGTACATCGTGCTGCTGCGTCACCCCGGTGCGGTGATCGCTTCGCTGACGAGCCGTCGTACGGATCCCGATCACGAGGCCATCGCGGCGGAGGTCCTGTCGTACAGCGAGAAGCTGGAGGAGGCGCGGCAGAACCTGGCCTCTCACGTCATCACGTACGAGGAGCTCACGGCTGAGCCGGAGAAGGTGACGCGGGGCATCTGCGACTACCTGGGTGTCGGGTGGGAGCCCTCGATGCTCGACTACGGGACCAAGGACCACGGCACGTTCCGGCCTCAGCTCGGCGACTGGTCCACGACGATCAAGTCGGGCCGCATCCAGGCCGCCCGCCAGGCCGACCCGGCCACCACGCTGCCGCCCCGCCTGTCGGAACTGGCCCGCGCGTGGGGCTACGCGACCTGAGGGTCCTCGCCCCAGGACCCCGCTCCTCAAACGCCGGAGGGGCTGAAATGAGCGGACCCGCGCCCCGACAGGGGCGCGGGGAACTGCGCGACCAGCCACACCCAACCCGCACC